>DBCB01000341.1:0-28054 GCA_002303765.1 Planctomycetaceae bacterium UBA969
AATCTTTGTTCCTATGTCTAGGGTAATAAATGATTCTGACGAGCAGAAAAATCACAAGGGCGTTCAGTGCGAAACGGAACCCGAATTCTGCTAAACGGGATCCCCCAAAATAGACTTGGGCACTAAGTACTGGCTCTTCAAAATTCATTTGTTTCCTTGCTTATTTTTGAAATCAAAAGGAGTTCAGGTTTAAAGGCGTTGTGTTTGACCAATTCAAGGATTGCGGTGCCTGTTGCATACTTGCTAAATGATCCCTGCCTGATTCCAAGTTTTTTTATGGCTTCAATAAAGAGGCATTTTGGGGTTATGCGCCTGCTTTTAACTTCTGCAACAACAAGGTGTGGAAGATCTTTTGCTTCCACCATATTTTCAAATCTAATATTCATGTCAAGTGTTACTTTGATGTTTTCTGACTTGGATACCATTGTGATACGATCATAAGAAATGGTGATTTTTGGTTTTAGGCAATAATCTTGGTAACCAAGTGATGCAATGAGTTCACTCTGTGCTTGGTTCAATTCAGATAGAACAGCGGACTCTTCTGTACGAATTTTTTCTGTTTTCTTTCTGGAGGTCTTACACTTTACTTCAAAGAAAACTTTCTGGATGTCGGTGTACTTGCGCCAGCGAACTTTGATTCTTTCGGGTTTGCCATTATGGTGCATTAAGTAAAGCTTGAAATCATCCGTGTCGAGGTAGGTGCTTTCGTAATGAAAAACAGTCTGGTCTCTGATTTTCAGGACATGGTAGTCGGAAGCCATTTGACTAATAATAGATTCAAGCTTGGATCGGTGGAAAACAAACTTTGAATCAAACCGACCAAGCAGTTTCATTTTGTCGAGGTCGTCAAGAGAAATGGTTTTGAATGAATCAAAAAGCAAAGGCGGTAATGAATTGCCTTTGTTGGTTGGGGAGTCTTGATTATCTTGGGTCGGTTCTTGTAGCATCATGCTTTCAGGTTTATTAAGTAATTCTGTGATAGATCTACACTATTCGCCATCATGCTTGCGGGGTTTATCCTCTTCATATGCATTCAGAATTTTTTGAACAAGAGGGTTTCGAACTATATCAGCTTCGCCTAAATGTATTATCTTAATTCTATCAATATTTTTCAAACGGTTCAATGCATCTGTTAATCCGCTTTTAGTGTGTGGGGGTAAATCGACCTGGGTTATATCCCCGGTAACGATAACTTTTGAGCCATAACCCATTCGAGTAAGAAACATTTTCATTTGTGAAACGGTGGTGTTCTGGGCTTCATCCATAATGATGACAGCTTGGTTGAGGGTTCGCCCGCGCATGTAAGCAAGAGGTGCGATTTCGATGATATCGTTTTCGAGATATCGTTTAACTTGATCGGGGTCCATCATGTCATTAAGTGCATCGAAAAGGGGGCGTAGATACGGATTTACTTTGGCTGCAATATCGCCTGGTAGAAAGCCAAGTCGTTCACCCGCTTCGACTGCGGGCCTGACAAGAACAATTTTTTTGATTAAACCCTGTCTCAAATTGCTGACCGCCATTGCAACTGCTAGCCAAGTTTTGCCTGTGCCTGCAGGTCCAACGCAAACAGTAAGATCATTGTCAAGCATGGCTTTGACATAAATGGCTTGCCCATCGGTTCTGGGGCGGAGGAATTTGCCTACAGAATCGGGGAGCTTTTCGGAGTTATGCGCAGGGCTGATTCTGTCGCCCCCGGAATGAACCACTTCGATAATAGTCCGAACTTCTTCCAAAGAAAGATTTCCCTCATGTCTAAGGCTTTCGCGCATGCGAGAAATAATTCTTGAAGCCTGATCGATTTGTTCCTGGGTTCCTTTGAAAAGAAGTTGATCGCCCCGACCTAAGACTTGCATATCCAAGGCCTGTCTGATTTCTTTCAAGAATTGATCCCTATTGCCGGAAAGGAGAACGGATTCTTCTCTGCTATCAAGAGGGATGGCTAAGTCTATCATTCAGAGTTCCTGATTTAGTAAAGGAAAAAAAGCCAGGCAATCGGCCCGATTAATAAAAGAGAATCGAGTAGGTCAAGAATGCCGCCAAAGCCTGGAATTACTTGGGAAGCATCTTTAGTGCTGAGATCGCGTTTAATAAGGCTTTCGACGAGGTCAGCAAAAACACCACCTAATCCAATGATAACGCCAAAAGCAATAGATGCAAGGGTACAGCAAAGAGGCGTATTTGGGAAAAATTTAGTCCAAATAAAAGCGATCCCAGCAGAGAATAAAATGCCACCGACAAACCCTTCCCAAGTTTTCTTGGGGCTTAGCAAGGGGGTCATCAGATGCCTGCCGAAAAGCTTTCCAGTGAAGTACGCTCCAATATCGCAGCACTTGGTTACGGTGATGGTAATGCCTAGGCAATAAAGACCTATGTACGGGCTAATCTCAGATCCTATCCATCGGAGTTGGATTAAGAAGCTAGGTAAAAGGCCCAGATAAGCAATGATAAAAGCAGAGAGAGAAAGATTATTTGTACTAACGCCTGGGGTGCGGAATTTAAACATTTCTATCAGGATAAGAAGGAAGTAAAAAGCAATCGCAGTGCCCCCGGTTATCTGCCAAGAATGATATGCAGAAGGAAGGAAATTAGAGTGGGGAATCCAGTTTGAAATAAGAATCGCAGAAACTGCCAGCATGAGAAGATTCTTGCTAGGGGTGAGATCAGGATTTTTGAAGAGATCAAGTAATTCTCTGGTAGCTAAAAAGCCACCGCTAACACAAATGAGCAGTAAAAAAGGGTACCATGGTGCAAGAAAAAGGTCAGCTACCAAAGCGCTAGACATCGCACCAACAAGCAAAATACCAACGATGATTCTTTTTCTCATGGAATGCTGATTCCAGAAAAAGGAGAAATAAGAATAGTAGAAATAATTGGGGCGGGCATCAACTTTTGAGGCCTCCGAAGCGTCTTTCCCGTTTGGAATAATCACTTAAGGATGCGTGCAAGGTTGCAATATCGAAGTCGGGCCAGGGCTTTTCAGTTACCCATATCTCGGCATAAGAAATCTGCCAGAGTAAAAAATTACTGACACGCATTTCGCCCGCAGTACGAATGAGGAGGTCTGGGTCGGGCATACCGCTGGTGTTTAGCGAAGAAGAAATTACTGATTCATCAATACTATTGACGGAAATTGAACCATCTTTGATAAGTGATGCGATCTTTTGGACGGCATCAACGATTTCTTGTCTGCCGCCGTAATTGATCGCCAAGCATAACCCCATCCCCGTGTTATCCCTGCAAACTCTGATCGTTTCATCGATTTCATGCTGGACAGAAATAGGCAGCATTTCTTTTCTGCCGATAGTGCTGAAACGGATATTCTTTTCTAAAAGAAGAGGCCTTTCTTGAACCAGATAGCATTCAAGAAGTTGCATGAGGAAATCAAGTTCAGGCTGAGGCCTTTTCCAGTTCTCACTGCTGAAACAAAAAAGGGTGAGTTGGTGTATGCCAATGCGGGAACATTCTTCAACAATGGTTCTGACAGTTTGCATGCCTTGCGCATGGCCTTCAACCCGTGGTAAGCCCTTAAGCTTAGCCCATCGACCATTACCATCCATGATGATTGCAATATGTGCGGGTAGCCTAGAGGGATCGAACTCTCCCAAAGGGGAATCCATGATAGAAGTTTTCTGAATAGTCTGAGACCTAGTCAAATAAGGCACTCCCGCAACTATAGTCGTTTTATACCCGACCAGTGAAAATCGTCTGAGACCTTTCTGGGCCAACAGATATAAGCTTAACAGGAAGCTCAAGAATATCACCGATTCTATCAGCATATTTTCTTGCAGCGGTAGGTAAATCCGAAAGCTTTGAGGCAGTAGTCAATGGTTCATTCCAACCTTGCAGGGTCTCATAAATAGGTTTGCAACGCTCAAGCTCTCTGGCATCCGTCGGGAAATAGGTGATGCGGTCGCCATCAAGTTCGTATGCGGTTGCGATTTTCAATTCTGAAAACCCAGCAAGCACATCCAAAAGCATGACGCAAATTTCGTCCACCCCATTGATCATGGAAGAATGCCTTGCAGCAACAGCATCGAACCAACCACAGCGTCTGGGCCTGCCTGTTACAGTGCCATATTCCTTGCCGATTTTTCGAATGCGTTCGCCTAAACCATCAGGGCCGTCATCAAGTTCTGTGGGGAAGGGACCTTTACCAACGCGAGTCGTATAGGCTTTAAGGATACCAATGACTTTGGTCACGTATCTGGAAGGCAAGCCTGAACCCGAACCAATTCCCGCGGTGATACTATTGGAACTAGTTACAAAGGGGAAACTACCATGATCGACATCAAGGAGACTGCCTTGGGCGCCTTCAAATAAAATGTTTTTTCCAGCTTTAAATTCTTGATGAAGCAAAGTGACGGTGTTGGTGAGATGTGGTTTCAAAAACTGACCATGCTCATGGAATTCATCAGCAAGCTTTGAAGCATCAAACTGAACCGCATCATGATTGAAGCCACGCAGCAGCTTATTTTTGAAATCAACAACAGAATCAAGGCGCTCTTTTAGATGGGTATGCTGGGTGAGTTCGCCTGTTCGAATAGCGTGCACTCTACCAACTTTATCTTGGTAACAAGGCCCAATGCCTCTGCCAGTGGTTCCGATGCCTTGGCCCTGCTTTGATTCAGTAATTTTTTCCTGTTCAACATGATAGGGGAAAATCACATGAGCTCGATCGCTGATTACCAACCTCTTACCAATATCAATATCGTTTTTAAGAAGTTGTGAAATTTCTTCACGAAGCCTCGTGGGGTTGATGACCACGCCATTGCCTATGATTGATATCACTTCGGGGCGGATGACTCCCGTGGGTAGAATTGAAAGCTTGAAAGTTTTATTACCGGTCATAACGGTATGGCCAGCGTTGGGGCCGCCATTATAACGGACCACGATATCGTGATGATCGGTAAGGACATCAACGACTTTACCCTTGGCCTCATCACCCCATTGAAGTCCAACAACACAGGTGCAAGGCATACTAGTTCACCATATCTTAAAAAGGAAAGGGATTGCCCCATGAAAAAAACACACACAAGAAAAAAGCCCAAGACGCCTGTCCCGGGCAATGATACCCTAAAAAGTGTATCCGACATCAATTCTTATTTAGAAACTATGGTTAAGTCAAGCATATAGTTATGATAGAGTGCAGGAAGTGAAAGAGATCCGTCAAGAAGGTTTCCAAAGGCCTTTATATCGGGAGATGCAGAATGTCAGTTCCCAAGCAATTTAAAGTGATAATTCCAGTGTTTATGCTGTTTGCCTTGGCAATGCTTGGCAATCCCATCTTAGCTTTTCAGGAAGAGCCAGTATTTCAGGGCAAAAAACTTTCAGAATGGGAGGGCCTGCTAAAAGTTGATCCCGGCTACGATAAGCTTTCTGAGGCCGAAAAAGAAAAATCATCACGATCAAGAAGGGCAGGGCTGATTGCCTTGGAATTAATGGCAAACTCGTTGGATAATAGAATTCTTCCTGCAATGATGTTGGTTTTAAAAAATGATCCAGAAGATAAGTTGCGAGAAACTGCAGCGTTATCGATGACCCGGGTGGCATTAAAGATGGCGGAAAAAGCCAAATCGTCAGCAACGAGGCAGTACGCAGCAGAAGCCCTGAAAGAAGCACTTGAAAAAGATAAATCGATAAGAGTAAAAGAAATTGCAGCGTCAGCACTTGGTAAAATAGTTCCAGAATCAGCGCCTGCAATTCCAGCATTGATTTTGGCTATTGAACAAAAAGACACTGGGTTGAGGGTTGCTGCGGCGGATGCGCTGCGAAGATTAGGGCCCGAAGCCAAGGGTGCGGCATCTGATTTGCGGATTCTGGCTTCTGATGCAACTGCAGACATCATATCAAAATCGTTTGCGTTTCTAGCTTTGGGCAATTTGAAAGATGTGGAATCGATTCCCGTGCTTTTGCAGACGGTTCAAGATGCAAAAATGCCATTGGAGTTGAGGCTTCCTGCTGCCAATGCAATTTCGATGATGGGGGGCGAGGCGGGTGGGCGAATTGCAGAAAAATTGGCATTACTGTTGATGGATGAAGGCACTCCGAAAGACTTGAAAATTGCAGTTTCAATCGCGCTTGATAGTCAGGAAAGTTTTGCCTATCCTGCCTGGAAATCGATGGTGACCGCACTTAAAGACCGTGATGCTGCAGTTAGATCTATAATCTTGCATTGCCTAGGAAGCATTGGAGCAAAGTTGCAAAAAGATTTTAAAGTGGTGCAAGCTGCGGTGCTTGCCTGTGTGAATGATTCTGCACTGGAAGTAAGGCTTGCTGCTGTCGAAACCTTGGGCCGTTGGGGGCCTGAACTTTCAGATGATGAAGTTGTGAAAAAGGTGGAAAGCCTGACCAAGGACACTGCAAAAGAAATGCGGGAAACAGCGGCAACGGTGTTGAAAAGGCTTAAGGGAATGCCTTCAAATTAAGGTTTGAAAACTAGGTGATGCGATCCTTTAGCCTGAACTTCGCCTACTTCCACCGCGCAAATCGCCCCGTTGGCCAGAGCAGCTTTTATAAATAGAGGCACTTCTTCTTTAGGCAGGCTAACCAGCAATCCGCCCGAGGTTTGGGCATCCAAAGTCAGTTCCATTGAAACCGTATCAGGATTTCCTTCGACTCGGAGATGGGGCAGAATATATTCTCGATTGGTTTTGCTTGCACGGGTGAAAAAGCGTTTTGAAATCAGGGTTTCAATCCCATTGAAGCGAGGGAGTTTTTGTAATTCAAAAACAAGAGTGGTGTTGCTTCCAAGCGCCATTTCCAACGCATGGCCTGCAAAACCATAGCCAGTGATATCGGTCAAGCCATGCGGGTGTAGATTCTGCAGTGCATCCGCACCCACTTTATTTAGTTGAACCATGCTTAAGCATGCCGCCTTAAAAAGATTTTCCGGGCAGGCGTTTGCCTTGTGTGCAGTGGTTACAAACCCAGTCCCCAACGGCTTGGTAAGAACTAGTTTATCCCCAGGTTTGGCCCCAGCATTGGTAAGTACTTTATCTGGATGAACAATGCCTGTGACGGAAAGCCCGAATTTTATTTCTTTGTCTCGGATGGTGTGGCCACCTACTATAACTGCCCCAGCGGCCATACATCTTTCGGCTCCACCTTCTAAGATTTTTCCCAGCCAAGTTAATTGTGGATCTTCATCATCGGGGTAGGCAACAAGGTTTAAAGCAGTTTTAGGAATGCCAGCCATGGCATAAACATCAGAAAGGGCATTGGCAGCTGCAATTTGGCCATATAGATACGGATCATCGACCACAGGGGGAAAGAAATCCACGGTTTGGACTAAAGCGATTTCATCTGTTAGCTTGAAAACGCCTGCGTCATCGTGAGTTTCGGTACCCACCAGCAAATTCGGGTCTTTAGATCGGGGCACATTTTGCAGAACCTGCGAAATCCCCCCTGGCGAAAGTTTCCCCGCTCAGCCAGCACAGGAAGCGTAGTCGGTCAATCTTTTCTTACGACCAAAAAAACTAAACATGCCTCTCCTTATTTAACTTCAGTCATCAGTGCTTCTAATTGTTTCAAAATTAACTCTTCATTAGGGAACTTCCCTTCAGATAGTTTTGAGTAAAGCAGTTTTCCATTTGCGGTCAACTCAAAACAACCACCACTTGATGGAATTAATTTCATTTCGAGAACCTGCATTTTGAAATGTTCCAGTAATTTTGCTGTCAAACTGACAGCCTGCGGTTCATAGTTTCACTTGGAACAATAGCGTAATTCGACTTTCATGATTCATCTTTCCTGATTTAGGGATCTTCTATACTAATCAGTATGTTAGGCTTAGGTCGATTAAGGATCAAATTTAAATCATAGGATTAAGGCCGATGGATGTATTTCCCGATACCGTAATAATTCGTAGCGTAAAGGAAAAAGCTAAGAAATGTTCGGTGCTACCGCTAAAGGGAAGGGCCGGCATTGTCTTGTTGAATTATCCTTTTAAAAAAACTTTAAGTTTACCTAATTATATTCGTCTTTCTGCGGAGGGACCTCCACTTTCCCTGGCAGATAATGACAAAGGAATATTATTATTAGATGGGAGTTGGCGAAATGCGGGTAATATGGAAAGACATTTTGAGTCGATTCCCCCCAGATCCTTGAGCCAATATAAAACAGCCTATCCAAGATCCTCGAAGCACGGAACCGATCCAGAAAACGGATTAGCCTCAATTGAAGCACTTTATGTTGCCTATTTTATTTTAAATCGAAACCCAATTGGCCTATTAGACCACTATCATTGGAAAAAAGAATTTCTTGAACTGAACAACTTTCCTGCATCGTAATGATATTATTTTTTTGGCTGTGCTTCAAGAAACTCGGCCAAGGCTGTGGCTAACGCAGTGGAAGATGAAGGTTGCATTTTTAAACGCATTACCAATCCTTTAAATGAGTCTTCTGCGACTTTCATGTGTTTTGTGTCCTGAGTGTACTTTGATAGTTTTACCAAGTTACTTAATGCAACACTATTGGCGGAAGGTTGTGCGCCATCGTATTGATCGATAGAGCGGGCGAAAAGTTTTTCGTGCTCTTCGGAAGTCTGAAAGAATGGTCCCGTGCCTTGTTTGCCATGATGTTTAATCATTTTTTCGTTCAATTCGACAGCTTGAGCGAGCCGCTTTTTGTCGCCATTGATTTCGTATATGGTTAGCAACCCATGGACGAGATAAGCATAGTCGTCAAGATAAGCGAGGATTTTGGCCTGTGCCTTTTCGCCAGGAACCGCTCCAAAACTTCGCATCAATCTGCCATCTGCCTGTTGTAGATTGTTTAAAATAAAATCAGAAGCCTTCTCCGCAGCTTTTAAGTAGGCAGGTTCATTAAGAGCTTTGGAAGCCATTGCAAGGCCAGCGATCATCTGGCCATTCCAACCGGTTAGAATCTTGGTGTCTAAAAAAGGCCTGATGCGATTGTTTCTAAGGGCGAGAAGTTTTTTTCGTGAGGCATCAAGCGAGCCCTCTAATTTTTCGAGAGATGTTTTTTGGCTGAGTGCCAGTTTATCGGGCAACATCGACCGCCTTAAAATGAAGAATTTTTCTTCGAAATTAGGTTCTCTGGCGTAGGTTGTTTTAAAGAGTTCAAGATCGGATTTTTCTTTAAGTACTTCGGCTAATTCTTTATCTGTCCAAACATAAAACTTGCCCTCTTCGCCATCGCTATCCGCATCGAGAGCAGAGTAAAACCCACCTTCTGGGGATGTCATTTCGCGTAGGATAAAAGCACAAGTGGAATTAAGAGCCTGCTCGTAAAGTGGATTTTTGTTGTTAAAAAGCGCCCTAGAATATGCCTCGCAGAGTTGCGCATTGTCGTAAAGCATTTTTTCGAAGTGAGGGATAGTCCAAGAAGGTTCGACCGTGTAGCGATGGAATCCGCCACCGAGGTGATCAAAAATGCCACCCAAAGCCATTTGATCAAGAGTGAAGGAAACGATTGATTTAACGTTGCCTGTGGCATCGTTGCCTTGTTCGCGCTGCAAAAGCTTGAGGTAGCAAGGTGTTGGAAATTTCGGCCCTTGGAAGTTTCTGGCTTGTGAACCAAACCCACCATATTTAGGATCAAAGCCTTCCTGAACAGCTTCAACAGATGCATTCACCAAGGCTTTATCGAGCGGGATAAGAGCCAACCCAACGGTTTCTCCAAGCAAAACCCTTCGAGTTGAGGTGGCTAATTTCTCTGCTTGTTCCTCAACATTTTTCTGCTCGGTTTTATAAACATTAAGGATTCCTTCCAGCACTGATTTAAAGCCGCGCATGCTCTGACCTTGAACCTCTTTGTCGAAAGGTGGCCAGTATGTTCCACCAAAAAAAGGCTTGGCGTCAGGCAAAAGAAACATCGATAAAGGCCAGCCGCCCCTTTGCCCCAAGTACATTTAGCGATGTTAAATAGGCATGATCGATATCCGGCCTTTCCTCTCGATCAACCTTGATGCAGACAAAATTGTCGTTCAGAATTTTTGCGATAACCGCGTTTGAAAAAGATTCTTTTTCCATGACATGGCACCAGTGGCATGCGCTGTAGCCAATGGAAAGGAAGACGAGTTTTTTTTCGGCTTTGGCTTTTTTGAAAGCTTCTTCGCCCCAAGGGTACCAGTCGACCGGGTTGTGTGCGTGTTGCCTAAGGTAGGGGCTAGCTTCTTTTGCAAGCCGATTGGGTTTACCTTTTTCTTCGCCCAATGCTGGTTGAAGTAAAAATAAAAACGCAAGCAATGCGCAGGCATTTCGCAAGTTCATGACAATTCCAGTTTTTGATTAGGGAAGCTGCAGAGTAGCTACAGCAGGGGCGAGGCAGGATTTTTTAGAGCAAGCTTGGTATTTTACCACAACTTCCAGAGGGGCGGTTTGATTCCTTGGAACTGCAACTCGTAATTTGATTTTTACGGTTCCTTCGTAAGTGGAGTAATCGCCTACAACATCATCCTTTACAAGTTTACCTGCAGGGTATTCTACTTTGGCAGTGACCGTTTTGCCTTCGGATTTGATTCCGACGCTGGTTTGCACGGATGCCAAATCAGGGTTTACTACGGGGTTCGCATAAAGGTGATACCCTGGTTCTACAGAAAGAGTTATTACGACGAATTTTTCTTCTGCAGTGGTAGATGGGTCTTTGGAGATTTCTACTTTGACCACTTTGGAACTATCCGCGCCCTGAGCCTTTACAGCGCAAGCAAGTTGTAACGAAATTAAAAGGCCGGAGAGGAAAAGCATGGATTGTTTCATTGCAAGAATCCTTCATGGAATAAGATGTTCAAACACCTACTATTAATTTATCATCATTTAGGTAATTAAGACAAATCCAATTGGAACATTTAGGCGATTACTACGAGGCAAGCATGAGATTTTTAACTACGTTGGTGATTGGTATTTGTGTTTCTTGCATTGTTCTGGCGCAAGATGCAGCTAAAAAGCCTGAAGCAACCAAGGAGATCGCTAAAAGTGTTTGGGATAAGCTAAATGCAGGCCCATCTGCTGTTTTTGAATCAAATAAAATCATTCTAATGCTGCCTAAGACTGCTGAATCAAAGGCAAAGGACATTACTTCGAATCTTGAAAAGTACTACGACAATGCAGCAAAAAGCGTTGGTTATAAGGAAGATAATGCTCCTTGGAATGGTAAACTCATGGTGTTCATCATGCCAGAACGGGAGCAGTTTGTTGCCTTTGTTCGAAGGGTAGAAAAACGCTCGCCTAGCAGTGATGATCATGGGTCATTTGGTCTTCTAGAGGGCGTGCCTTATATGGCTTCAGGCCCAACCAAGCCCAAAGATTTTAGTAGTTCTGAATTTCAGGCTTATAAAGAGATGGGCGGGGCCTTGCTTCGCTCAAAAGCTGGAGAAAAGACACCATTGCCTGATTGGGTGGTTGATGGCTTTGGCAGGGCGGTTCACTGGCGGGTTCAGGGAGGTAACAATAAATCTGTGCAAAATGATAGAAGAAAAGTGCAGATTATTGCCCGTAAAGTTTCCTCTGTGGGCGAAATCTGGAATGGTTCAGATGCTGAGGCTACACCTTTACTTCAAGCCAGTGTGATGGAGTTTATCGCTTTTGGGCCACAATCTTCAAAGCTTGCTGATTTCTTGAAAGGGTTTATCCCAGAAGAGAATGGCGATGCAAAATCAGCAGAACAAGCGCTGGATTCTTCAGGCATCGCAGCTAAGAACCTGCTAGGTGCTTGGAAACTGTGGGTGCTTTCCAAGTGATTAAAGGGAGAGGATTTCTTTAAGAGCTGCGATTATCTGGTCGATGTCGCTTTCGGTATTAAATGCACCGGGGCTGATTCGAACCGAACCATCTGGGAAAGTGTTGATCGATTTGTGGATATACGGCGAGCAATGCAAGCCCGGTCTTACAGCTATGTTAAAGGCCTCATCAAGAATACTGCCTATTTCAGGTGCAGCAAGTGATTCCGACTGAAAAGAAACAGTTGCAACCGTGCGGCTAAGGTCATCACTTCCAAAAACAGTAACTCCGGGAATTTCTTTAAGATTGCTTCGGAGCTTTTCAACAAGCTTGGTTTCTCTGTGATGAATGTTGTTCATGCCTTCTTGATCAACCCAAGCCAAGCCAGCAGCAAGGCCTGCGATGCCAAGAACATTAGGTGTGCCACCTTCAAGATGGTACGGCATTTCCTTGGGTTGTGTTTCGGTTGAAGAGTCGCCTCCGGTTCCACCTTCTCTCCAAGTACGAAGAGCAACGCGCTCCCCTGAATAAAGAAAGCCTGTACCAGTGGGGCCAAAAAGGCACTTGTGCCCAGGGCAAGCTAGGAGATCGATTTTTTGAGCTTTAATATCAATAGGAATCACGCCAGCAGTTTGTGCTCCATCAACCAGAAAGATGATGTTTTTTTCTCTGCATATCGTACCCACTTCGGTGATGGGCTGAATGGTGCCTAGAACATTGCTTGCATGGGTAAGTGCAACAAGTCGGGTTTTGGGGCCGATTGCATTTTTGATTTGTTCTGGATCGATGAAGCCTTGAGAATCAGCATTAATTTTTGTGACAGAGATTTTGCCTGCGAGTTCCATGATACGCAGGGGCCTACTGATGCTGTTATGTTCAAGGTTGGTCGTAATAACATGATCGCCTTCATTTAAAAGGCCTTTAAACGCCATGTTAAGGGCATCGGTGCAATTAAGGGTGAAAATAAAGCGTTCGGGCGCAGAACCTTTAAAAAGCTGATTGAGCCGATGTCTGCAATCATCGAGAACTCGTTCAGCTGCAAGTGCCATTTTATGGCCAGCACGGCCTGGGTTTGCCATATCTTCGCGTGCAAAGCGATCTATGGCCTTATAAACCGATTCAGGCTTGGGGAAACTCGTTGCAGCATTATCGAGATAAATCATGTACAGCTCATCTGGGCGTTTAAATTAGTGTCCGATGTAACGGGCATAAAGCGTCTTTGCCCTGTCTATATCGCTTGTACCTTTAATGATAGCCCGCCCATCGGGGAAAACGGTGAACTCACAGTCTTCAGCATTAAATTTAAGCATAAACTTGTTGAAGCTTACATCGCCCAAGGTTTTAAGTTGAGCAGCCATATCTTCAAACTTAAGTTTGTTAGGAGTACGATTGGAAATTTGAACAGCGTTTCTGCCACACAAACTTGTGGTTTGCGAACCGAACTCGCCATCAATCCATTCGAATTTTCGATGCTTGCAGCATGGGCAATCAACCTTACCTAGAAGCGGAGCAATCTTTACCCTGCGATAGGTATTTTCCCAAACATCAATCTGCACGAGTTCTTTGTTGATGGTTTCAGGTTTGCCTGAAAGAATCTTGATGGCTTCAGTGGCTTGCATGCTTGCAATGATGTTTACCACGGGCCCAAGTACGCCCGCAGTTTCGCAAGTATCAGCAGAGCCGGGTGAGGGCGCAGCTTCAAACACACAACGAAGACAAGGAGTTTGATTGGGGATAATGGTCATCGTCATACCATTGCTACCAATCACACCACCATAAACCCATGGCTTGTTATATTTGACCGCAATATCGTTGATGAGATAACGGATTTCAAAGTTATCGGTGCCATCAAGAATAAGATCTGCGCCTTCACAAAGTGATTCGATATTGGTGCGATCGATATCGGTGACGACAGATTCGATGTTAATTGAAGAATTAATTGCACGAAGTTTACGAGCAGCAGCTTCAGCTTTGGGAAGGTTTTCGGTGACATCGTTTTCATCGAAAAGCACTTGACGCTGAAGATTGCTGGGCTCGATAAAATCGCGATCAACAACCTTGATGGAGCCAACGCCTGCCCGAGCCAGGTTATTGGCAAGCACGGTGCCAAGGGCGCCGCACCCGCACAGGGTGACTTTGGAAGCTAAGAGCTTTCGTTGCCCTTCTTCGCCCACCCCGTGAAAGCGCATTTGCCTGCTATAGCGATCAATAGACTTGAAGTCGATCATTCGCCATCTCCTACACCCATGTCGTCAAGGAAGGTATCGAGAACTTCGACGGTTCCGCCGCCCCATTTTTCTTCGCGAGCAAATGCAGCAAGAACTGCAAGGTCTTCTTTAAGCCTAGCAACTTCTTTGGCATTTAAGCGCTGAAGGTAGGTTGCAACTTGATCCAAGATTGCAGCACCAGCCTGCTGATTACAAATGTTCTCATCCGAACCAGCGATGAAAACAACAAAATGTAGAAGGCTCAAAAGCAGGGGATTTGCTCCGACCTGATCAGGAATCTCAGGGAAAATTGCAGTTCCTTCCGGAACTTCAATGCTGTTTTCGTCCATATCTTCCATTTCGTCCATGTCTTCGTTGTCCGCCATTTTAACCTCCTGCTACTGCCGGGATAATTGCTACTTCGTCGCCATCTTTTACAGGGGTGGCAAGGTTTTCGAGGTATCGCATATCTTCGTCATTGATAAAGATGTTTACAAATCTGCGCAACTGGCCATTATCGAACAACCGTTGTTCCATTGCTGGGTGAAGTTTACAAAGTTCGCCAAGTGCTTCGCCTACGGTGTTGGCACTAACTTCAATCGAAGCGAGATTGCCCGCATGAGGTCGGAGTGGAGTAGGGATTTGAATTTTAACTGCCATAAATACCTTCCGGCGGAAAAGCCCGCATGTTAAAAGAAGCCAGATAATAGAGGATTACGCAAGAACAGGTTCTTGGGTGTTTTCCATGGTGGCTACGAACTCATCGAGCGAGGTTCCAATGGTAACAGGTTCGCCTAGTTGAGTCGTAAGGGAATCCTGAGTTTTAAGACCATTGCCTGTAATGAGGAGAACGATTTCTTCATTTTTGGGAATACGGCCTTGCTCGACCAATTTGCGAGCGGTTGCGACAGTAACTCCACCTGCAGTTTCAGCAAACACGCCTTCAGTTTTTGCAAGTAAAAGCATACCTTCCCTGATTTCATCATCGGAAACATCTTCGGCCCAGCCACCGCTTTCGCGAATAAGCTTTGCAGCGAAGTAGCCATCTGCAGGGTCGCCAATGGCGAGGGATTTGCAAATGGTGTTTGGTTTTCGGACAGGGCGATGCGATTCCCAGCCGTTTTTTACTGCTCCACTGATTGGGTTACAGCCTGTGGCTTGTGCACCATAAAACTTAGTGGAGGGTTCCTGCTTAAGAAGGTCGATCTTGTAAAGTTCTTGGAAGGCCTTGCTGACTTTACCAACAAGTGCGCCACCAGCCATCGGGCTGACCACATGCTGGGGAGTTCGCCAGCCTAGTTGCTCTGCAATTTCAAAGCCCATGGATTTAGAACCTTCGGCATAAAATGGGCGGAGATTGATGTTCACAAATCCCCAGCCATACTTAAACGCCACTTGAGTGCAAAGCCTGTTTACTTCGTCGTAGGTGCCACGCACTTTAACAACCTTGGCGCCATAAACCGAGGTCCCCATCACCTTGGCTTTTTCAAGATCGGAGGGAATAAAAATATAGCTTTGCATTCCAGCTGCTGCAGCATTGGCTGCAACACTGTTAGCGAGATTTCCGGTAGAGGCGCAACCTACGGTTTGCAGACCAAACTCACGGGCTTTGCTTAATGCAACTGCAACCACACGATCCTTGAAGGAAAGGGTGGGGAAGTTGACTGCATCATTTTTTATCCACAGATTCTTGACCCCGATTTCTTTTGCCAGACGGTCTGCTCGAATTAATGGCGTGCCCCCAACATGCAATCCAACGGTGGGTTCTCCATCGATCGGAAGCAGTTCTTGATAGCGCCACATGTTGAAAGTGCGGGCTTCTAATTTTTCTTTGGTAAGAACGCCTTTTAGGCCTTCATAGTCGTAATCGATTTCCAATGGGCCGAAATCGTCCTGGCAGAAATTGACAGGGGTTACGGGATATAATTTGCCACACAAACGGCACTTCATGCCTTTTACAAAACTGGAAGACACTTGTCTTTCCTCCGTGTACGCAGGACAATAACCTGCATTAAAATTGGCAGTCTTTTCCAGAGGAGGATATTTAGGCTTGGAGATAAAAAAGGGGCGTGCATTACGTCACTTCTTATCTCTCCCGGCAAACCCGGGTAGGAGGTAGCACCAGCATCGTTGCGAATAAACGCTTCGACCGGTTGCTGTGGCTTCGACGGGCCTAATCCCTCTGCCACTCTGGATAAGAAACTCACCAAATTGTTCTAATAATATATTCTGTATTAAGACAATCAGCAATCGATAAACTGAGAAAATATCAAAATCCTTTGAATTCTTCATTACCTCGAGTCGCTAAATTACGAATTCACGTTACTGCTTAACATTTTGTAATCAAAAAGGGGATTTCTTTAGTCTTCATCGTATTCGGAATCTACCCAGTCTGGAAGAGGAGGGGGTGTCATCAGATCGAGTTCGAGAAGAACAGTCATTGCAGAATCGGGCCTGTTATCTTTAGACTTGTTCATCATGCGTTCGACCAATTCCACAAACCAATCGGAAAGATCGGAGCGGAAATTTGTAATGGGTTCGGATTTTTCCTTACTGCGTTGAGCTTTGATTTTATCTTTCTTCTCCAAGCCTGGGTAAGGTAGTTTTCCGGTTAAGGCATGATAAAAAGTGCACCCCAATCCATATAGGTCGGCTCTGCCATCGATCTCGACGGAGTTATAGGATTGCTCCGGTGCAATATAATCCATGGTGCCTACAATGTAGCCCTTGCCGCCGATAATTTTAAGGTCCTCATCTTTTTCACCTTGGACAAATGCCAACCCAAAGTCAAACAACTTGGCTTGGTTTTCAGGGGTTACCATGATATTTGAAGGCTTGATATCGCGGTGGATAACACCGTGTTGATGGCAATGAGCAAGAGCCGTCAAAGTATGGCGCATTAACTTGATTGCAAGATCCTGAGAAATTGCGCCGGATTCGTCGATGATTTTTTGGAGTGATTTGCCTTGGATGAATTCGATGAGCATATAGTTGAGCCCGGCGAAATCTTCTAGGCTGAAAACTTTCACGACGTTGGGGTGATCAAGTTTTTGGGCGATGTAAAATTCTCTTTTAAACCGGGCGATAAGTCTGTCTTGCCTTTCGGTTTTAAGATTTCGAAGCACCTTCATGCTAACGAAGTTTAATTTGTCATCATTTTTTCTAGCGAGGTAAACGGTGCTCATTCCGCCTCTGCCAAGAACAGAAAGCACTTGGTAATCTTTCATTACCAAGCCACGGGATTTACCTTTTAATATTCGCTCTGATTGAAATCGGGTGATCTTTCCTGCCTTAACCAAGTATTCTGCGATGAGGTTGGGCTCGCTTCGGATGGTTTTATCAAGGTTGTTATAAAGAACAACAACTTCCACCTTGTCCATCAATTTGCTGCGCATGAGGGACATTAGGAAGTCGCCTACATTGACTTCAGGGTTTGATTTTTCAGGATCTGGGGAGCTCATACTCGTTAACCCCCTTTAGCATGGTGGTTATCAATTAAACTTCTTTTCCACGAATCTGGGCTTTCAGCACATGCTTTAGCCTGTCTTCAATTTTCTTGTGCAGCTTGTCAACTTCTTTGTCGTTAAGCGTGCGATCATCAGCCTGGTAACTAAGGGCAAAAGCAAGACTTTTGGTTCCTGCGGGAACTCGATCTCCTTGATAAATATCAAATAGCCTTGCAACTTTAAGAACATTGCCCCCTGCAGCCTGAATTTCGGCGGTAACGGTTTGGCCTGTGATGGATTGATCAACGACCACAGCAATATCCCTAAGCGCAGCAGGGAAGCGAGAGACTGGCTTGGACAAATATCTTACAGGCAGGCCTGAGGCCAGAGTGAGCAAGTCGAACTCTGCAGCGATTATTTCGTGATTATCCAGCCCAAGGGTGGATGCAAGCTTAGGATGCAAGACTCCAAACATTCCTGCAACTTTGTCACGAATTAGCAGAGCTGCGGATTTGCCCGGATGAAGGGCAGGGTGGTTGCCTGGTTTGAAGGAAACCTTTTCCAGATGAACTCCCGAGGCAAGCCCTTCGACAATGCCTTTCAAATCATAGAAATTCAAATTGTTTTTGCCCGAGGAGTCTTCCACCCAGAAGGGTTTGTTTCGCGGACCACAAATTGCAATCGCCAGTTTGTAGGGCTCTGCAGGCAATGCTTGGCCACTCACTTTTTGATAAACTTTGCCCACTTCGAAAAGCTTGACGCATTCGGTGTGTTTCAGGTTGGCTTGGGCCAGAGAGACAATGCTTGCCATCAAGCTTTGGCGCATAACGGTGCGTTCGCTACTGATAGGATTAAGCAATGTTACATAAGCTGGCTTCGAGGATTCTAGAAAAGCAGATTCTGCTTCGGGTGATGTTAGCGAGTAGGCAATCGTTTCTTGCAACCCAAGGTGAACGAGTGTGTCTTTTATTTTGCGTTCAAAATCAAGTTCTGGATCGATCAAAACCGGTGGTAATTGCTCTGAAAGGCTGGTTTCAGGAAACTTATCGTAGCCGTACAGCCGTGCGATATCTTCAAGAAGATCTGCAACCCCAACTTGGATATCCAATCGATGGGTTGGTGCAGTAACCCGAAGCATTTCGTTGCTTACTTTTTCAACTTTAAACTCGAGGGAAGTTAGAAGTTTGGTGCATTCTTCGATGGGGATTGCGATCCCGAGAATGCGCTTGGCTTCCGTAAGAGAGAAATCAATAACTTGCAAGGGTTTGGGGGATGGATAACAATCGATCCTACCTTCAGCGGGCACGCCTTGGGCAAATTCTTGCATCAATTGCAGTGCTCGGTTGGCGCCCCCGATTACTTGATCTGGGTGTATGCCTTTGCTAAACCGGGTTGCAGCTTCGCTGGGAAGTGCCATGGATTTCATTGCTTTGCGAATTGCAAGGAAATCAAAGTTTGCACTTTCAAGCATAACCCGCGAGGTGGATTCGGTAACTTCGGTTTCAGCGCCCCCCATCAATCCTGCGATGGCAATGGGCCCAAGTGAATCTGCAATAACAAGAGTTTCGGCAGAGAGTTCACGATCTAAACCATCTAAAGTCTTGATCTTTTCACCCTTGGTTGCAAAACGGATTACGATCTCGGGAGTTTTTCCTTTGGCTCTTGAGCAAAGAACATCGTAATCGAATGCGTGCAGCGGTTGGCCCTGTTCAAGCATTACATAATTCGTGATATCGACAATGTTGTTAATTGGCCTCATGCCAGCCTGATGCAACCTGCGCTTTAAAAAAGCAGGGGAGGGGGCAACTTTTATGTTCTCGATAAGCGAAGCGGTATAGCGATGGCATGCAGAGGTGTCTTGGATGACAACATTTACCTTACCCGTAATTGAAGGGCCAAAGGTATGAGGCTTATGTTCAAGGGGTTTTAATTTGCCCCCGGTCATTGCTGCGACCTCGCGAGCAACGCCTATCATCGAAAGGCAGCGGGCCTTGTTAGGCAGAATGTCGATTTCGATGATGGAATCACCAAAATAATCAACAAGGGGCATACCCACAGTCGCATCGTCTTCAAGGATGATGATGCCATCATGATCTTCAGAGATGCCAAGTTCAAAACCGGAACAAACCATGCCATCGCTGGTAATTCCCCTGATTTTTCCGGGTTTAAGTTCTTTTAAAACCTTTGGAGTGGCATGGCCATCGAAAAGCACGGAGCCCGAAAGTGCAAGAATAATTTTTTGGCCCGTATCACCCACAGCAAGATTAGGCGCCCCAGTAACCATGGTAATCGACCTGCCCAAGCCATACTCAACGGTAGGAAGTTTAAGCCTATCTGCATCGGGGTGCTTATCTACTTTGGTAACCAACCCGATGATGATTTTGTCTTTATCCCAAACAGGGTAGGGGTCTTCTGTTCCAAGTCTTAGTCCTTCAGGTGCAGGAACGCCCCAGTGCTTGATGCCAGATACTTCAAGCCCTGCAAGGGCAAGTCTGTTGACTAAAGCCTCGAGTGGAAGGTCGAAGTCTACATAATCTTTGAGCCAGCGAATCGGAACTTTCATGATTCAATACCCGGGTTGTGTTGTTGCAAAATGAAAAACCAAAACAAATACAACCGATACCTAAGATTAGAATTGGGACAAGAAGCGCAGGTCGTTACCCCAAAATTCTCTTATGTCTTCAATGGCATGGCGAAGCATGGCAATGCGTTCAGGCCCCATTCCAAAGGCAAAGCCAGAATACTTGGCAGGGTCGTAGCCGCCATTTTTCATAACTTCCGGATGAACCATCCCAGCGCCCATGATTTCGAGCCAGCCGGTTTTCTTGCAAAGCGGGCAACCCTTGCCGCCACACACAATGCAATCCATATCCACTTCAATACTTGGTTCGGTGAATGGAAAATAACTCGATCGAATGCGAACCTGCCTAGAGTCGCCAAACATTTTGCGAGTGAAAGCGGTTATGGTTCCAATTAAATCGGTCATTGAAACATTGGTGCCAACCACCAAGCCTTCAACCTGATGAAACATGATTTCGCTACGGGTGGTAATGGCTTCGTATCGGTAGCACATCCCGGGAAGAATAACCCTGATAGGCGCGGGGTGAAACTTGCGCATTACATGAATCTGGCCAGGGGAAGTATGGGTGCGAAGAATCAAACCAGGGTCGGTGGTATGAAAAGTATCCCACATATCGCGAGCTGGATGATGGGGAGGCATGTTAAGCAGGCCGAAATTGAATTCATCGTCCTCGATTTCTCGGGAGCGAAAAACTTGAAATCCCATTTCAGCAAAGGTGGATTGGATATCTCGCAGAGTTTGAGTTGCAAGGTGCAACTTCCCAGCGGGCGGAACCATGCCTGGTAAACTAATATCAAGTTTCTCGGTTTCCAAGCTTTTCAGCATGGCTTGTTCGAGGCAGTTTTTTAGGGCGGTTTCGTAGGAAGCGGAGAGTTGTTCTTTGACGATATTGGCTTGCTGGCCGTATTCTTTACGAGATTCTGGAGGAAGCTCGCTGACTTTTTTAAGAGCAGCGAGCATTTCACCATTTTTACCGAAGTACTGAGAGTTCCAATTTCTTAAAGTAGATTCATCACTACAAGCACCTAATTGATCCAAGGCGCGATTTTTAAGTGAATCCAATTCAGACATTGTGTGGCTTCAATTAAGAGGACAAATCAACCTGAGGCTTACTTAAGCCCTACAGGTTGGTGCTTTCTAGCCAACTCAACAATTTTAGTGAATGTTTCAGGGTCGCGAATTGCGATTTCTGAAAGAGATTTTCGGTCTAAGCTTACTCGAGCATTTACCAAGCCAGCAATTAACTGACTGTAGCGCATGCCACGCATCCTGCAAGCTGCATTGACGCGAATAATCCAAAGCCTTCGGAATTCACGTTTACGTACCTTACGGTCGCGGTAAGCGTAAACACCAGCACGAATCAGAGTTACTCTGGATTGGCGCTGAAGGTTGTGCCTACTGGCACGATAACCTTTGGTTAATTTTCGTAATCGCTTGCGGTCGCGAAGAACAGTTTTTCCGCTGCGTGCTCTTGTCATGGCTTACCAGATCTCCAACGCTTAAAAAGCGTTTCATTAAAACAGCTACAAAATTAAGATTTTCCGCCCATTAATCGAATGTACTTCTTGGCCAATCTTCCGGTATCAATAACTGTACCACGAAGCTGCCTTTTTCGTTTGCTGGTCTTGTGGCCTAGAAGATGCTTCTTACCAGCCTTATGGCGCTTAAGTTTGCCATTAGCTGTAACGCGAAATCGCTTCTTCGAGCCTTTGTGAGTCTTTAACTTGGGCATCTGAATTACCCTTCCGTGTCTTATTGGAACCTAGTTATCTAAAAATCCATCAAATCATGCATAAAATGCATGAACATTACTAAACAAAGCCTGCAAATGGAATAAAGTTATAAACCATTCACAAATTGCAGGAAAAGATGATATAGGGAAATAGGAGTCTGGGGGCAAACCAGAATCGTGAATTAATCTTTTTTTGGTGCAAGCATGGCAGTCATTTTCTTGCCTTCCATAGATGGAGCTTTCTCCACTTTGGCAAATTCTTGTAGTTTTTCCAAGATTAAATCGATAATCCGCTTACCTTCTTCAATATGCTGCAATTCCCGACCCTTGAATATCACATTTACCTGAACTTTGTCTTTATGCTCTAAAAACTTACGAGCTTGATTGATTTTTGTTTCAATATCGTGATCCCCAGTCTTGGGCCTAACCCGTAATTCTTTGATTTTTTGCTGGTGGACCTTGGTTTTGTTGTTTTTTAATGATTGTTGATAACGAAACTTGCCATAATCAAGAATCTTGCAAACAGGCGGCCTTTCGTTGGGATTAACCTCAACAAGATCTAATTCTGCTTCTCGGGCCATTTCTAATGCTTGAAAAGTGGGAATTACTCCAACAAATTCACCGTTAGCACCAATAACACGAACTGGGGAGATGCGTATTTGTTCATTCATGCGAAGGCCCCGGTCTTGGGGAGCCGTTGAGGGGGGGTTAGGACGCTCGTTGATACCTGTTTCTCCAAAAAAACTAATGATGTTGGCAACGCCGGCGCGAAAAACCAACGAATTATACAAAGTTAGAAGCCGGGCCTCATTAAAACAATCTAGGTTGTTTATAAGGGTATTATAGAATTTACCACGGTAGTTGTGGAATTGGAAAGAGAAAGATTCAATATTTTTAAGGAATTGCCTCTACAAAATCGATTTCGGGCAGATGTTTGCGAAGTTCTTCTTCGATTCCAAAGAGCACTGCCCTGACTGCACTAGGGCAAGAACCGCAAGTTCCCAATAAGCGAACTTGCAAAATTTTTCCATCCAATCCCGCGACTTCGATTCTGCCTCCATCCATTTGCAATGCTGGTTCAACATGCTCTAATATGGCTCTTTTACAGGCTTCTAGAAGGTTATCGGTTTCCATTAATTATCTCGTTTCATAAGTTTTGTGTTCTTATTTTTATTATTAGACATGGTTGCGCTTGTTAAAGAATTCGGGCGTATCTGCAAAAACAAGATTACGCGTTTGTTGGATATCTAACTCCAATTGTTGGACCAAAGCATTTTTATCTACAAAAGTTTTGACGTTTCGGATTTTTTCTAAAAAATTGATTTCTATGGTGTGATCATACAAATCTCCCTCGAAGTCTAGTAAATGGGCTTCAACTTTCTGCGATAACTCCGAAAATGTGGGATTTGGGCCTATGTTTACAGCAGTTGCAAAGGTTTTATTGCCAATGTTGCATAAGGCAGCATATACCCCATTCATTGGTAAAAGGGTTTGAATGTTTTCGAGATTTGCGGTGGGAAACCCTATTGTACGGCCTCTTTTAGCGCCTGAAACGACTTTTCCTTCGATGGAATAGGTTCGCCCGAGGAGTTTTCTTGCCTGAGGCATATCACCGGTTTGGATGGCTTTTCGAACCCTGCTACTAGAAACAACTTCGTTATCGACCATATAAGGGGTAGCAATGGTACCCAAGATGTTTCGGGTTAGGCATAATTCTTTAAGTAGATCGATGTTTCCTGTTCGATTTTTACCGAAGTGAAAATCGGGCCCTTCAACAATTCCCTGAGCTTTAAAGGTTTCAAAGATTATTTTTTCAAAGAATTCTTCTGCTTGTAGTTCCAACAATCCATCATCTGTTTTTAATACTGCAACGAAGTCTGCACCCGCAGTCTGCAAAAGTTTTTTCTTTTGTTCGAGTGTGCTTAGAAAACTTAAGTTGATACCTGGCTTTAAAATTAAAAGAGGATGGGGGTAAAAGGTGATAGCGACGATGGGGGCAGGGGGGTGGGAAATTGTTTTTCCCAAGGTTTTCATTTGTGTAATCAGGTTTTTGTGCCCTTCATGCACGCCATCAAAGTTCCCAATCGAGATAATTGCTCCCCGGGAATGGGCAGGGATATCAAGGCTTTTCCATGAAGGCACAATTGGATTTGAGGTCATCTCTTTTACCAGTTAATCAGTGGTTTAATTTGCAATTCGAATAACCCACCCTCCATAAGCAGTATACTGGAATTATTCACAAGCTGGTTGGATAGTCGCTGCTGCTTTGAAAAAAGTGGGAGAGGAAAGTCCGGGCTCCATAGGACACGGTGGTGGGTAACTCCCACCGTCCGAAGTAACATGCTTAACTGTGTGTTGCGTAAGGGTAGGGAAAGTGCAACAGAAAGATACCGCCCCAAAAGGGTAAGGGTGAAATGGCGGGGGAATGCAAATTCCTTAATGTAAGAGCCCACCAGCAGCCTGGTGACAGGCTGGCTCGGCAAACCCCACCGGGAGCAAGGCCAAATAAGAAGGAAGGACTGGTCCGGTCCGTTTGACCTTCGGGTAGGTCGCTCGAGCGTTCGGGTAACCGTTCGCCTAGATAAATGGCTATCATCTTGCCTTTTTAAGGCAAGATACAGAACCCGGCTTATAGGCTGGCTTGTGAATATTCTTTACACCGCATTTTTGATGATCTGGCCTCTGCAAATGGGCATTGGCCTGCCTTGGATATCGTGAATTTCGGTATCAGGTGCGATTCCCATTTGGTTATAGATGGTGGCATGCAAATCTTGCGGCCTGATTGGTTGGTCTTTTACATAGGCCCCAGTTCTATCAGAAGAGCCAATAACTTGGCCCCCCTTAATTCCGCCCCCTGCTAAAGCCGCGGAAAACACATGGCCCCAGTGGTCTCTTCCTGCATTGCCATTATGTTTTGGAGTACGGCCAAACTCGCCCGCCCAAACCACTAAAGTATCCTTTAATAATCCCCGGTATTCGAGATCTTCCAAAAGAGCGGAATAAGATTGATCCATAACGGGCATCAATTCCTTTTTAAGTTTCTCAGCATTTTTTGCATGGGTATCCCAGCTGGGGCTACCTTGTGGTTCGTTTGCGAAACGAGTCCAGTTCACTTGGATCATGGGCACGCCGGATTCAACCAGCCTTCGTGCTAGCAATACGCTTTGGCCCCAGCGATTTTTTCCATACCTTTCCCGCATCGAATCCGGTTCAAGGTTTAGATTAAAGGCTTTGCGGGTTGCTTCACCACTCATCAAATTAAGGGCTTGTTTGGTCTGGTTTTCAAACTGTTTTTGATTTTTATCTGATTGGTTCTTGGCTGCACCGTTGTTTACGGATTCAAGAATTTTTAACCTCTCATCAAATCTTTTGTCGTTAATTCCTTCTGCAAGGGTCAGGCCCGGAATCTGAAATCCTGCTGATTCGGGGTGACAATTGATCAGCCAAGGGTTGCTGGCACGGCCTAAAAAACCAGCATCTTGCCCGGGCCAGGTGATTCCCCCATCGTTCCATATATGCTCTGGCAGCACGATTGCCTCTGGTTTTACAGAAGCTGATCCTAATAGTTTTTGAATGATTGCAGCAAAACTCGGGGTGTCATTAGGCGCACCCGGTTTAGCATTCTCGAAATTCATTGGTTGGTGCGGGGTTCCCGTTAGCATCGAGTAACCACTGGAAGAATGGGCGTTATCGTTGGTCATCATCGACCGAAGCACGCAGATTTTGTTGGTTAAGAGTGCGGTTTTAGGCATCAATTCGCAGACTTTTAAGCCTACAGTTGTTGTGCTAATTGGCTGGTAAGGGCCGCGGATTTCTATCGGGGCTTCTGGCTTTGGATCCCAAGTCTCGTGCTGGGGTGGCCCGCCAGTCAGGTATAAAAAGATGCAGGCTTTTGCTTTTCGTTCCTTGGCAAATTTGTAACTTGCGGCTTTTGCATCCCCCAACCCCATCCCTAGAAGGCTTAAACCTCCTAGACTTATCCAATCGCGACGGTTAATGCCATCGCATAAACGGGTGGGTTTTGAGTCAAGTATTGAAATCATAGTTTCTCCATCTGGTAGGTAGAAGCAGTTTACTCTTATTACTTCATCGGATCAAGTAATAACCGGGCATTAAAATTGGTTCGGGTTTAACTTTAATATTGGAGCACAGAATGAAAGAATTAGTGATTGGTACAAAAAATAAATCGAAACTTAAAGAAATAAAAGAAATCTATGTCGACTTACCTTTTAATTGCATAGATCTTGGTGCCTTCCCCAATGTTTCTGAGGTAGTGGAAGATGGTTCTAGCTTTGCTGAAAATGCGTCGAAAAAAGCTTCGGGTTATGCTTTGCAGGTGGGCAAATGGGTTTTAGCGGAAGATAGTGGTTTGGTCGTTCCCATTCTTAAAGGTGACCCAGGCATTCATTCTGCACGCTATGCGGGGGAACATGGTGGCGATGCAGCCAACAACACCAAACTTTTACAAGAATTAAGCAAATATCCCGCTGAAAACCGCGATGCCTACTATATTTGCGTGGCTTGTTTGGCCGACCCGCAAGGCAAAGTTATGGCTCTGACGGAAGGGAAATGTCATGGCAGAATTATTTCTGACTACTTGGGGCAGGGAGGCTTTGGCTACGATCCCTTGTTTTTGGTTTTGGAGTATCACCAGACTTTTGGCGAATTAAGTTCTCGGGTTAAACATGCAATTAGTCATCGAAGCAAAGCTTTGGCTCAATTACGGCCTACTTTGTGGCAACTAATTAGTAATTCTTAATTCTGAGACTGCTTTTTTAACAAGGAACTTGATTTATTTTGCCTTATAGAGTTTGACCCCTGTTTGGTTTTCCAATAAACTATCTTTTTAGCAAATGCTATTGCTTCTTTGTTGATTTATCGATGGTCGGTTCCTTGTGGTTATATCATCATAAGTAAGATGCACTGGGACGACTTTGGTCAAAAATATCTGCAAAAGCGGGAGAGTGCTGCGTGGCGATTGTCCAAGTAAAAGATCTTATCGAAGCTGGAGTTCATTTTGGCCATAGAGCCAGTCGTTGGAACCCTAAGATGCGGCCGTACATTTACGGTAAACGCAATCTTATCCATATTATCGACTTGCGTGAAACCGTTAGGGGCCTTTTGCGCGCCTTCCGTTTCCTTACCAAGCTTTCTGCTTCTGGTAGCCAAATTCTTTTTGTTGGCACCAAGCGCCAAGCAAAAGATACCATTGAAACCGAAGCGCGCCGTTGTGGCATGCCTTTTGTTTCTGAACGATGGTTGGGTGGTACCCTTACTAATCACCGTACAATTCGCGATCGCTTAAAAAGATTGGCAGAACTCGAAGCTATGTGGCTTCCCTCTTACGAAAACCCTGCTAAGGTTGATTTGGTTGCTTATATCAAGACCATGCTTAACGAGTCTGGCAAGCTTGATATTCATAAAGCTCCTGAAACCAGCGTTATTCGTAGCTATAGCAAAAAGATGATTTCTAATTTAAGCCGTGAGCTTACCAAGATTCAGCGAAACTTGTCTGGTATCCGCGAAATGCACAGGTTGCCTGATGCTTTGGTTATCGTTGATCCTAGGCGTGAACATATTGCTATTAAAGAAGCAAAGCGTATGGGTATTGCAACCGTTGCATTGATTGATACCGATAGCGATCCAGATGATGTTGATTTGCCAATTCCTGCCAACGATGATAGCATTCGTTCGGTAGAACTGGTTCTTGCAAAGCTTGCAGATGCGATTATTGAAGGCCGTGCAGCGTTGGCAACGGAGCAGGCAACTGCACCTAGGCCAAGGCCTGCGCCAAGTGGTACTGCTGGCACAGTACGTGCCCCTGCAATTGTTGATTAAATTTGGTGTTTGTTTCAGTTAATTTAAGTTTTGATCTATTTTAGGTGAATTAGTATGAGTGCTATTTCCGCTGGTGTTGTTAAGTCTTTGCGTGATCGAACCAATGCACCCATGATGGATTGCAAGGAAGCCCTTGTTGAAGCCAAAGGTGATGTTGAGGTTGCAGTAGCTATCTTGCGTAAGAAAAATGCTGCGATTCAAGCAAAGAAAGGTGAGCGCGAAACTGCTGAAGGTAGAATTGCGTTTCATATCGACCCCGCTGCTAAGATTGCCGCCCTTATGGAAGTCCGTTGCGAAAGCGGCCCTGTCATCAACAGCGAACATTTTATTTCTCTTGCCAATGATCTTGTGGCTCAAGTTGTTGTTTCCAATCCTGAAAATTTAGAAGCTTTGGTTGCACAACCTTTTCATAAAGATCCCTCCCGCAAGGTTAACGATCGCATTGCTGACGTAGTTGGTTTGATTCGTGAAAACATGAAGGCTGCCAAGTTCGTCAGGCTTCAAGGCGGTCACTTCGGTTCTTACATTCATCATGATGGTACCGTTGGTGTTTTGATCCAAGTCGAAGG
>DBCB01000341.1:28133-46871 GCA_002303765.1 Planctomycetaceae bacterium UBA969
GCAACCCGCGAAGAACTCAGTAAAGATGTTGTCGACAAGGAATTCCAAATTGCTCGTGATGCCGCTGCCGCATCTGGTAAGCCTGCTAATATTGTTGAGAAAATTGCAGAAGGTAAAGTCAAAACTTGGCTTGCTGAAAATGTCCTCCTTGAACAACCTTTTATCAAGGAAGAGAAGAAAACTGTTGGCGAAATTCTTAACGGCGCTGGACTCAAATTTGTCCGCTTTGTCCGTTACAGGGTTGGGGAATTAAGCTAATTAATCTTTCTTTTAATGTTTACTTAATTATAGAAACGCTCACTCAACCCGGCGAAATGGACAAGAGATGAGCGTTATTTTTTCGCATCAACCAAACCCTAAAGTCACTTTTCTAGGCGCAGCAGGAACCGTTACAGGCTCCATGCATCTATTGCAATATAAAGACTTTAATATCCTTCTTGATTGCGGGCTCGAACGAGACAAGAATACCGTACTTAAAGACGATGAGTTTCCTTTTGATCCCGAAGTTATTGATGCCGTAATCCTTAGCCATAATCATTCCGATCATTGTGGTAAATTGCCCGCACTTGCAAGAAAAGGCTTTCGTGGGCAGGTTTATTGCACCCCTGCAAGCAAAGATTTGCTGGGCGTTGTTCTTAAAGATTCGGTGAACATTCAGGAAAAAGAAGCTAAGCTTCGCAATAAAACAAAAAACCGTACCGTTCCCTCGCAAAACGATACCTTCTCGATTTTGGATCGTTGTGTTCCGCTTGATTACGGCAAAACTTTAGAGATTCGTAACGGGATTAGCCTCCGCTTTCATGATGCAGGGCATTTGCTCGGGTCTGCAATTTCTGAAATTTCTATTGGTAAGGGTGACAAAGTTTTTAAGATCACCTACACCGGCGATCTAGGGCGTTTTGGCCTGCCTTTTCATACCAACCCTTCTCCTGTGCCCGCTGCGGATCTTTTGATTTGTGAAAGCACCTACGGGGGCAAGTATCACGACAACGAAGAAAAGATGGCTGCGAAATTGGACGTTGTTATGCGCGATACCATTAAAAGGGGTGGCAAAATTCTTATGCCCGCTTTTAGTTTGGGCCGTACTCAAATGCTTCTTTATTATCTTGAAACTTGGATGCTTCAAAATAAGATTCCAAGACTTCCTATTTTTCTTGATAGCCCTCTTGCTGTTGAAATCAGCAGGGTCTACAAGAGATATAACAAGCACCTTTCAGTTAATTGGAATTCTGAATCCGAAAATATCATGATTCTGGATTCTTGGGAAGAAGCTCAAACTGCAAGCTTTCACCCCAAGCCTGCAATTATTGTTGCTTCAGGCGGGATGTGTGAGGGCGGGAAAATCCTTTCCCATCTTAAAAATCATCTTGATGATCCTAGAACCAGTATTGCGCTTGTTAGTTTTCAAGCTCCCACTACTTTGGGCTCAAAGCTTCTAGAAAAGAAGCCTTCGGTTTATTTCCATGGAAAGTCTTGGAACAAGTGGGCTGAAATCCACGAAATCAAAGGCTTTTCTGGGCATGCGGATCAAACTGATTTTAATAAACTACTTTCGCCGATTGCTAAAACTTCGGGGCATGTTCGTTTGGTCCATGGCGAACCAGAATCAGCCAAGGCGCTTGCTTCTGAACTTTCAAAATTAGGTTTTAAAGATGTAAAGCCGGTTCGCAGGGGAGAATCGGTCACCCTCACTTGATTTTTATTTGAGGTGAAGCAGATGCAAAGGCGCATTTATCTTCTCAGGCATGGCGATGTAAGTTATTTTTCCACCGATGGTCAACCTGTTTCGTTTCAACATGCCGCCCTTAATGATCATGGTATTGCCCAGGCAATTGCACTGGGTGAGATACTCGCTCCAATTGTTTTCCAAAAATATGTCTTCAGTGGTTTATTGCGTTCGCATCAAACCATGGATCTGGTAGCGGGTAAACGGGAGGCTGGCAGTTCTCTTGATTTTCTTGCCTGCCCAGATTTTGGTGAAATTCAACCCGGTGCAATTCATACTTTTCCTGGTACTGATTTTGACCACTGGAAAAATTACTTTTTATCAGCCCTTGGGCCGGGGCTTAACTTTGATTCTCGTTTTATGGGTGGAGAGACTTTTTTTGATTTCACCAATCGTGTTAACCGTTCTCTTCGCACTTTGCTTGAAGATTCTTCCTGGACAAACGCCTTGGTGGTTGCTCATAGTGTTGTTAATCGTTGGATACTTTGCAGGTTTCTTGGTTTGGGGCTTGATGGGATTCATGCGATTGAGCAGGATTCGGGTTGTATGAATGTGATTGATATTTTTCCGGATGGAAAGGGCGTTATCCGGCTTATGAATTACACCCCGGTGGATCGTGCAAAAGTGTATCTTCGGAAAAACACTCTGGAGATGCTGTTTGAGCAATCTGTTGAGGCTCACAAAAAAAACAATCCCACCTGAAAAAATTGCTTTTCTAATAATGTTTGATGTTTTGGGTTATGTTATAATTAATCATCTTTACTCATTTATCGGACTCACCAAAATGACTTTCAAACAGCGCTGTTTTTGGACCTTGCTACTTTGTAATATCTTGGGTGTAACTTTCAGCTTTGCTCAGGAGCCACTGGCAATCTGGCATTTTGATACGGAAGAAACATCCAAGCTCCAATCTTTTGGAGGTGTTCATCGTGACATCGCTGGCCCAAGGCCACCCATGTTTCCTGACTTTTCACCCGCCAATACTGCAGTCAAATTTGATGGCAAGGGTTCTCGCTTTGTTCTCAAAGATCTTGGTAACGATAGTAAATTTGATTTTACCAATGGCGATAGCATCACTCTTGAGTCATGGGTAAATGTGCCCCAAAGTAATGCTGGGGAAAATGTTTACATCATTGGCAAAGGGCGTACTTTCGCTCCTGGATTTGATAAGGAAAATCAGAACTGGGCCCTGCGCCTTCGCGAACAAAAGGGTGATTCCTGTGCCAGTTTTCTCTTTTTTAGCATGCCTTCCAAAAATGAAAAAGGAGATTGGCATCGCTGGACCACCAATACTGGGTTCAAAGCTGGTTCCGGGTGGCATCATGTTGCAGTCAGTTACACTTTTGGAAAACCTGAATCCATTTCAGGCTGGATCGATGGAAAAAAGATTTCTGGTTCTTGGGATATGGGCGGAGCTACCACCAAGGCGCCCGTCACCGATAACGATGATATTTGGATTGGTTCTTCAATGGGTGGCTCGCCTGGCAATAGCTTTCGAGGTTTGTTGGACGATGTTGCAATTCATCGTAGTATTGTTTCAGATGATCTCATGCAAAAAAGGTTTCGCCGTGTTGGCCCAGAGCAAACCGTTGCTCAATCGGATTCTTTTATTGCACCAACCCAAGCTGGTACAAAAAATGTGCAAGTTCAACTTCATCAAGGCTGGAGCGCATTAGACACTTGGCCCAATCGTGCAGAAGACCTTGATAAGCCTTTCACCTCTTATGAGCTTCCTGCATTTCTTTTTCATCGGATTCCCCATCGGTATGATGCTTGGGGGATTCGTGATAACTGGCAGGGAACCGTAATCCTTAAAGCCTCAACGGAAGTAACAATCCCCTCGGGTACCCATGACTTGTTGGTTCGTTCAAAAGGCGGGGCAAGGCTTTGGATTGATGGGAAGTTGATTTGTAAGACCCCTTTTCATGCAAAAGAAACTGGTGGCCATGAGGCTGTAAAACCTGTTCCCAGCCTTCCTGCTATGAATGCTAGACCCGTGGGTTATGGTGATCATGAAGTCATAGTTCGTTTTTCAGGCACGGGTAAAAAGCATCAGATTGTTTATGAAACATTAGTGGGTGGAAAAAAGTTTCGACATGATACTGGCGATTCTTGCGTTGCAATTAAATACGAAGGAGAATCGCAATTTAAAATTCTTGGAAGTGATTTCGATGAAGCTAATGGTGGGGTAGCTAACATTGGGAAAATCCTGCTTGTGGATAAAGATTGGGAGCGGGCTACTGCTAAATTAGAACTTAGTCTTGTAAACTTGGATGATCAAGCCAGAAGGTTTGCTGCTTCAAACCAAGATGCCTATTGGGCTAAAAGGCGAGAGGCTTCCAAGGCATGGGCCATGGCTAATCAAAGTCCTAAAGTTCCTGAAGTTGCAAATAATAAGCTTATTAATAATGAAATTGACCGATTTATTCTTTCCAAGGTTGAAGCTCAGTTAGTTTCTAAACAAGATTCTATAATTTCAAACACCTTTCATACCAAGGTTCTTCCCCTACTTAAGGAACAGTGTTTTCGTTGCCATGCAGATAAGGTGAAGGGTGGATTCAAGTTGGATTCGTTGCAGGAGATTTTAAAGTCGGGCGATTCTGGGAAACTTGCTGTCGTGCCCGGTGCGCCTGAAAAATCATTCCTCATCGAAAAAATCAAAGGGAAATCTACCGAAAGAATGCCTCCCAACGGTAAAGGTTTAAGTGATGAAGAAATAGGCGTCTTAGAGCAGTGGATCAAGTCTGGGGCGCAATGGATTCCTGAACCTGTTCAACCAAAAGATCTTGTCTTTGCAAATTTAACAAGTGACATATCTTTTCTTCGCAGGGCATTTTTGGATACTGTAGGTGTTCCTCCTTCTTCCGATGACATTCGCAATTTTATTTCGGATCAAAGCGTATCGAAAAGAAGCAAAATGATTGATCGGCTTTTGACGGATCCAAGGTATGCGGACCATTGGGTAAGTTATTGGCAGGATGTGCTTGCTGAAAATCCCAATATTCTTAAACCGACTTTGAATAACACAGGTCCCTTCAGATTCTTTATTTACGATGCGCTTAAGGATGATAAACCTATGGACCGGTTTGTCTCTGAGTTGATTCTTATGCGTGGGAACATCAACCTAGGAGGTAGTGCGGGTTTTGCAATGGCAGCGGACAATGATGTTCCTATGGCTGCAAAGGCCCAGATTCTTGGCACTGCATTTCTTGGGGTAGAGATGCAATGCGCACGCTGTCATGATTCACCTTTCCATTCTACCACCCAGAAAGATCTCTTTCAGATTTCTGCAATGCTTGAGCGCAAGGTTTTGGTTCTTCCTAAAAGTAGTACCGTGCCTGCTGGATTTTTTGAAAAGAAAGAAAGAGAATCTCTTATCAAAGCAACACTCAAACCCAACCAAAAAATCGATCCTGCATGGCCTTTCAAAAATATCGTAACTGAAGATGAGTCCGGTCAATGGCTAATTCAAAAGGAAGATGCCCGGGAAAAGCTTGCCGCAATTATTACCCTGCCTGCAAACAAACGGTTTGCCAAGGTTCTTGTGAATCGGTATTGGAAAAGGCTCATGGGTGCTGGAATTGTTGAACCTGCATTTGATTGGGAGAATAAAAATGCAAGTCATCCCGAACTTCTGGATTGGCTTGCGCATGAATTCGTTGCTTCGGGATATCAGGCAAAATCGGTTATTCGTTTGCTCATGAATTCTCAGACGTATCAGCGCGAATCCAATGGTCATAACCTTACTGCGGCTTCTGATAAACGGTTTTTCACCGCACCCGATAAAAGGCGAATGTCGGCTGAACAAGTGGTTGATTCTCTTTATCAAGCTTCGGGTAGAAGCATGAAAGTTGAAGAAATTACTTTTGATTCTGATAGTAGACAACCGCCAGATAGAATGCTAAACCTTGGGGTTCCCAAGCGGGCATGGGAGTATACTTCCCTTTCCAATGAACGCGACAGGCCAAGCCTTGCTCTTCCCCGAGTGCAGGCTGTTACCGATGTTTTAGAAGCTTTTGGCTGGCGTGGTGCAAGGCAGAATCCTATCACTGACCGCGATACTTCCCCTCATATTTTACAGCCCGCTATTCTTGCCAACGGTACTTTGTCTTCTTGGATTAGCAGGCTTTCTGATAATAGTTTTCTTACCCGCATAGCCCTAGAGTCAAAGGCTCCTGATGAACTTGCAGATGAAATTTATCTGAGATTTCTTTCCCGGTTTCCTACTGCAGATGAGAAAAATAAAGTGCTAGATATGTTGGAACCTGGCTTTGTTTCTCGAAGTAAAAATCCTGCTCCTAGTGCATTTGTTGAGCTTGCGAGGTTACCTAATATTTCCTGGACCAATCACTTGGTTGAGGAAGCGACCAAGGTAAAATTGGAAATGGAAAAAAGAGCTAGAATGGGTGATGCCCCTTCCGAATTGCTTGACGATTCTTGGCGTGAACGAGTTGAAGATATTGTTTGGGCAGTCTTTAATCTTCCTGAATTTGTTTGGGTTCCTTGATCTAATTTATAATCTGAATTGAGGGCGATATTAATGTCACAACTTTCTGATCGCAGAGCATTCCTTGCTGCTTCCGCTTTGACAATTGCGGGCTCTGCTTCCGCATCCTTTAACCCGGTTCACTTTCCCAAGGGTAAGGCCGAACATTGTGTTTTTATCTGGCTGGGTGGTGGCATGGGCCAGACTGATTCCTTCGACCCAAAACGGGTGGGCGATCCGAAGAAGAAAATCGCAGGCTCGTATTATAAAGCAATTGATACCTCGGTTAAGGGGGTTCAAGTTTGTGAGCATTTTTCCAAAATCGCACCACTCATGGACCGCATGACTATTATTCGCACCATTAATCATGATGTTATTGATGAGCATGCTGCTGCAGTTAATCGCATGCATACGGGCAGGAATGTTACCGGCACGGTGGTTTATCCTTCCATTGGTTCTGCTGTTGCGCATGAAAAAGGATCGGCACAAGATGGCGCACCTCCTTATGTTTTGATCGGTTATCCCAATGTTACCCGCGGCCCGGGTTTTCTTGGTTCAAAATTCAATTATCTTTACCTTACCGATACGGTGAGTGGACCTGCAGGATTATCCCGACCTGAAATGATTACCGTACCCAGGCAAGATCGCAGGGAGGCGTTGCTTTCCGAACTTCGGAAAGTCAACAAGGTTGCAGGAAAAGACAAAGCACTAGAAGATTACGAAACTGCTCTCGAGCAAAGTCTAAAACTCAGTGGGCCTGCTTTTTCCAAAGTCTTTAATCTTACTGAAGAAAACTCCACCCTAAGAGATTCATATGGGGGCGAATTCGGCCAACGGTGTCTTTTGGCTCGCAGATTGATTGAGCGAGGGGTTCGTTTCATTGAAGTTTCGCATAATCTCAATTTTTCCAACGGCACTGGTTGGGATGTGCATAACCAAGGTATAGAAAAACAACATATACTGATTCAAGAATTAGACCAAGCAATTGCTGCTCTTGTCCTTGATCTTGAATCTAAAAAAATGCTTGATAAAACCCTGATTGTTGTTGCGACAGAGTTTGGTCGGCCACCAGAATTTGATGGAGGTGGGGGCAGGGGGCATCAATCTAAAACTTTCAGTGTCCTTCTTGCTGGGGCTGGTTTGAAGCATCAGGGGGCCTTTGGTGAAACCGATGAACTCGCCAAAAAGCCTGTCAAGGATTTAGTCAGCGTTCCCGATTTCTTTGCAACTATCCATGTATCACTCGGGATCGATCCTTCAAAAAATCTTTATGATGGAGACCGCCCGGTGCCCATCACGGATTCCGGAGTTCCTGTAAAGATTCTTTTTTAAAGTGGTGTATAGAAACAAAAAAGGCAGATGAATTTCATCTGCCTTTTTTATTGCTGTATTGGAATCCTAACTAGTTAAGGCATTTCCAAATGTTTTTCTTCAACCATATGCCTTAGTTTTCGCATCGATCTTGCGTGAATCTGGCGTACCCTTTCCTTGGTAATTCCAAATTGCATACCGATTTCTTCCAAGGTTGCAGATGATTGCTTTTCATCCAGCCCAGCTCGCAGCTTGATGATTTCTCTTTCTCGCGGGTCGAGGAAGTTCAAAAGCCTGTTGATGCTGTGGCTAGCGCGTTCCTTCTGCGCGTAAAGTTCTTTCTCATCGGAGCGGCCATCCACCGTTGTGCTGAATACTTCTTCATTGCCTGTAACAAAGCGTTCCCGATGATGGATTTCTGTTGGAATGCTTCGGGCAAAATTCTTCATGATGGCCCAGCTTGCATAAGTGCTGAACTTGAAGCCTCGGCCGAAATCAAACTTTTCCACTGCACGGATCAATGACATGTTGCCATCCGATATCAGTTCGAAAAAGTTTTCAACCTGACCACTATGACGCTTGGCAATATTTACTACTAAGCGCATGTTGGCGTTAATCAGGGAATCTTTCACCATATTAGCTTGATGAATCAAATTCTCGATCTCATCAAGTACTTGCACTTTTACTTTTGAAAGGTCTACTTCGGGAGGATTTGCACCTTCTTTAAGTATGCTATTTCGAAGTTTTGATGCTTTGAACTTAAGGAAATTCATCTTGCGGAAAAGGTGTTGTTCCTGTTCCTTGTTTAAGAGGGGGACTTCGTAAAGGTTGCCCAGCTCTGTTTGCACATCCTTGGGGGCCTTCATCGATTTTCTTTTGGCTTCGTATTCATCTGCACCTGGCATAGGTGCGAGGATTGCCAATTCAAGGTTGGCATCTTCGAAGCCAGCATTTGGAATGAAATCCAAATTGTGTTCGAGTAACTTTTGTGCCCTTACCTCATGTATCACGCGGTACATCGAGGTTCGGTTTCGTTGAAAGCGTTTGGCTAGTATATCCACGGTTTCACCTCGAGAGTAAGAGTTAAAAATACTTTGTCTCGATTCGGGAGACAAAGGGTTGGTAAGGTCTGGGAATACTGCGCTCGCCGGATTGATACGATCATGATTTTTGATCGTATACCTTACCGTTTCCGGTGAGCGTTTAATTTTTTTCGAAATACGAAGACTGATCTCGGTCACATTGGCATTGGTTAAACGTGCCATTCTGCTTGCAAATTTGATAATCTTGGTCTTTTCTTCATTAGAGAGTTGCGTAAAGCTTCCGCTTTTTTCAACTCTTTCCTGATTGCGGGATACAAAACGCTCGATTTCACTTCTCGTGTAGCCGAGCTTTCGTTTTCCGCCACGCACTATTTTCAATCCGATTAACCCAAGTTTTTTCCATCTTCGTACCGTTTTTGTTGAAACATTCCAAAGCTTACTGACTTCGTCCACGGTATAAACTGGTTCAACTTCGGGCTGGCTACTTGCAAGCGACTGAATCAGAATGGGCAAATCGTGTAAGAGGTCGGAACCATCGATCCGTAAATCAGGAAAAGAATCTGGGCGATATCCGGTAATCCTGAAACAGATAAACTGGTAAGGATATTTTTTCGAGGCATCAACTTCTTGAAGAAACTGCTCAGTTCGTTCCTGTTGTTGGGTCTTTCGACCTACAGGGGTGAAACGAGTAAGCTGGTCTTCCAGCAGCATCAAAGCAGGGTGCCTGAAAATCACTTTAAGAATCCTTCCTCAAAACGGGACTGTTTTTTCTAACCAGAGCCATCGCTGCCTTGCGATGATTACTACCTATACGAGTCAACCACTCAAAAAGTTCAAATGTTTTTTTCATGGTTACAACCTTATATTCGAATGCGCCATCAATTTATTAACACCGGACCCTGAAAATTTCCAAAATACTTGTGTTGTAGAGGAAACATCCCCTGAACTATTACTTGCAAGATTAAACAATGATTATTAAGAGTAGGTTAAAAAAAGAGGGTTAGCTGGAAAAGTAAAACTTTTCTTCAAATACTCTTAAAGAACGTGTTCAAATGTTCATTCCTTGTTGAATTTATCAATCAATACCTCGCTAGAATTAAAATTTCCTTCCATATTCTGCCTTTATCACCGGTTTTTGGGATAAACTTGGCCGTTGGCTTCGTTCTTTTTCCTAGGTGTACTGTCGCAATGATTAAGAGACGCAACTTACTGCAAGGTATAGGTTTAAATGCGATTCTTTGGCCTTTGTCTTTAAGAGCCGCTGATACCTATCGCTTAAGTGAGACTTTTTCCCCAGGCAACCGGTTTAGGATTCAAACTACCTCTGAACTTACTGGGGTCATGCTTTTCACCTCGAATCTTCAGCCAAAAAAACAAATTCAGATTAAGGGGAAGAGTCAAATTGATTTTGATGAAACTATCTTAACCTTGGATTCTTCTCTAAAAGTGAGTAAGTCTTTTCGTGAGTATCGGAAAGTTGAATTATCTCGGACTTTGGATGGCCAAAATCAGGAAACCACTCTTAGGCCTGAAACTCGCAGCCTCGTGCTATTAAGGCAGGGTTTAAAAAAAACACCCTTTTCTCCCAATGCACTCCTTACTTGGAATGAACTTGATCTGATCCGAACGGAAGTTTTTCCCTGTGCCTTGGCGGGGCTTTTTCCTACTCGCTCTGTGGGTTTAAATGAATCCTGGGATGCAGGGCTTGAATCTGTTCAAGAACTGACGGATCTAGAATTGCTGGAGTCCTCCCAAGTTTCTTGCAAGCTGGATTCTGTAAACTTGGTAAACAATCGTAAGACTGCAAGGATTAGTTTTTTGGGCAAGGCATCTGGCATCAACGAGGATGGCCCCAATCAACAAATTCTCGATGGTTATATTTTCTTCGATTGCGAGACTAGGCATTTGTCTTTTCTTTATCTTAAAGGGACCAGCATTCTTAAAAACAAAGAAGGCAAAGATGTTGGAAGAATCGAAGGACGATATACCCTTTCAAGGGAAATGCTCCCCGCAATTCTTCTGGACAATAAAATTCTAGCCCAATACGAACCGGATGCTAATAACACCAGGCTGTTGTTTGAAAGTCGGGATACTGCTTTTACGTTTTATTATCCGCGAGAATGGAAGGTGACCTCTCAATCAGATTCTCAGGCAACGCTGGATCATTCTAAAGAGTCTGGATTGCTTATAACCAAAGAGAAACCCTCGAGATACACATCAAATGCAATGTATAGGGATGAAGCATTGGCGTTTATTCGACAGCAACAAATGCGGATAGAAAGTCAGGGCGAGATTCAGTCAGCCAATGGGATTCCAGGCTTGGAGTTTTTTTCGTGGGATGTGCAGATTGAAAGTCGCAGGATGTACCTGCTTTATTTTGTCTACAGAATAGGTCAAAATGTATTCACTCTTGCAAGTAGATGCCCGCAGGAAAACAAGGCAGCCTTGCGAAGTGATATCATCGGTATTGCTACCTCTATAAAGCCTACAGGGAAGAGCGGTTGAGATGGATGATAAATTCAAGTCATTGGAACAGGATTCTCGATTTCCAAGTGGGAAGTGGACAGGTTTCTTTGTCCAGAAAAACCCGCCCCTCGGGAAGCAATGGATGGATTTACAATGTATGTTTGAAAAAGGAATCATCACCGCAAGCGGCAATGATATAGTCGGAGCATTTACATTTAAAGGGCATTACGATACTACAACTGGAAAATGCAGTTGGAACAAAATATATAAAGGCAATCACCCCGTTTATTATGAAGGCTATAACGAGGGCAAGGGGATATGGGGCACTTGGTTGATTGAAGATAAAGCGAATGCGATAACCCTGAAGGGTGGGTTTCATATTTGGCCCGAAGGGATGCTGGTTTCGGAAGATGAGGATCTCGTAGCGGAGTTGGAACTTCCCGCCAATAATGGAAGTTTTAAAAAGCCCCAGTTGGTTCCTGCGAAAGCCTGATTACTTGCCCGGGATATTCACCATGATGGGGTTACTTGCATAGCCTCGTTTGACAGTAAAATTGAGCGACACATTTGCCAAAACGCAAATAGGAACCTCTGCAAAGGGCTTGGCATCAGGAGCAACTTTAAGAAGTATTTTCCCTTTAGTTTCTTTCTCTGATAAAGCTGTTTTGGCTCCGCTATCGAGCATAGTAACACCTGGTGGCAGGGGGTTGCCAAAAATCTGGTTTAGGTGTTGATGCCTGACATCTAAGCTAACGCGCCCTTTGTAATTTTCTGCGCGTACAATTTCCACATCAATCGTAATCGTTTTACCTGGCTCTAAGACGATTTTTTCTGGGCTGACTTTTATCTGCACGATATCTTTTTCAGGGGTGATTGCAATCATCTGAGTTTCAACGGGCCAAGTGCTTCTTCCGCCTCCAGGCATCTTTAATTCGGTAAGCGGCCCAGCTCTTTTAATTATTTCCTTCTCTTTGCCTTCTTTATCTTTGTATTTTGCCTTGGCGATAATGTTAACGAGCGAGGCACCTGGTTTTGCATCCTTGGCGCATTGGAAAAGCAGCAATCCATCATTCTGGGTTTCGGGTAAGGTTAGGGGAACCATGGTTATTCCAGAAGGAAGATTTTCAGGATGAAAAGTAATCGGGCCCGTGAATCCGCCTGTTCGTTTGACTCGTACATACCAAGCCGCTGCCATCCCTGGTGCGATGCCTGCTTTGTCATCATCGCAATTTACGATGAAGTCTGGTTCTTCGTGGGTGATATTCAAGAGATAGTTGAAGCCTGGGCCGCCACGGTTTAATAAGTCGCGCACTTGGATTTTGAAAATGCCATCGGCAGTAGCAGTGTAATTAAGATAAGAATCTTTGGTGGCATTGGATTGATCGTCGTTGCTTGCGATGATTTTGTCTTTATCATTTGAGATGCTTAAAAAACTATCCAGTTCAGAGCCAAGTCTGCGGGCCCGGATTTCTACAGTTATGGATTCCCCTTTTTTCAACTTAATGGGAAAGGTGTCGGTTTCACCCGGTTTGAAAATCCGGCCATTGATAGTGCAGGGAAATAAGGTATCAGAGTTCGTGGCTGATTCTTCAAAGATTTTTAGTCCGGATATATATACTGGGAACGGATTGCTCAATCCTCCATCGGTTTTGATTACTGCATTAAGTGTGCTTCCGGGCACGGAAGTCTTGGGAATTCCTTCTAATGGCACTTGGGTTTCGGGTACATTCCCACCCCCCACTTTGACTTGCAAGGGCCCCGTGGGCGAATGTGCCAAAGGGTAACACCAGGTAACATAAGGGCCACCCGTAATAACCAAGTTGTAGGGCATGTTTATACTTGCTGCATAATCCACATCGCGTACTACCACCATGTATTCACCGGGCGATGCGAATCGATAGGTAACGCAGGGGTCTGCAAAATGGAAGTCATCATTAGCTGCTAGTTCTCTTCCTGTTGAATCATGAATACTGATCATCGGATCGATAGCAAGAAACTGGCTGTGCCTCTTGTAGAAGAACCGGTGCGATATCACACCAAAGGAAAGGGTTTGCCCGGCTTTGACCGTGAATTTGTAAGCATCAACTTGTTCTTTGGCGCTAATCATGCCAGAAACAATACTGCCAATTGCGATGGGCTGTGCAGTTGCGAAATCAGCATGGAGAGTCGTTTTTTCAAGAACAACCGGAAGATCTGCGATAAGAATCTGGCCCACTGTTGAGGCACCGGAAGCGCAGGCTAGGCGGAATTCTCGCATACCAGGCGAAGCTGTTTTATCTACGGTTACTTTGATTTTAAGTTCGGTGGTTTTGCCTTTTTCTGGAATGCCTTCAGCTTTAATCCCGGTGCCTGCAAAAAGTACAGCTATGGGATTTGAGGGGTTGCTGGTTTCGCAAAATAGAGTGATCTCGGTGGTTTTCCCACGTTCAATAACTGCAGGATAGACATGAGTGATCTGTGGGAATGAAGTTTGTGACAACGCCATTCCTGGCACTAAAAATGCCAGCAATCCAAAAATGCTGGAAAGCTTGACTAGTGATTGAAAAGAAATTCTCTGGTGTTGAGTAGCGACCACAATAAATCCTCCAAGCCTTCTTTGGGGTTTTGAGCCAAGGCCAGCTCTGCGAGTGCTTCCTTCTTTTCTTGATCTCTAGGTAATCTTGAAAGCGTAGCAAGGAAGACTTCGTCTACAGCCTTATCCATTGGGACTTTGTTGCTTATAAATTTGCTGATTCTGCTGTTGGTTTCTGAAAGCTTGCGGTTAAGGAGGTTACCACTCATTAGCAGAAGTGCCTGCATCATATTGGCATCTTCGCTGCGTTCGCATTCGCATGTTGCAACTCTGCGGGGCCTGCCAAAGATATCCATAAAGCTGGAACTGAATTTGCTATCGGGAAGAGAGATAGCCCTGAATCCAAGGGGTACATCCGTGAACTTTTCGCGTGTTCCACAAGCGAAATCTACTGCATCAAGCAGTTGCTCGGCAGACATGCGCTTGGCCCGGAAATGAGTGCAATAAATATTATCGCCATCGGCTGCAGAGGCCACATTGCTTTCGCTGCTAAGTTGGTAGACCTGTGAATTCATGATGGTTCGAAGCAGGTGCTTGATATCGTAATTGTTTTTGATGAGATCAACTGCCAATGCATCAAGGAGTTCTGGATTAGAAGCTGGGTTGGTGATACGAATATCATCGATGGGGTGGATAAGGCCTCTGCCGAAATAGTAGCCCCAGTATCTGTTAACGAAGTTGCGAGCAAGGGCAGGGTTGTTTTTATCCTTCAGCCAAGTAACCAAGCCATTGCGCCTGTCGATTGGGTCTTCGGTTACAGGGCCACCAATGGGTTTTGGAGGAAGTATTTTTCCTGTTTTGGGATGGCTTGCTTCACCTGCCATGGTTAGGTAGATGGTGGTATCGCTGCCTTGTAGCCCGAATTCGGTGCTATTTTTCTTGGCGACTCTGGAAAAGAATGCAGTCATGCTGTAGTAATCGGCTTGGGCGATATTTTCGAAGGGATGATGATGGCATTTGGCGCATTGCATACGAACGCCAAGGAAAACCTGACAAGCTGTTTCTGTCCAATCATCACGTGATCCTATGACAAAGAAATTGGCAGGGCCATTGGCATAGGGGCTTCCGACTGCGGTAAGAAGTTCGCCTGCGAAATTATCCATGCGCATGTTGTCGCGGAAGACGGAACGCAGCCAGTTGTGCTGCGACCACATACCTTTTTTTTGTAAAACATCTCTGCTATTGCGAAGGAGATCGCCCCATTTGTAAGCCCACGAATCAACATATTCAGGTCTGTTTAAAACCTTTTCGATGGCAAGCTTTCTTTTCTCTGGGTTGCTGTCAGCTTTGAATGCGAGAATTTCTTCGGGGTTCGGAAGTGTCGACAAAGTGTTGAGGTGAATTCTTCTGAAGAATTCTTCATCGGTGCAGATGTGAGAAGGGGAGAGGCCTGTTTTCTTCCATTTCTCTATCCACATTTTGTCAATCAGATTGTCATTCTTTGCGAAAGAATCGAGTCCCTTGGCTTCGCCAAAGGGCAGGATAATGCGAAATACGCCTACAGCGCCCAAATATCGAACCATGATAACCGTTTCGCCCGGGCCCTTTGCAACTACATTTCCGAGGTTGTCAACAGTCGCAACGGAAGTGTTCATGCTGTCGAAAGAGGCTTTGGAGCTAACATCTTCAGAAGAGTTATCTTCGTAGGTTCCTCTTGTGGTGATTTTGATTTTCTGCCCGACTTTTGCGATGATCTCAACGGGTAATACTTCAAGAGATTTGAAGAGTTTATCTTTGGTGGAGGGCCCGATCATGCCTTCTGCGATCCAGCGCTTGAGCGTGGTGTATTCGGGAGATCCCAGTTGTAATCGTTTTCCCCCTTCATGGGTAGCTTCAAGAGTGGGCTTTTTTAGGAGAAGGCTTTCTTCGGGTGAAAGCAGACTGACGCGCCTTCCAATAGAGCCTCGGACGATTTCGCGAAAATCGTTGCTATCATCGAAGCCACGAAGTGAGAGTTTGAGTCCGCCTTGGCCATATTGTGCACCATGGCACGCACCTTGATTGCATCCTGCTCGGGTGAGGATCGGTTGAACATCGTTGGTAAAAGAGACTTTTGGGAAATCTTGTGCGGAAGAAAACCCTGAAAAAAGTAGTAGAACAATCAGGCTTCCGATTTGGTTTCTCATGTCTGCTTATATCCGATTAAAGGTTGAATCAAATGGTACCCAAAATCAAGCAAGTATTTCGTTTACAACCTTGCCGTTAAGGTTGATGCGGAAAGGCCTGCCATCTGGCGCAACATAATGTTTGTCTACAGGAATGCCAAGAATCGTGTAAAGTGTTGCAGCAATATCTTCAATTTGAATGGGTGGGGTAACGGGTTGCTCTGCGTTGGCATCGCTTTTGCCGATAACGGAACCAACTTTCATACCACCACCGCCCATGCAGAATACTGTGGATCCGGCCCAATGGTCGCGCCCTGCAGCAGAGTTTATTTTTGGAGTTCTGCCGAAATCGCCCAGCCAGATTACCATGGTTTTTTCGAGCATTCCTCTGGTTTGAAGGTCTTCAAGAAGTGCAGACCAACTTTGATCGATGGTCGGAAGGTTGCGGTCTTTCAAAGTTTTGAAGTTGTTGGCGTGGGTATCCCAGCCACCCATGGTGACATTGATAAACCGAACGCCCGATTCGACCAGCCTGCGGGCCAAGAGGCAAGATTGGCCAAACTTGTTCATGCCATAGCGTTCGCGAACTTTGACGGGTTCTTGTGAAAGATCGAATGCACGCTTTGCAGCAGGAGAGGTAACCATGGAAAAAGCTTTGTCATAAAAGCTGTTCATTGCGCCTACATCATTTCCCTTAGTTTCGATATTCTTTTGCCAGTTGTCGAGTTTTTGGAGCATGCGCTCGCGGCGCCCGAAACGGGAAGAGGTCAAACCGTTTGGAAGTGAAACACCATCGATGCTGAAATCAGGTTTGCTTGGGTCTTCCTGAATAATGAAGGGGTTATGTTCGCTACCAGCGTAGCCTGGCAAGCCGCCGCCGAATCGTTGGTCGATGGAATTCCCAAGTTGGACATAAGGTGGCATACCATTACGGTAGCCAAGTTCACGAGACATAACAGCGCCATAAGTGGGGTAAACGGTGCTGGGATTGAAGCGCCAGCCGGTAAGCATGTAGGCATCAGCAACGCCATGGGATCCGTTGTAAGAATAGCCGGAGCGAATGATGGAATACTTGTCGAGGTTTTTTGCCATCATGGGAAGGTGTTCAGAGATTTGCACCCCAGGGACGTTGGTAGGGATGACGCTGAATTCGCCACGGATGTCGGAAGGAGCATTGGGTTTTGGGTCAAAGGTATCGATATGGGAAGGGCCACCTTGCATCCACATGAAGATGACACTGAGGTTATCGATGGGTTCTTTTTTCTTGGCAGAAGCAGCGTTTGCTTGAAGAAGAGTTGGAAGAGTAAGGCCAGCAAGGCCGAGGCTACCAATGCGAATGAATTCTCGTCTGTTGGAACCTTCGCAATTACGGGAGGGGCCGAATCCTACTTCAAACATGGTTCACCTGTTGAAAAAAGGTCAAAAACAAGGCGGGTAAAAAAGACACCAAGAAAGACTAGATAAATCATAAACTCAAACAAAACATAAAGCAAGCAATTGTATGTTAAGATATCGACATAATAAATGCGGGGGATGAAGCCTATTCGGGTGCAAAGAGGGGATTGAACCTCTATTTGTTATGATTCTGGGTCGGTAGGGAGATCTGTAACGCCCTTAAGGACTTCCTGAACTTTTTTATGCAGGGTGTTACGATTGATTCCAAGTCTAGTTGCAGCTTTTACTTGAACATTGTCGCATTCTTTAAGTATCTGTTGGATCAATTCTTTTTCAACTGCGCCGACAATCTGCTCGGATAGCACCCCATCGGGTAGGGTGTTTATCCCTATGTGTACCACTTGCTGAATCAGCTTTACAAGATCGGTGGATTGCCCGACTTGGGTTTTTGATTGTAATGACTTATAGCGTTTGATTTTTTTGCCGGGAGGTGCCAGAGATTCTGGTGTCAAAGGAAGACCATTGCAAAGCACTACCGCCCTTGCCATATAGTTTTCCAACTCACGAACATTGCCTGGCCAATCATGCTTTAAAAGCAAATCTTGCATATCTGCAGATAGTTCGGGGGGATCGATTCTATTGGTAACAGCATGGCGCGCAATAAAGAATCGAGCGAGTGCGGGGATGTCATCGGCCCGCTCCCTTAATGGGGGAAGATAAACCGGAACGACATTCAGGCGATAATAAAGATCGTCCCTAAAGCGACCCGCTTCGATTTCGTCTTCAAGATATTGGTTGGTTGCTGCGACAACTCTGCAATCGACTTTGATGGTTTTGCTTTCGCCAACTCTTTCAAATTCATTTTCTTGCAGGACGCGTAAAAGTTTAACCTGAAGCTTGGGGCTCAAGCTCGATATTTCATCTAGAAAGATGGTTCCGCCATGGGCTGCTTCAAATCGTCCGGTTTTATTTTCTACTGCGCCAGTGAATGCGCCTTTAATATGCCCGAATAATTCACTTTCGAGAAGGCTTTCGTTCAGAGCGCCACAATTCACGCGAACATACGGCCCATCGTTTCGTTTTGAAAGAAGATGAACTGCACGAGCGATGAGCTCTTTGCCTGTGCCTGTTTCACCAATAATCAGAACCGTTGCTTGAGTGGGTGCGACCTTTTTGACAAGGCCGTAAACTTCCTGCATGGCCTGAGATTGGCCAACAATGTCCGTCAATGGCGCACTAGCACCTTTGTCGGCGTTATGAATGCCGCGGCTCATCCTATTTGCCTCTCTGTCCTTGCTAGTCCTTAATGTCTATTAAACAGAAAAGAGGGTGAAAAGCCTAGTAAGATTAGGGAATGTTGGTTAAATGTTTTGGAGAGGTGCTTGAAGTCCTTTTTTTGCAAGGAGTACAGCAAGGCTTTCTGAGGACAACCGCGGATCATCCAAAATAAGGGTTTCCATCTCCGTATTAACAAAAGCAATCATATCTTCACCGCTCCAACCAGCATTAAGAAGCTTGGGTTCTATCATTTGAACAAAGTTTTGGCGGATTTTATCCGTCAACCTAGAGACATTGCTTTCATGAATACCAAGAAAAGAAGCAGCCTCTCGTTGGGTCAGGCGGTATCGAACTCT
>DBCB01000341.1:46952-59285 GCA_002303765.1 Planctomycetaceae bacterium UBA969
AGGCGAAATTCTTGATGCCAGTGCTCATCAGAAATCTCAGGCGCATGCCAATACATTTCATCTGCCTCGTCATCACCTAAGGGTTTATCATGTTTGCTCTGCCTTAATTTGGTCAGGTTAGAGTTGTGAAAAACCCTGATCAGCCAGGGAATGAGAGGCCTTCTGCCATCGTATTTTTCGAGAACAGAACCGGAAGTTTCTTTCTCGCCGGTAAGTAGGAACCCCCAAAACTCTGCTACTGTATCTTCCTGCCTAGCGGTATCCCCAGGAAAAAGCCTTGCAGCGCGAGATCGTAATGCATCTACAAGAAGTTGGTCATGCCTCCCGGTTTTGGAAGCAAATAAAGTTTCCCAAGCAGTGCTTAATCCTTCAATACAAGAAGAGTTCAGGTAGAAATCGAGGAAGTGAAGCCCCTCGAGAAGTGATTTTTCAGGAAGGCCTTTAGCCCTGCATTTGGCATTGAATAGTTCTTTGCATCGTTGCAGATGGAACGCAATTTTTTCATGCTGTAAATTAATGCCTGGAAGGTGCACCCCGCAGAAAGCTCGAACCATCCTAGCTTCTTTTTCGTTCTCTTTTAAAGGCTTTACTGTACCAGATTCCATTCTTTAGCCTCGATTAATGAATACCAATAACTCAATGCGTGAGCTTTCTGTTTCAGGCGTTGCTTCAAGCCCCGGATAAGTCTTATCCCCCAAGCCAATCGGGCTAACCTTGCGCCTCGAAAACCAACCATTCTTATGAATAGCATGATTGTTTTTCAGGTAGTCTGAAACCGTTTCTGATTGCTGCCTGGTTAATAGTCGGAGGGTTTCTCTGTCGGCTGTTCCCGCAGTCATTATCCCGGCAACTACAATATCACTATCTTTGGGAAATCCCATTAACCATTCAGATGCCTTGTCGAGGATTTTTTTCCCCTCGATACTTAAGATAGCACTCCCGGGTTCAAAAATACCAGAACTATTAATGGTCTTTCGTTTCATGTCAGCATTTGATCGCACAATCATCTGCATCGGATCTTCAATATATCCCCGAACAATAGGCATTTTCTTGAGAGCGTCTGCATCCTGTTGAAAAGCTTGCATGGTCTGCTGGCTTTGATTGGCGAGTTGTACCAAAGAATCATAAAGCTTGGTGTCTTGAGTCAGCTTTCCCAAGGAACCCTCACCCTTGCGAATTTTTCCAAGCATATCAGATACCTCAGCTAATATGTCTGAAATCTCCGGGTTGTGCTTGCTCGCGAGTAAATCTTGATTCTCGGCACTCAAAGAGGCCGGCGAACCTGGGAAGAGTTCTAAAACCTTGGCCCCCAGCAACCCCTCAGACGCAATAGAAACAACCGCATCTTTTCGGATTAGCTTTTTGTAAGATCCTTGGATTTTCAGGCCAAGAACCACAGCAGCACCTGGGTTTTCTGGTGCTTTGATGGATACGACTTCCCCTGCATCCATCCCTTGGATTCGAATCCGGGTTCCAACATCTACACCGCGAATATCCAGAAAGGCTGTTTTTAGATTAAGGGAATCTTTGCCATACCATCCTCTTGAACCGATCGAGAAAAAGGCGGTGGCAAAAAGAACCAATCCCGCAAGCATGGTGCAGCTTAGTAAGAGTAGTTGTCTAGGGTTTAATGCTCGAGTCATGGTTTATCCTTATTTTGATTTTTTATTATACCTCTGGATGTATGAGATAACCTCTTAAGAATTCAAATTTTTTAAGGAAAGACTTGCGTATTAACAATAAAAATACAGTAAGATGATGTCGCTAGGTATATTGAATAAAGTGCACTTAAATGCTGAAGTTCATAGGAGAGTTGAATAATGGCAGGCGAATTCAAACAGCAATGCCCAAGTTGCGAAGCGATGGTATCTATTAAGGATGAAACCTTAATAGGCAAAAAGACCGAGTGCACGAAATGTAAGTTCCGCTTTTTGGTTGAGGCCCCTTCGAAAGGTAAGCCCGCAGATGATAAAAAAGCACCCCCAGTAAAATCAAAAGCCGCTGGTAAAGAAGCAGCAGCCAAGGCTAAGCAAGAAATAAAGAAAGCTGAATCAGGTCAAAAGGCGCCTAGTAAAGCGGGTGCTAAAAACAAGCAAATGCTCATCATTGGTGGTGCAGTTGGGGGCGTTGCACTTGTAGCTATTGTTGCGGCCATGTTTTTGTTTTCTGGTGGGGAAGATAGTTCAAAAACAAAAGTTGCTGAAAAGGGCAAGCGCAATAGACCAACCCCTGTAACTCCTAATGGCCCGAATGATAAACCCGAAGAAACCCCTGAAGAAAAGCCAAAGGAAGAAGAGAAAGCACCGGTAGTGGCTAAAAGTGATGGGGTTGACCCAGACGTTTCCATTCGACTGCCCAGCGATAGCAAAGTTGTCGCAATTATTAAGATGGAATCTTTTTTTAATAGCATGCTTGCCAAGGTTCTTTTTACTACGCCCGGCGCATTTAATACGAAAGACTTTGCAAAAACTTTTGGGGTTCCGCTTGAGAGTATTGAGCAAATCATGCTTGCGAAAAGTAGCATGCTGCCGGATTTTAATCCGCTAAAGAAGAGTTGGAAAATGGCCATCCTACGGTCTAAAGAACCGTTTAAAAAGGCCCATATGGATAAAAGCTTGTCGTTAACTCAAGAGCCTCCACTCGAAGGCTTGCAATGGAGTAAAATCCCTGGCCAACTTGATTCCTTAAGTTCTTTGATGCTTGGTTTCGAAAGCAATGAAAAACTATCCTTTTTTCTTGCTGATAGCAGAACGATTGTTATTGCTTCCGAAGAAAAGATGAATGATTACCTAAAGAAAGATAAAGGCAAACCCAAGAAGATAGCAATGGCAGCGCCCCCGCCAGAAACACCCAAGCCTGTAGATCCAAATAACCCAATGCCTCCTATGCCAATGCCTCCTGGCTCACCGCCACCCATGCCAATGCCAAATGGGCAGCCTGTGGATCCCAATGCCCCGCCTATGCCTGTTGCTCCGCCTGTTTCGGTTAAAGGAAATCATTATGAAACCTTACCCTTACGATTTGCAAAAGTGATGCAAGTGGCAGAAGAAAAGTTTGGGGCGATGATGTCAGTAGGTGTGGATTTGGGAGAATTGGCTGCGGTCATTCCGGTTGCATCTGCTTTTTTAAGCACCTATAAAACCCCTGGTGGAGCACCAATTCCACCCGATATTATTAATCAGATCAAGAACTTTTCCAAGCTTGAGCATCTGGTGTTTTTCCTTCAAAAAATCGATTTGGATACTCAAGGTGTTGCATTAATGGCAGTGAGCAGAGATCGTAAAGTTGCTTCAGATTTTGTTAAACTTGCCTTCCCTTTAGTCAAGAAACTCCCCCTTGCTTTGAAGGAGGCCAAGTTAGATATAAATGCCACGACTGAGGATAAAACAGGTGGTGATCCCTCCGCCGCGCCCAACCCTAATGCTCCCCCTCCAGGTTCTGCAGGAACAGAAGAAATGATCAAGCCCGGCGCTCATGGTATGGTCGTTGCAATGGCAGAGTATGATCCGACAACCAGCAATATGATTATGTTAATTGGGGGGCAGTTAACATTACCGCCTGCGATGTTAAAAACTTTTGAAGGGTCCTTTGGTGAATATCTCGTAACCATGAAAAATAGTTTCGAAACTAAATTGATTGGTAAAAGTGCAGACCCTATTTCCAAGGCAGTCATGGGGTATGTAAACGATAAAAAAGCATTTCCTCGAGGTACAGCGGAAGAAGCAACCAACAATAAGAAGTTTGGATTGAAAATGGCGCCTGACAAAAGAGTAGGGTGGATCGTTGAATTACTGCCTTATTTTTCGAATGGTGATTACGTTAGTTTTGCGAAATTAGTTGATAAAGGCAAATCGTGGAGCGATCCGAAAAACCATCAGGTTGCGCGTATCTTTATTCCCGATCTTCTTTATGCGACCCCTGTTGAAGGAGCTTCTGTTTCTAGCGATGCTAATCAACTTGGGATAACTAATTTTATTGGGGTTTCAGGGGTGGGGTTTGCCTCTGGAGAGTATTCTGCAGACAACAAGAAATCTGGGATTTTTGGTTATGAACGCATTACAAAAATCGAAGATATTAAGGATGGTCCTGCAAATACCATTGCTCTTCTGCTTATAAAGCAAAACAAGAATCATCCTTGGATAGCAGGCGGCGGTGCAAGTATTGCAGGTATTTCTGAAGGCCCTGATGCCTTGGCTCCTTTCTTGGTTCTCGAAAAAACTAATCGAAATAAAGAGAAAGAGTTCACCGGGATTGCGATCATGGCTGATGGTAAAATTCGTGAAATCTCCAACAAGATCTCACCAGAAATCTTTAGAGCTATGTGCACCATTGATGGTGGCGAGAAAATCGATAACCTCGATGCGTTAGCACCTATCGTAAAATAATAGGATTTAGAAACATTAAAGCGTGGGGGATAAATCCCTTCACGCTTTAATGCTTTCTACAGTACTAAAAACTAGAGTCGTGTAATTCGATAATTCGGATGATCAGGCGAGAAGAGTTCGGGAAGCAATCTTGCCCCAAGGCCCGCTCGAGCAGGTAATCCAATATGCCCTTTTTCAACTTTAATTGGCTCATCTATCAGTAGGGGGTAAAGAGTTTTTATGTGGGCCCTAACTGTTTCTTGATAAGTCACATTGGTACAGGATGCTGAAATCTGCAATCCTGAAAGCAGAGTTAGCGGGCCGGTGCAATCATGCATCAGAGCAGGCACATTAAACACTTGGGCGAATTCTGCAGCCCTTCGAGTTTCACTGATTCCTCCAACCCAAGTAGGATCTATCATCACATAATCTGCAGCTTTTTGAATCAGCACCTGTCGGTACTCTTCGCGACTTACAAGCATCTCGCTAACTGCGATTGGTACTTGCGCTCGATCGCGAAAATCTGCGATGGTATCAACGCAGTCAGGCCGGATTATATCTTCCATCCATAATGGTTTAATCTCGCGCATTGATTCAGCAATTCGCAATGCAGCAGGCAGGGAAAAGAACCCATGGCCATCGAGCATCAGTTCCATTTTAAGCCCGACTCTGTTGCGGATATCGTGCAAGGGTTTTAATGCCTGTTCAAGATCGGGCCAAGAAATTCGGTGCCCACCCGACTTTAAATAAACTTGATCAAGAGACCAAGTTTTCATCGCGGTGTAACCCTCAGAAAGAAGTTCTTCTGCAAGATCTGCAGCGTGGTAAACGCTGTTGTAATTATCTTCAAGAGGGCCAGGTTTGCCAATATCGCCATGGCCTGGCCAACCTTGAGCATCAGGGGAACCTTTAGGCCTACGCCCATAAGAAGGGCCGCCACAACTATTGTAAACGGGGATAAGGTCACGAACTGGGCCCCCCAAAAGCTTCCATATGGGCTGTTTGGTAAGTTGCCCTAGAATGTCCCAAAGTGCGAGATCGATCGCAGAGATCGCTCGAAGTTCACATCCGCGCGCTCCAAATGCGGAAGCCCGTTCATAAAGAAAACGCCAATGGCTTTCAATCGCAGTGGCATCTGCGCCTAGTAATCTGCGCGCCATCCAGTCGTGCAAAGTAGCAGCAACAGCGTGTGGAATATAGTATGACTCGCCATGCCCGATCACGGGAGTGCCATCAACAGTTCCTGCATCGGTGTGGATACGCAGAAGCACCAAACCTGCCATGATGTCGTGTGGGATAAGAGTTTCGATAGCGACAATTCTGGGGCCGTTGCGAAAAGCGTGCTGTTGAGTAGGACCCGATGCACGCGCTATATAATCTGAGTGGTCAGATTGTTTGTTGGAAGTACTCAAGCGAATTCCTCTAGGAGTGAAGATCGAATTGTTCTATGCAATACCAATTCGATCCCCATTTCAATGTTTTTGACTAATGTCGTTAAGCCTGTTTGGGCTGTAACTTTGCAGGGATGCTACTGGTTTTGGAAACCATTCTGCTGCTTAGCCAATATTGCCTTGGGATAAGGCCGACGCCAATAAGCCCAAGTTGGCTTAGCCAAAAAGCGGTTAGGCCCCAAGCGAGTTGATCATTAAAACCATAGGCGTGCAGGCCAACGCCAAGTTGGTTGGTGCCAAACCATGACCAACCAGTGACCATGTTTCCAGCGATTGCTAAGAGTGCAACACCACGATTTTTAGCCATGCCTCCCCAGCGGGCATGAAGAATGATTGCGTTCCAAATCACTATAAGGAGTGCGCCATTTTCTTTGGGATCCCAGCCCCAGAAACGACCCCAGGATTGATCGGCCCAAATGCCGCCCAGCACAGTTCCTACAAAACTGAAAAGCATTGCAAAACAAACCACGCCGTAAATCATTTGTGTCAGAGATTTGTCGCGTTCAGGGGTAAGTGTGGTGGTTACTATGCCCATAACCACATAGATAATGCCTAGAAAACCTGCAACGAATGTTGCGGTGTAACCCAGAGTTACGCAAGTAACATGCGTAGCGAGCCAGAAATTGGTGTCGAGAACTGCTTGCATCATTTCTAAAGTATCGCCTTCGGCAGAAAGATGCTGCGCGATTAAAAGAGTCAATGAACCAGTGACTGATCCAACAATATTGCCAATGCCATTTTTATAAATACCTTCGAGCATGAGGCAGCCAAGAACACAGCCCCAGCCAATGAAAATTGCAGAGGAATAAAGGTTGGTGACAGGTGGCCTGCCTTGGATATGCATTCTTGAACCAAGCGCCCATGTATGAACAAGAAGAGTTAGTATGCAGAGCCAGAAGGCGGTTTTGTTAAGAGTTGCAGGCGCAGTAACCCATGCAAAGCATGAAATCAAAAAGACGAATAGGTAAACTACAATGCAATGATAGAACGGTGCGAAGTGATTAAAGAACACTTCGAAACCTGAGATTTCAGATTGTTCGGGCAATTCCTTGGTGATTAGTTCACGGTATTCAGCAAGTGCCTTGTTGAAATTCAGGGGTTCATTTTTAAGGTAGGAAAGAAGCATTTCGCCGAACTTGCTCACAGTTGGATTCATGCCAGCGTTTGGATCAGCTTGGTTGGCGTTGCGTGATTCGAGTGCGGCCTGCATGAAAGGTTTCCAATCTTCGCCTTTACCTGCGGGGATCACCAAGGGTGTTTGCAAGGATGCGATTTCCATGTAAGATTGTAAGTGATGAGCTAGCTGTAAAACGCTTTTGTCAAAGGCATCTTTCTTTGAATTTTCTTTTTGATCTGCAGCTTTGCCAGCCTTTTCGAGTTCACCTATTTGAGGAGCGAATTCTTCGATCGAGTAGCGCAGCCCAGGTCTGGGTTGCAATGCCAAAAGGCCAAGAAGTTGATCGTTTTCGATGCGAAACACTTTGTGTTTTTCAGCTATATGGTTGTCTGAAAACCTGCTGGTCATTACATCAAGCAGCCAACGCACTGCGGGTTGCCTTTTGTCTTTTTCATATTCTTTACTTATGTCGGGCTTGAATGTTTGAAAACCATCGTTCATCACCATGAGTGAAACGCGTGCGAAGGTGTCCATGGGCTTAACGCGTCCACGGTCTACAATAGGCAACCTTGCAAATTCCTGAATGTGGAATCCTTCTACAGGGTCCGAAGGTTGTGCAGCTTGAAAGTAGAAATAGGCGAATCCAAGAATTACTGCAATTGCTGGAACGATAAGATTAGATTTATGCATTGGAAATAGCCCTCTTCTTGAGGAAAGTATTAAGATGCATGCCAAAATGAAGGAGCATGCCGAATGAGACAACCAAACAAGAAAGGTAGGGCATAATCCATCCTGGATTTCTGACAACTTGAAGGATAGTTCCTTTGTCGTTTGGAAGAAAACCAGATTGATAAAAAGTTTCGCCATCGTAGCGAAGCGGGTTATTCATGGAGATGAGCGTTTCCCTGTTTTCGTTAAGGCTTTCGTTGGAGAGTTTGATTTTGCTAGAGAAGTTTTTTGGGGTATTGGTGCCCAGGTACCGTTCGTGTTTGAATTCGATGAGTTCCATAGAGAAAGGCTTGTATGATCGTTTAAACCTTAGTGCCATCTCTGTTTTTGTTCCATCTTCTGTAATAACCGATTGCGTTGGTTTTAAAGAAGAAAGGGAAAGCCATATGGAGGCAAGGTAGGTGCCTACGCTTTTACCTGTTTTTTTATCGATCAGGTTGATGTATGCGGAAGGCAGGTCGATTTTTTGATCTTTATCGGTACCCGAAGCTTCGTTTTTTTCGTTGGCCCGAATTCTAACACCATCCCCAATGTTGGCGAGATTAGCAATCTCTTCTTTTTTATCAGGGTCGATTTCTTCGACTGAGGAATTATTCATGTACTTGATGATTTCGATGTCGAAAGGAAGAAGTGGGGTAGAAATCTTTCCTCCGGTCCTAAGAAGATGGTTTGGAATTACCACTACCTTTTCTTTTTTGGGAATCGACATGTCCGAAAAAGCAAGTTCAGGGCCGTTGACTTTTCCCATGAATCCGGATGTTTCTTTAAGTTCAAGATAATTGGTCACGCCACCTTGTTCGATCGTCATATTTCCTTCTACTGCGAAGATACCGGTAATTAATTCACCTAGCATTAAAAGAATAATCCCTGCATGGATGGAAATGATACCAATGCGTTTCATCGAAAATTTAAATCTTACTGCATGGGCCGCTAGTAAGTTTGCAAGCATAAGTCCGCCTATAGTCCAACCGCCCGGGAAAGGAAAAGAACCTGGCCATTGCGCAGTTGGAGATATCCAGCGGAAGGTTTGGCAAAAGCGGGCGAAGACTTGATTGGGGATGAACACATAAAAAGAACGGAAGTAATCGCTTACCGCAGTCCAGATTGGGTTATCAACTTGAGCCAAAGTGCCTGCAAAAACTAAGACGAGTGAAAACACAAAAAGCACCACGGTTAATTCAAGTGATGCAAGAGGCTTTAAAAGCTTCATGAGGGTGAACTGAGAATTTTTGTTAGGGTTGTATTTGTTGTTGTTAGGTTCAGTTTCGCTCATTATTTTGCTCCATCTGCAAATTGAAGAGAAGATACAAAGCTTTCGAAACTTTGCTTCTGCATTTTAACAACCGTATTTGGGCCCTTCATCTTCACAAACCATGTGGTATCAGGTGTGCTTATTACCGCACCCAAAATCCGATCAGTGGTACCCTCGATATCAATGCATAACGCAACACTGGATTTTGTTTGAAGTTTTGTCAGCGCGCTAGTGATCATTTCGGGCGATTGAGGGGCAAGACCTACTTGTTGACGCCAACGATTGATGTTACTTTCCAACCCACCAGCAGGGCCAGCAAGCGGAGTAAGAGTGATGTCGGCTTTTCCTGTAGATTCATTCACTTTGAAGGTTGCAAGGCTCATCGCAGAATTAGGAACTTGCTCCCAAGTGTCTGGTTTCTTGAATTCTTTCACACCAGGTGAGGCTTGATTAGCGGGCGGATTAACGGGCATTTTTGGGAAAGACTTTGCGAAAGGTGGAGTCATTGCACCTTTTTTACCACCGGGGCCTGTGTAGTCTGCAAGTATGGCTTCAACACCTTGTATGGTTTCTTTTTTGATAATGGTTGGGAGGTCGCCTTCGGATACAGGCCCCAATCCTACTTGTTCTCGCCAGCGATTGATGTTGGCAAGAATAGATCCTGCATCTTTGCCCAACTTAATCACAGTAAGTTCCAGCTTTGGATTTGCTTCTGGATCGATAAGGAAAGTGGCGAAACGAAGTTCGTTGGTTTTGCCGGCTTTCCAATTGCTTGGGGCATTCCATTGAATGGGGGGAGTCGAACCTTCCGCACCAAATCTAACTGTGCGAACAAAGGTTTCAAATTCTTCTGTTTTCGTAGAAAGTTTGCTAGCAGGGCCCATCAGCTTAAAGAACCAAGTGGAATCCCCCTTGGAAAATATGGCAGCCAATAAGCGAACGGGCTCATTGGTTGAAGAGGTTCTTTCTGGGGGATCGAGTCGATTCACTTCGTAGGCGGTAATATCTTCTTTTTTGCAACCTTGTACTAGAAGGGTGAAAAAAAGCACCAAACCAACTTTAAATAAATCCGTTACGCTTTTTGTCATTCGATTTCCTGAAAAATATATCATGGTAACTGCATTTTAGCCTAGGGTTGTAACTTCATGAAACAATTTAACGAAATAGTTTCTTCAATTTCTGGGGTTTGATTGTATTGGAGGTTGTTCGACTTCATGTCCTTATTAACTATACAACTTCGTGTTGATTATTTGGATTCTAGATCCTATTTAGGCTGGGGCGGGTTGGTGTCATCAAAACGAAATTCTTCATGAATCGGTCTTTCTTCACTTTGTCTGGTTCGGCTTCGTTGCATTAAAGCATACCTTCGCATTTGATCATTTTTTTGAAAAGAAAAAGACGACCAAAGCCTAGCTCCATTCCATCCAGCAAGTAATAAGGCCAACCAACCAGCATTTAGGGTGCTATCTCCTAATTTAATTCCAGGACTGGGATTGCCCGTAATTGGTTCATATAGCAAAAGTCCACTTCCAAGCAGAATCCAAGTGATGCCCAAAAAAATATTCATGAACACTATCTCATTGTACTGTAAACGCAAACAGCTATTCTTATTATCTATCCAAACCTTGAAAGGTACAATCAAAATTATTTCGTTTGTACTGTAGATGTGTAATAATTAGCCCCTAGATAACTTTTCTTTAAGGAGATTAAAATGCAGTTTGAAATACTAACCCCAGAGCTAATCAGCCTTTTACGCAAATATGACACACCTACTATTTGTAATGTGGTCGAGTTACTTGATTTAAGACCCAGATCTTCAGGATATATGGATAAACGAATTCAGGCATGTTTCCCTTCTCTTCCCCCTATGGTTGGTTATGCCAGCACTGCAACATTTAGGTCCGCTGCCCCCCCCCGAGGTGGGAATGTGTATGCAGGGCTTTCTGGGCAACTCGAAGATTTTAAAAAGTTCCCGGGGCCCGCAGTTGTTGTGTTTCAAGATCTTGACGAACCATCAGCATCTGCAACTTTTGGCGAAGTCATGTGCACCACCTATAAAACTTTTGGCGCTGCTGGCTTGATTACCAGTGGAACAGGCCGTGACTTGGATCAGGTTGCTGCAATTGATTTCCCTGTTTTTACCTCGGGAACCGCCTGCGCTCACGGCTATTGCCAAATCTTGGATATTGGCGTTGGCGTTCATGTTGGCGGGGTCACTATTTTTCCGGGTGACATTATTCATGCCGACAGAAACGGCGTAACCACCATCCCGCATGGCACTGCATCACTTATTGCCAATGCTTGTGCGGAATATATGGCTGCAGAAGCAGTAATCATGGATTATTTGAAAACCAGCAATCCAACGGTTGCAGGTTTTACGGCTGCAAGGGAGGAATGCAAGAAGCGAATTGATGCGTTGGGGGCAAAATTAACAGCTATGGTGTCAAAGAAGTAAGCTACTTTCCGAGGAAAGCGATCGAAACAAATGTCGGCTTGTCGGTTGGGTTAAAAACAATTAGGGAGAGCATACCGGGCTCTTTGTTGCGGAATGAAATGGAGGGCGCATCGCCTACATCATCTTCAAGCGCAAGTTGTTCATTGTTTTTATCCGTAACAGCAAGGTCGATGTCTTCGGAACCAACGCTACCCGAGGTGATAGCTAGGAGAGTGCTTTTACCGGAATCAAATTCGATGACTCTAGAGCCCCCCGGTCCCAGGTTAAAAGATTGCGAGCTTTTAGTCTGGGTTCCATTAAGAAACTTGTACCCTTTTTCAGTAAGTAAGGCGATCGCGGGGGCCATTTTTTTAGTGGAAGCGGCCTGATCATTTTGATTTGCATCATCGTTTTCATTCATAGCAAGGTTGTCGTGATTTCTTTCAAGCAACTCATAAACATGCGAAATTTCGAGAGAAAAGTTTAGCGCTTCGAGTGCAATGCCCATCTTGTCTGCGCTTTTTCTGATGATAAAAGTGTTAACCCCAACCACTCTGCCAAAATCATCGAAAAGCGGCCCACCGCTATTGCCCGGATTTAATGGCACAGTCACCTGCAAAAACATTGAATTCATCATTTTTCTTCCCACCGCAGAAATAATGCCATTACTTAGGGTGCGGGTTAGAATTTTATTTCCCCCGCCCGGATGTCCAATCGCAAAAACATTTTCACCCACCTGAGGAGTGTGTTTTTTAGAGGGAAGTGGAACAGGCTTGATGGATTGTTCTTCAAGCATGTTTCGTGCGCCATGCACATCTATCAATGCAAGGTCTGAAGTCGGGTGAATATCTATTATGCGAGCAATTGTCGGGTTGATATCAAAACTTTTGTCTGCATCATTTTTGTCGCCAGTAAAGAATTTTACACTTACCCCTTTTTGCTTGGCGCCATCTACCACATGCCTGTTGGTGATTACATAATATCTT
>DBCB01000004.1:0-2063 GCA_002303765.1 Planctomycetaceae bacterium UBA969
GCCAAGCATGAAGGGAATTTGTCCCTGCACTCCCTAGCTAGTTTAAGTGACAAGGGGGCAGAGGCCCTATCCAAGCATAAAGGTTTTTTGTCCCTCTCCGGCTTAGCTAGCTTGAGTGACAAAGGAGCAGAGGCGCTAGCCCGTCATCAAGGTTTTGTGAGCCTCAATGGCAAGGCGAAAAAAACTTTTGATAAGTATAAGCAGTCAAACTAATAACACTAATTCGACTCGATAAATCGGTAAAATTTGGCGGGGAGAATTCGGCCAAGATAATTGCTGGCCGAGTAATGATCAGTATTTCTATGCTTCTAACACAAGAATTTGCAACTTAAAGCTCATGGTGCAATTTTCCTAGCCACTTTTGGAGAGTCTTATTCAAACTACTCAAAATGCTTTCTTTTTATCTGTTCTGCTTATGCTGAAACACTACACGATTAGTAAGTTTGCCATAACGCCAGCAAGTGGAAAATGAATCCAAGTCGAATCGACGGTTGTTCCTTGATTCATCAGTGCTTCTTTATAAGCCGCTAGTTGGCCGGCAAATTGCATTGATTTCGATTCGCATTGTGACCTACGTATTGGTGCACTCTTATGGTCGATCACGATGAGTTTACCATCAGGTAATTCTAAGATTAGATCTACAGTTCCATTCCAAGTTCCACCTTCGGTTCGGCGTGCAGTTATAGGAACTTCCGTTCTCCATTTTGCATTTGGAAATGTCAATCCCACCCATTGGGCAAAGCGATTACCGACTTCGACAAGCGTGGTTTTGGCTAGTTTGCCCTCTACACCGAAAGTGATTAAGCACTTTTCAGCAACAACTAGCTTTCGATCTTTACCTGTTTTGATGAGCGATGGAATAGCAGCCATATAAGCATGGACGGCGTGACCAAGAGCAGCATACTCTTCTTCATTTACTTCACTTGGGAAGTACGAATTGCCGGTCAGTTCAATCAAATTACAATTAAATGATCCCGATTTTTCTGAACTGCTCTTTGCTTGACTTGGAGAATGAAATCTTGGTAGTGATGAGTCTGGATTGGTTCTAGACAAATGAAGCCAAGTTTCACTCCTCCTACTATCAGTGGGCGTCGCCGTTGACTGGGCTAAGCGGCGAATAAAGTATGTTGTATCAATATTTTCCAGTTTATGTTCACCTGGATTTCTATCGATTGGAAGGATAGAGTCAATTTCTTGGATCTGTTTCAACCAAGCGTAAGTGTTTGGTTTTAAACGGTGAGCGAACACTAATTTTGATTCTGCTCGAGTACAGCCGACGTAAAGAAGCCGCATGCTTTCATCTAATTCTTCTTTTGCTCTTTGCTCCCCCTCGGTCGAATTCATCGCATCGGATTCCAAATTAGTTCCGGTCCTTAACTTCGGGAACTGACCATCGGACTTACCAAAAGGCCATGTCCAAGCACGAATGGTTCTTCCAAGTAATGGCCGTTCGATATTTTCGCCGCCCCCGCTAACATGCGGCTCCCAAAGATTCGGTTCTCGATCATTATTTAGGCCGCTAAGGATTACGATTGGCCACTGCAACCCTTTTGCTTTATGGTATGTCAAGATCGTGACGGCATCCTGGCCATATGGCGGGAACTTGATGTCATTATTTTCAGATGCAAGCTTTTCCAGGTAGAGAATAGCACCTCCTAAAGTAGCCGCTTGCCCCGATCCAAGCATTTCATCTTCATAGTTGGCAACATGTTTTAGTATAGAATCGAGATTAGAACATCGTTGCGCAACGTCTCCCCAACTGCTAATACGATTTGATAAATCAAGGGCTTCTATGACCTCTCCACATACCGAATGCGGGGAGGAAGTCTTTCGATTTATGGATTCGAGTTGCAGCAAATCCACATCAGTCTCCCAAGGAAGGTGCCATTTGGCTTTTGTTCCATTTGCATGATCATTCTCACGTTCAATTCGATGCGTTTGCTGTGTGGTTAGCCTATCGATAATCCATTGCGGGGTCGGCTGCCTAGGGTCTGACAGGATATGTTTCAGTGTCGCGGCAGCTAAAGAATCATTGCGATCAGCAACCAACCTCATGCCTGCAA
>DBCB01000004.1:2102-9118 GCA_002303765.1 Planctomycetaceae bacterium UBA969
CCTCATGCCTGCAATTGTCATTACGCCTTCGCGAGTCGATAATAGTCCTGAACTTTCAAAGAGAAAATCGATTCCCGACTGCTCAAGGGCAGAAGCTAATTTTTTGATTGCCGAGTTATTTCGTTCGAGGATAGCGATGTCTCCTAAACGTACGCCCTCATTTTTTAATTCGAGGATTCCTGAGGCTAACGCAAAAGGATCTTCATCTTGATTGGTAGTGTCAAGCAGCCAACGTTCGATCCCTCGTTCTTGCCGAGGATTAACATGAGTTTGTTGGGCATCGTTTCCAAAAATGGGCGTAAAAATTTTCCCGATGAATTCAACTAAGCCTTTTTGGCTTCTTCGATTACTTGGTAATGTTCCTCGTTTTGCGCTTTGCGACTGCTGCCAAACACGATCAACTAAACCAGGATCTGTACCACGGAATCCGAAAATGGCTTGTTTTGGATCCCCTACCCAACGGCTTCGTGGCGAGATTCGGCGAATAGCTTGGAAGATAGCGAGTTGAAGTGGGTTGGTATCTTGGAATTCATCAACGAGTACCATAGAAAAATCTTCAGCAATCAAATCTGCGAGTTGATCTCCGGACAATGCATCGAGAAATAGTGTTTCCAAATCCGTAAAGTCAACCAATCCACGTTGAGTCTTGTAATTCTGACAGCCAGATTCTATCAGGATTACGTGTTCAGCAAGCTGCGATGTAAAAGAAACAATGTCATCATGAAGCTCTTTTAAATTTCGCACGGTAGCTCCGAGAACTCTCAACGGAGCAAGCACTGCGTCAGCTCCAGACTTCTTGCCAGCTTCTAATCGTGAAGCTTCGGCGTAAACACCCCATTTTCCAATTCGGAGATTTGTAAGATCTCGCAGTTTTTTTAGGGCAGCTTCAGAATTCTTTGTTGTACAAGTTTTAAGCGTCTGGTTATTAAGACAATCACTGATCATCGTTAACAATTCATCAAAATTTCCGCCTTGCAAGTTTTCAAGTGGTGCCATCATTTGGCAAACACGCTTGGCGGAATTTTCTAGCTGGGATCGAAATAAATCATTGCTAATTTTATTTCCACGCTTTGCATCTAATAGCGTCGACAATGGCAATTTCAGATCGTTGATTCCGAATCGATGGGCACATTCGTCTAAAGTCTTCCACCCATCAATTGGCAATTCACTGAGTTGTTGGGCGACAATTCGTTTTGATGCTTCTTCAGTCATTACTTCCAATCGTGTTGAAAGTCCTAGCTGAATTGCATAACGGCATAAGATTTGATGAGCCACTGAGTGGACGGTTCCGATTGCTGCAAGTTCCAAACGATCGGCATTTCGCTGGTTCGCTTCAGGATTGCCATCGCCGGCGAGTAATTTTGACTGAATCCGGCCCTTCAATTCAGATGCCGCTTTCTTGGTGAATGTTGTTGCCATGATTCGTGCTGGGTCTAACCCTTGATTAACAGCTTCTGCAACTGTTTCGCACAAGTTGTAAGTTTTTCCGCTGCCTGCTCCTGCACGGATTAGTTCCAAAGTATCGTTCATCTTGTTTCCTCCAAGCCGCAAAGTCTGGTGAAATCGCAATAACGACAAACGCTTTGATTCTCGTCAGTTGGCAAAGGATTGATTAATACCAATTCAGAACCTGATGGCCAATCAGTCGGATTTTGGATAGGTCTTGCTGGCACAGGATCGTCAGTGGTCAGCCAACTTTCGGCAGCCGTAATCGCAGTCGAAAAATTGTTCCAAACTTGTTCGATCGATGGTCCTTTGGTAAGATGAGCAGGCTTGACACCCGCTATAGCTCCTCCGGTCGGTGTAAAGATGGTTCCATCGGATAGAATCAAATATGCGACTGCAGGAAAGTTTCCTGTTACTTGTTTTCTACTAATTGCGTAAGTAGCAAGTTGGACTGACCTGCCCTCGGAAATCATTTTGTCGAACTTAGTGCGACCGGCGTACTTAAAATCAATCACCGCTTCCCGACCATCATCAGCCTGAGCCAAACAGTCAATAGATCCCTTTAGCTCTTTGCCAAATACTTTGCCCTCGGGAGGCTCTTCGATTTTCACACTTCGATAGCCACCAGCGGTCAGTGTTGTAACAAACAAATCCGTGGCTTTCAAAAGTTCATTCTTCAACCTTAGGCTTTCCACTCGTTTTTCGGGCTGTGCCAGTGGAGCAGCATCTAACGATAAACGTTCATCAAATGCTTGCCCGACAAGCCGGATAGCATCGCTTACCGCAGGAAAATCGTCGCCATTACCGAAGACTCTCTCGAGAATCTTATGAAAGAAATTCCCCCGAAGTTGAAATTCATCTGGCAATCGCGCGATCTCGCTAGGATGCAAACTAGCTTGATAACGCAAAGTCCATTTTAAGGGACAAGCAAGTCGGTCTTCCAGCTCTGAAGCGGAAGTGGTATCCCGATCGCGAAGCAAGGTAGCAGGAATACTCCAGGTTGAACGCTTGGGCTGAGGCGGTTGAACTGAGACAGACTCGCAGGAAAATGTAAATGGAGTAATCGCTTCGTATTTGTTCTCACGAATCAAATCCTCAATTGCGAATGGTTTCCACTCCTGCGGTTTGTGGAATTCAGATATCTTGTGGGCAATTGCCAGCCATAGTGGATGTTCACGTTGCTCTTCGTTTTGCGGGAATCGGATAACAAGCATGGATTCTTTTGCCCGACTTAGCCCTCGTGCTTCCGCAGCACGCAGGGACCGAAGCTCTGCGGTCCCGTCATTGATTTCGATGCCAGCCAGCTTAAACTCTCGCCGTTGCTTTACCGACCATCTTCCAGGAGGTAGGTCTGATGTGGTTGTACCAAGCCAAATGAGACGACCGTAGTAGTCATTAATTTCTGCCAAAGACCGAACACGAGTTGGGCCATCCTCTGCGGTCTGACATGGCTTCGATTCGATTCCGCGGTCCATCACCTCTTCCGTAAGCCGACCCAGTTGGGGCTTGGTAATCGTGTTACCGGAAAGCTTACCGGAAAGCTCGACTAGGCCTCCGAGTAACGAAGCTTGTGTGGCCGCTTCACTTAGGGCAAGTGCAATTTGTTCATCAGATGGCGATGGTTTTCCAAGAGTTTGATTCTCGTCCTTCCAAATTAAGCTTGCCCGACCGATGGCCCACTTAGCAACCTTTTTGCATTGCTTGGCAACCAAGGCTGTCGAAATCGGGTCCCCCTGGGGTGAACGTTGGCCACTAAACCAATCTTGAAGGCGTTGTTTCAGCTCCCCAGGTTTCTCTTTGTCGTTTTCCGAACAAGCACATAGTTCATCGAAGGTCTGCTGCCAAGTACTGCTCCCCAGGCCAGGCTCTTTGCCGAGAGCCCTCGCTAAATCCGAGGCAATTGCTCTTGGAAACGGAATTATGGGTAGTGTCAAGAAATCCAATAGGCATTGTGGATCAACAGGCTCCCAACATAACTCTAATGCCAATGGTAAAACCTGCAGAACAGGATGTGCCCGTGTTTGCAGTGTAGCACCCATGGTCGGTAAACCGATCCGGCGCAAACAAGCATCCAGTCGTACTGCCAGTGCATCATCTTCACAGTAAACTATGGTGTGAGCCATCGTTTTAGGTGATTTCGAAAATGCTGCCGCAAGGAACTCTACAGCGGCGGTCTCACTGCGAGCTTGCGCTACCCGTAGACTTAAATCACAGTCAAATGGGGATTCCACCAATCCTCGAACCACATTTCCAGCCCGATATAATGCCATTCCATCGGGAGCTTTCGGTAAGAAAGCTTCCGAATCGCATAGACTCAACTTCTTCAAAACTGTTTTCCAAGCCATCGGCCACGATTCGACACAGTCGGCCAAATACAACTTATGCTCAGGCAATACTTGTCCTGCATCGAGAGCATTGCTGACTTCTGCTATCCTTTCATATTCCCCAGAAAAAGATTTTGCATACGCCGCCTCAGCAGCAGCAAGATCCACGGTAATTTTAGGGCATCCTTGACTCATTTTACCATCCCAACCGGACATCAAAAGCTCATCGCGTCGATGCAATAGATCCGAGGCTGTCTCCCAGCGATCCGTAGCAAAGCTCTGCGCAAAACAAGGTTCAATTACTTTGTCCAAAGCATCTGCATACTGCATCACACGCGCTGCTCTATGCACGTCCGCTTGTGGCAATCCGAGCTGTGTTTCCAACCACTTTAATAACTCAGGTGGCCCGCCCACAATTCGGTCCAGCGAATAATATCCGTTGAACGCTACAGTGCGCTCAGGAGTTAAATGAATAAGCAATTGAGTTGATGAAATCACTGTTGACACCTATTAAACATGTTTTCAGGCAAACTTACGCAGAGTAAATTGAATTCTTGACTTGTTTAAGAATTTCAATCACTTTAATCTCGATCATAAATTTTCTTCAATTATTCGCAATCCATGATCATTAGTTTGCGAGCTTGGCGACACCTAAATAAGTAACACATAAAATTTCCGCCAATCAGCCTGCAAACAAAGGCAATGTAAGGCAATCTCAATTACATCTTGATTTAGGCCGTTCTTAACGTGACCTAAAATAATTCGTTATCAGCTTATTACCTGAATTAAAATTCCGTTTAATCAGTAGTTCTGTCAATTAAGTAAAGGAATATTAACCTACTTTAAAATTTTATTCACTACAAATTAACAAATAAAGCAACTGACCTGCCACTAAAAAAAATTAACGAATGGAAAGTTAGTATCAGGCCATGAAATAATTAAATAAACAAAGGGATGAACAATGTCGAAGCGAAAGACTTATGCCTTAAATAAAAGATTGGTTCCATCCAAATGGTAGAGCAAAAAGGTATGATAATTTGAAAAGTATCGGAGGCATTTGGAATAAATGAAGGAATGCTCTGTAGGTGGCGAAAAGTAAAATGAATGCATGGCCCAATCGTTTTTAGGAAATGGCCGGATGCCTGATAAAGATGCAGAGATAGTAAAGTTGCTAGGAAAGCTGAAGATTGTTGGAATCCCGAAGAATCTTAAAAAGCTATGGCGTATTTTGCCCTATTAATTTAAGGCGATATCAATTTATTATGAAGTATCAGAGTGTCTGGATAACGGAGTGGATGTGCGCAGCATTTGTTAAGTAGAAAAAGCTTTTCGTTTCAGTTGCTTGCTTAGATGTAAGCCTTCCTTTGGTTGTGCTAAAAAATTGTATTTTTTAATAAGTATGAATTTGATTTAAAACCGCACCTTGGAAGTTAAAAACTAGTATTTTTATATAAAACAGATAACATATTTAAGGGAAGCGGCCTTGGTTTCTCTTAATGTTTAGTTATACAATTCGCAAAAAATCTTAGGGTTAAAGGATAAGTAATTATGCATGAAATCATATGTCCAAATTGCAACAAAGCATTCAAAATTGATGAGACCGGGTATGCGGATATTCTTAAGCAGGTTCGCGATAAAGAATTCGAAAAGCAGTTAAATGCGCGATTAGAGTTAGCCGAGAAGGAGAAACTTACTGCTGTTGAGCTTGAGAAAACTAAGGCCGCTGGTGAGTTGGATAAGAGTGTAGCGCTCAAGGATGCTAAAATCCAAGAACTGAATGGTAAGCTCGAAGCCAGTGAATTGACTAAGAAGCTTGCAGTTAATGAAGCGATAAATGCAATAGAAAATGAGCGAAATAGTCTGAAAAACGGACTTGAACTTGCGAAATTTGAAAAAGAACTTGGGGAGAAGGCCCTTAAGGATAAGTATGAGACGCAAATCAAGGATCGTGATGATACGATTGAGCGCCTTAGGGATATGAAGGTCCGCCTTTCAACTAAAATGGTTGGAGAAACTTTGGAGCAGCATTGTGAGACAGAGTTCAATCGCATCCGGGCAACTGCGTTCCCAGAGGCACATTTTGAGAAAGATAATGATGCTCGAAGTGGAAGCAAGGGAGATTATATTTTTCGCGATTTTGGTCAGGCGAACACGGAAATAGTCTCGATTATGTTTGAGATGAAGAATGAGAATAGTGAAACTATTACCAAGAAGAAAAATGAAGATTTTTTTAAGGAACTTGACAAAGACCGAATTGAAAAAAAATGCGAATATGCGGTACTTGTTTCACTTCTTGAACCTGATAGCGAGCTTTACAATTCTGGGATTGTTGATGTTTCCTATCGTTATCCTAAAATGTATGTTGTAAGACCGCAATTCTTTATTCCAATTATTACGCTGTTACGAAACGCAGCCCAGAACGCATTAAAATACAAGTTGGAACTAGCCCTGGTGAAAGAACAAAATATTGATATCACGACATTTGAAAGTGACCTTGATACCTTCAAGACAAGCTTCGCTAGAAACTACGATTTAGCATCCAAGAAATTTAAAACGGCTATTGAGGAAATTGACAAAACCATCGATCATCTTCAAAAAACTAAGGATGCGCTGCTTGGTTCTGAAAACAATCTTCGTTTAGCAAACAATAAAGCTGACGACTTGACTATCAAGAAATTGACCAAGAGTAATCCCACAATGGCCGAGAAGTTTGATAACTTAAAAAATGATCGTAATTCTGATTAGTACCTTTTCTTAAGTGCCTTAACGAAAATTTAAAAACAGGGATTTTGGGAGTTGGTTAAAGATATATAAATTAGTTAGCTAAAACCTAAATAATCGAATCCTAAATTTTAATAACTATTGAACAAGCTAACGGAGAAACAAATGCCAACAAAATTAATAGAGTTCAAATTTGACACAAAATACGAGGTTTTGCAAAATTTCCCTGGTAACCTTTTGGCGAACCTCAAACTTTGGTTGCCAGAAGGCAACAAATCAGTCACCGAAATCGTTATTATGATAAATGGCTTTTTGGATGGGGCAATGGAAGAAAAGGTGAATAACCGCCTTCTGAATCAAACTTATTATTATAAATTTATTGCAGAGGAGCTAAATAAACAAAACATAGCTGCAATATTACTTCCATTGCCTTTCCATTTTGATCGTGGTGCCGATTTTAGCAATCAAGGTGAAAGAATATTTGCGCCGCTTGAAAGGCTTAGGGAGAATGGGGCTTTTTTGTAT
>DBCB01000004.1:9168-12209 GCA_002303765.1 Planctomycetaceae bacterium UBA969
TAAATTGATAAAAGCAATCCACAATGACAAGGAAAAATTCGGCCTGGGCGATTCTAAAATTAAAATTCATCTTTTAGGTTATTCTTTGGGAGGTGCCGCCGCCATGGGCGCTGCTGCTGAACTGCAGGAAAAGGTCTCTTCCTTGTCTGTGCTTTTTTCAAATTGGAAAATAGCTGGCCTTGATCCGAATATTCTCGGAAATACTTTTAAACCTTTTAAATTTTCAGCAGAAGATTGGAGCAGAGTTTTAAGCGAACTTGAACGGGTTAGGGGAAGTTGTGATCCAGTGTTTCAAAGCATAATGTGGGGAGATAATAATTTATCTCCTTGGTTTTCAACATGTCCCCAGCGAATTCTTTTTATCCAAGGATTGCAGGATGAGACTTTTCCAGTTGGAATGGCCCTAAAAAACAATTTGGAGTTTTATACATATATAAAAAAATTGAATGATGAATCTGCTAGTAATCAAAGCGGAAGCAAAAAAGAGTGTGCATTTATTTTTCCATCCTTGTCGCATTTGCACACAAATCTTAGTCCTAGTTCTAAAAAACAAATTGCAGGATATATTGCTTCGTTTGTAGCAAATCCTGCAATTTAAATTTATTACTTGGTCTGTCTTTTTGGATGAGCCCCACAATTTGGGTGTGGATGTAAAAAAGAAGTATTTATGGTTGGATTAGACCATCCAAACTTTGGATGTTGAAAAGTCTCAAATACACCAGGCGGACTGATTGCTTTTAGACGGGAAGGATGACCATGCGCGAATTCTTTAACTTTACCAGTGGCGAATGCCAGGTTCGTAGGTCTGACGGTACCGATTCAGTGGGTACCTACCGTATGGGTACGGTATTGACCGGGCGCACACAGGTCTTTGAGGGTTATCGGGTGGAGTTGACTGTTGATTCCAAGATATTCACCGGGCACGACAGTCACTCAATCTTAAAGGCTCTTCTCAGAGTTTCAGCGACAGTCCATGCAGAAGGTTATAGCCTGCTGATCGCCGGAACGAGTGAGGCCTTTTACGAGACCGGGTTAAGTTTCAATAGCAATTATGGCTATCTCAAAAATGTAGATGGCCAAATGCACATGATGGCCCCTGTGCCGATTTGACTGATCGAGGGTGGTAAGTTTCTGAATTCCGAGGCATAACATAGTTTACTAAAACCTAAGTAATCGATTTTCAGCTTTTCAATAATCTGTCAAAAAAGCTATTGGCAAAGCAAATGAAAATAAGAATAATTAAATTTAGTCCGTTTAAAAATAAACTTATTAGGAAAAATTAATTATGAGCAATTTGATCATAGATGAATTGCCTGTTCCTCAGGAGTCCGTTTTTATATCTTACCGTCAATGTGATAGTGAAGATATTGCCGGGCGAATCCGCGATCGTTTGGTTGTTGAACTTGGCGGAGATTATGTTTTTCGTGATCATGAAGGAATTAACCCTGGAGCTGATTTTTTTGAAGTTATTAAAAAAAAGTTGGCTGAATCTAAATGTGCTTTAATAATTATTGGACCAAATTGGCTTTCTGAATTGAAGGATAGAAATTCAAAAGGAGTTAAAGATTTTGTAGAAATAGAGGTCAGAACTGCGTTAGAATCTGGGATGAAAATAATCCCTGTTCTTGTTTTAAATGCTCAACTACTTACAGCAACTGATTTGATACCTTTTGATGGTTTTGAGAATTTAATAAATTTAAATACGATTCGAGTTCGTTCGGGTGAAGGTTTTAATGAGGATATGGAAGTATTGGTTAGCGCAATTTATGGAAATTATGTTATCCAAGCGCCTAAAGAAGGTCAACTTGTAGGGGTGGGAGTTAAAGAAGACTCTTTCTAAAACGAGCAGTTGGGGTTATAACTATTTGGCTGAAAAAGACGGCAAAAAACAGGTTTTAAAATTGCTTCATCAAGATTTTAAATGTGAAAAAACAATTAACAGATATATTCATTTGTTAATAAATTTGTTAAAGCTACCGAAATTAGATCATGTTGTCCAGTTGAGTTATCCTAGGTTTAGCGCTGAATTTAAAACTTGGTTCCATACGATGGATTTTATTGAAGGAGAATTGCTTTCTAAGTATTTTAGAATTACAGGTTTGCCTTTTAATCACGATATGATTTATAAACTTTTTATTCCTCTTGCCCGTGATCTTGCAGTAGCACATAAATCAGACGTATTTCATAGGAATATAAAACCTGGTAATTTTGTTTTATCACCTGATAAAAGTAAGCTTGTTCTTACTGATTATGGGTTGTCGATTAATAATCGTGCTGCGGGCAAAAGTCCTTTTTTGGCAGATCTTAACTTTGCGCCACCAGAACAATTAAGAGGAATAGAACCTAATGCCGCTTCAGATGTCTTTAGCCTTGCAGCTACAATTTATTATAGCCTTGATTTTAATAATCCAAAAATTTCTAGTTTTTCTGAGTTTGAACCTGATTTGGTTCCAGGAAAACTAGGTCAAGTTCTTTATGAGGCGTTAAGGAACAATACTAAAAAACGAATAAAAAATGCAGCAGATTTTGCTGATAGATTACAGTGGGCGAAAGATTCTTGAACATAGTGTTTGACGGAATATTTCAGAAGCGGTCCAAATAATTGAAGAACACGAAGTTATCAATTTAACTTTTGGATTTAATTTAGAAAATAATGCTTTCACAATTTAATTAGATTTCTTTTTTGGATGAGCCCCACAATTTGAGTGTGGATGTAAAAAAGAGGTATTTATGGTTGGATTAGACCATTCATACAGCGAATGTGTTTCAATTGTTTTCCATACTGGTCGATTTTGGTCTTTTTTTGCAATGACATTTCCATCTTGATCAATGATGGATCCATTCTCATCGAACCTTAACCATTCGTATGGTCCAAATTTACACCAACCTTCACAACAAAGCCATAAATATATTCGAGGGCTTTTTTTTATCATGTTGATGAGTCTCTTAGTTGGAATTTAAGATAAATAATTTTTTCTATTTTACGATCACCAGAAAAACCGAGCTACCCTTAAGTGTATTATTCTGACATATTTTGTAAT
>DBCB01000212.1 GCA_002303765.1 Planctomycetaceae bacterium UBA969
AAGATCTGCTTCTTTTTATTATGGAGAACCTAAAATCAAAAAAAGACTACGATGGCTTTGCCTATTTTGATGCTAAGACAGGCGAAATGTTCCGCATGATTAAAGACAATGACCAAAATCTTCTGGTTGTCGAAGTAAAATCCAAAGGGAATGGCTTATATACTACAACTGTTTACAAAGAATTTCTTACCACCAAACAGGAAGAGATTGATTGTGATCCAAATCAAATTGACCCACGAAAATTTTCTTTCTTTTTAGAAATGAAGAAAAGTAACAAGGCTCAATGGGTACATTCAAGGAAATCTAAAAGTATTAAATATCTTGAAAAATCAGCCCCATTCTTAAGCTATGCTTTACCGTTAAATGGTTCACAAGGGGAATTAGTAGGTTTGATATCTCTTGATGTTGGAATTGTGCAGTTAGAGGAATTGTTAGGTGAAATAACAAATCAGAAATCTAACTTTTCTGAACTTTACGAAGGTGTCCCATTTGTAATAGAAAAAAGCAAGGATGATCAACTTCTAGTTATAGGTTATCCCCATAAGCATGATGAAGAAGAATTCCCCCGATCATTAGGTAAAAATGATTATAGCGGATATCTTTTTCTTGCGGATCAACATCCAGATCAAAGAATTCAAACTTTTGCGAAACTGGTTCACAGTTATATGAAGGTTGGTAATGATATATTTAATCAAGATGCTACTTCAGTTGAACCATGCGCAGATACAAATGGTGAAACTTGGGTTTATTCTTGGTCAGAAATCAAACCTGGCGAAAAACCAGATTGGGTGGTTGGGGTTTGTGTAAAGAGAAAGGCAATGAGTGCTGGGGGTATTACTATGGGGCGAATGGTTTTTACGAGTTTATTAGTCATGATTATGATTATGATTCCCATTGGTATTAATAATGGAAAATCAATTGGTGAACCGCTTGAAAAAATGGCAGATGATGTTGTTAAAATTGGCAAGGGCGATATTTCTTTTTCTAGTAGCCCTAAATCTAACTACAGAGAAGTACTTCAATTAGCCGAAGGTATCGAAAAGATGAAATCAGGGTTGCTATCATTTAGGAAATACATTCCCTACAAGGTGGTAAACCAAGTTTTAGCTTCAAGAAAAACCGCAGAACCTTTTGCAGAAAAGAAAAAACTAACGGTATTCTTTTCAGATCTAGAGAACTTTACAACTATATCAGAATCGCTTGAACCAGATAAACTGGTAAAGTTGATCGGTGATCATCTTGCTATGTGCACCAATATTATTCAATCACTTGATGGAACCGTGGATAAATACATAGGTGATTCCGTGATGGCATTTTGGAATGCGCCAGAAGATTGTGAGAATCATGAACTTAAAGCGTGTCAGGCAGCCCTGGCTTGCCAAGAGCAAATGGTGCTGTTCAATGAGACAAAGAAAGCAGAGGGCCTTCCCCTTTTGAAAATGCGAATAGGGATAAGTACTGGTACAGTTTTTGTGGGGAATATTGGTAGTGAAGACCGTTTGAATTACACAGTGGTAGGCGATACGGTAAATCTAGCAAGCAGGTTGGAAGGCACGAATAAAAACTATAAAACTTCGATTCTAATTTCTGATAAAACGGAAGCTGGAATTCGGGGAAAACTTCTTACCCGGCCTGTAGATAAAGTTGCGGTGAAAGGTAAAGCCAATTCAATACTGATTCATGAAGTTCTTGGCAAAAAAGAAAACGAAACCCCTGAACTACGGAAAATAATAGATTTAACTGTGTTGGGATTCGAGCATTATTTAGCGATGAGGTTTCAACAGGCGATTGATTGCAATAGTCAAATCCTTGGGTTTAACAAGGGTGATCATTTGGCATTGTTTTATATCGAACGATGCAAGGGCTTTTTGGTGTTCCCGCCCTCCTCCGATTGGGATGGTACTTACATCAGCCATTCAAAATAGTATTGATTTTGCCTTATTAATTAGCTTAGTTGCCTGCCCCTAAACCGATGGGTACATCTTCGATACTAATGCGAATCTCATCTGAATTACCTGTGAGCTCGGGGGCATACATGCCATTGATTTTGGCAGGCAGGGCATGGAAGAGGCCGGGGATTTCCGCCCGCATCCTGTAACGAAGGCTGTGATTGCCCCTTGCTAGCTGCCTGATAAAGAAACAAACGCGTTCATCCCGAAGCTCCATATAAGCGCGCATGTCGTTGTTGCCATAACCGCTTCGAAGTTCTACTGGTTCGAATCCAGCAGCTTTCATATCTTCAATCAAAATGTACTCGTAATCATTTTTGCTAAGGATTTCCATTTCGATTTCGACAAGATCGCCACTCTTTACCGAGGCAAGGTCTTGGATTTCGCTGCGTTCATATTTTTCGCCTCGTTGGTTTACCGCTTCACCTCGTGCGCCCGGGACTTTTACTTCCGTCGCAGATTTCTTTAAGAGATAATATTTACGATTAATCTTAACTTCGAGGCCTGCTTTTTTAATGGGTGTTTCAAGGGTAAATACTGTGAGATAAGCATTGAAGTAAAGGGGGCCCGTGCCTTTCTTGCGTAGTTCAACCGTATGGTTGCCGGTGAGAACCCCATCGCCTAGAACTAGAGCTGTGTTTTCGAAGGTGAATAAATCCTTAGGTCCGATTTTCACTTCTTTGATCATTTTCCCATCGAGTAAAACTTCGACAGTCATATCGGGTTTGTCTTCTTGGGATGCGGTAAAGAACTCTGCAAGTGCTTCGATACAGAAAGCAGTATCGCGTGTACTGTTCCAATAAGTGGCATGCTTGCGGTTGTTAAGAATGTATTTTGCAAGCCTTGCAGGTACTTCGCCTTTTGGGTTGGTTTTACTTAGCAGTTTCAGATACCAGGCATTGGCTTCGGTATCGCTACCATACCAGTTCCACCAGTGGTTTTCAGGCGGGAGTTTGAGATATGCAGTCTGGTTTTCTTCGTCTTGAACAAGGAATTGTTCAAGGTTTCGAAGAATCATATCAAGTTTTTCCTGCTGTTTTTGTTTGAACAGAGCGACACCAAAAACCGCTTTAGCATAAGCCGAGAGATGGGTGCGATCGCGGTATAAAAATTCGTTCATTTCATTGTTAGTGGCATCAGCATCGAGCAAAACCATGTAGATGAACGCATCAAGATCGTCTGCATGGTTTTTGTAAGGTTGAACTTTTGCAGGGGCGCGTTTGATCAACTCCACTTGTTTAGTTTGATAATTTTTTAACCATGCAACACCTCGTTCAAGCATATTTGCTGGAAGCACAACTTTATGATCGCGCGCAATCTGCAAGCCATGAACTACGATTGCTGTGGTATGGGGGTAGGAGTATTCTCCGAATCCGGAGAACCAGCCCCATCCCCCATCAGAAAGCTGCATGTTTTGCAAAGCCTTGATACCATCTTTGGTCATGGTTTTTACTTCTTCGGGATCGAACACAGGATTGCGATTAAAGCGCTTCCATCCCTTTGCGCGCGCCATGGGTTCGCCTATTTCCTGTGCATTAAGATTGGTTCGTTTTTCCCGAACTGCTGCAAGATCCACCTCTAATTTTTGCAATAAGCTTAGGGTGATTACAGTAGGCACAAAGCGATTAAGCGTTTGCTCGGTGCAGCCATAGGGGTAATCCGCAAGGTAGGGAAGGGCATCGACCATGGCCCCTGCAAGCGTAGGTGAGTAACGGATTTCAAGTCGCGAATCGTTTTCTCTGCGTTGTTCTGGAACATTGAAAGTTAGCTTGGCAGAATTTTGATTTGGCCGGATCGCACCAGAGAATGATTCTGTTCGTGCCATACCATGTATGTATGCGGGGAAGCTCATTTCCATGGCATCGGATTCAACATCGGTGATGCCTTTGATACGAACAACCGCCTTACCTTCGTTGACCACTTTCACTTTCCAATCGATACGTTTTTCTCCATTGGGAGAAATCGGAACCTTTACGGTCAAAGGTGAAAGAGCTTTCAGAACATTGCCATCCAGTTCGAGAGAAACCTCAACGGTCTTGGCATCTTTTAAATAGTTGTGAACATTCGCGCTTAGGATAACCTCATCATTCTGAGTGAAGAATCTAGGTGATTGAAGGCGAACAAGAAGATCTTTCTTGGTGGTGACGATGGTTTCGCCTTCGCCTACACGGGTGCCTGCAGAGATGGACCAAGCACGCACTTTCCAACCAGTAAGATTTTCAGGCATGGTGATATCTGCGGTGGCAGTACCATCTGGGCCCGCCTCGATGGAGGCCACCCATAAAGCAGTATCTACAAAATTTTTGCGGATGGTGGGTTGTACCATGTCGGGTCCAGCAGGTGCTTCCGCATTGCCTGGGTCTTCTCCCGCTTTATCTGATTCGAGGAATTTTCGATCTCGTCGTTCAGAGACACCATCCATTGCTGCATTTGCCATCATGGCCATGGGTGCGCCAGGCCCGCCACCGCCAAAGCCGGCCATTTCAGATTTAGCCATTCTTCCTTTAGTTTGCGAGCTACGCCCCTGTAAATTCATTTGATTAAATTCATCAACACCCTGTGCACCGAAGATGCCTAGATCGTTCATGCCGATTTTATTTTGCTTAAGAAGGTTATAACCGATTTTTGTAAGAGTAGATTCCTGCGAGGGGTGATGATGTCTGCGCCATTTCCAGAAATACTCTTTGATATCAGGCACATTGGATCCACCTGAAATATACTCAACACTTCGATCGTAGGCTGTAAGCACAATGGAACCAGCAACAGGCTTGCCTTCCAAATCAGTAACCTTAACTTGGATCTTTCCTTTTTCGCCCGGCTTGTATTCAGCCTTATCCGGGACTACGGTTACATTCAAGATTCGTTTTTCAGGAGGAACCACAAGTTCTTTCATTTCGGTATGAACTTTTCCATTAGAAACGCTCAGTACTTCAACAAACGTATTTGGCATATCGCCCTGAGTGAGCACGATTTCCTCGAGGGAACTTTTGCCATCCATGCGAATTACTTTGGGTGCCTTGGACAAACCATTGACAGGTTTAGCAAAAAGCAAAACCGTGGCGTTGTTTTGATTAGCATTGATAAGAAGCTTTGCTTTATCACCTGGTGCGAATTCTCGTTTATCCAAAATCAACTCAAGATCGTTGAACTTGAGCGACTTCCCATCGAAGTCTTTGCCATAAACATTAAAGAGGTAGGCACCTTCTTCTTTGTGGCCTTTTTCATCAGCAAGAGTGAAGGAGACACGGTATTGCCCCGAAGCCAAGGGTTTGAATTTATAGGTCGCTTTCCCTTGTTCATCCGCACGCAATAAAGCTTTTTCGATGGGTTGCTCAACGGGTTTGCCAGCTTTGTCATAGGAGATTTTGAAGATGACTGCTTCGCCTGCTCCAGGTACGGGTTTACCATCGGCTGTTTGGGAATTGAAGTAGGCTTCGATGGTATCGTTGGTTTGGAAATGCCCACGGTTAAGCCAAGCAAAAACCCTGAAGGGCTTGCGTGCCACGATCACTTTGCCCGAACCATTGATCGTTCTGCGGGATTCATCAACTACTTCAGCGCTGATGGAAAATTCGTGATCTTGGTTGCCATGAAATTGCTTTGCAAGTGCGGTGTCGATTTCGAGTTTGACGGTGCCATCAGGCCCGATCGGGGATTCTTGTTCGAGAACGATTTCGCCCGGCCCTTGAACTCTGGGGTACCAGAAAGGATGAGGTCTGCCACAGCCCCATTTGTCCCAACCTTCATAGAAGGAATAGTCGGGGGAGAACCACCAATAGCCTTTGCCATAAAACCAATCCCATACGCCGTTGGGGTGCCAGTCGGTGGATTTGGATTGCCTTGTGACTTTGATTTTGGCTTTGCCCTTGGTGACGGGTGCGCCGAAATAGTATTTAGCGATGACGGTGACGGGGATTTTTTCGCCCAGCATCACAGGTTTGGTAGGGGCTTCAACTTTAACTTCGAACTCGGGTTTCTTGTATTCTTCGACCCGGAATTGAATCCCACCTGGGACATTATTGTTTAGGTTTGCGGTATGCAAATAGTAGGCACCTAAAGTTGCATCCTTCGAGATATCAAAGGAACCTGCAACGCCACCGAAGGCATCTGCAACCATATCTTTTTCGTAAATCTTATCACCCTTGGGGCTGTTGATAATGATCTTAAGGTTTTGGCCAGCAAAGCGTGAAGGCCCTTCTAAATCATAACGAGCCTCAGCAGCCCATAATTTGAATTCAACTTTCTGCCCGGGTCGATAGACCGGCCTGTCAGTGATAGCAAAGGCCTTCATCTGCTGAAAATAAGTATCGTGGTAGTTGCCATACCATAGGCCACTAAAACCTAGATAGGCCTGTCTTTTTTCCTTGCCAGTGGCTTGCACCAACCATTGCATCGAGTTAGTTGCATCGTTGCCATCCACAAAAACTTGACCATCTTTGTCCGCCTGTTTCGAAAACTCCTTGGTAACGACTTTGAAGTTATTCTGGTTCGGTTTGATTTGTTCTTGTCTCCAGCCAAAGAAATCCATCTTGGCGGATTCCTCGGGTAAGCCCGTAACTGCATCGCAGACAAAGTAGTAGCCTTTGCCATCGATATTCTTTTTCACAATGGCAAGGTCGTTGAGCCAAACAACCAATCTGCTGGTGTTACCGCCTTCAAGCTTGGCTACCAGAAAGTAAGCACCCGCAGGAAGCTTGGGCAAATTAATTGCAGCCCTAGCATCGTTATGAGCAGGCCGAGGTTCAAGCTTTTGATCCCAAGTAGAGACTTTCTTACCCAAATAGAATTCTTGATTTTTATTGAGAATGCGTTGGCCAATGTCTGCGATATTGATTTTCTCGTACTCCAGTCTAGCTGGATTATCTTTTAAATACTTCTGCACATCTGCAAGTAACTTAGCCACATTAATTTCAAAAGCTTCAAGGTTTATGGTTTTGGCGTTGCGATAACGAAACTGAATATCAGCTTTGGTTTCAGAGACTTGAGAGTTGGCAGGCTCGAAACGGCCCCAGTTCCCAACTATTTGTTCGAGCTTATTGGATCTGTTGTAATTCCCTTTGCCCCCAAAGCTGGCGATTGCTTTCTTCCAAGCATCTGCAGCTTTGATGTACTGTCTTCGATTTTCATATTCGATTGCGATCATATCTGCAGCGGTTTCGTTCTCAATGGTTTTCCCATCGATTGCAACTTCATGCCAGATCGTCAAGTAGTTGAATTCATCGGGGAGAGAAAGTTTTTTGATCCCCGAAGCAATACGGGCAATCGTTTCTTCATCTTTTAGCTTTGCAAGATCGTAAGTACCTGTACCCTGTTTAGAATCTTCCATGAACCCTGGGAAATAGCCCGCCAAGGTATGCACTCCAAACTGTTGATATAAGAATTGAGCCAAGCGCATTTTGGATACATTTTTTCTGGATGGATCAGCCTTGGCTGCCTCTTGAAGAAGTGATCTCCACCGTTCTCCATCGTTGACAGCTTTCTCAAAAGATTCGGGGAGTTTATAAAAAACAGGCTTTCCTGTTTCATCCACGGGGGCAGGGGTAACGCCATGGTAAGGGTGCCAGTAGGGGCTATCATCATATTCGGGCAGAGTTGAGAAATCGGTAAGCACCTGCAAGCGCCAAGATTCATGCCCTGCGGATCCTCGCAAGATGATGTCTGCAAAATCGAGATAAAACAAAGAGGCAGCTTGCAAATCTTTATCTTTACGAACTTCTAATAATGCTTTGTAAAGCAGTTGCATGGCTTGTGCCCGGTCGCGGGCATAGCTGCTGACTTGTTTGCCACCCCCTCGGTGATAGCCCCGTTCAAACTTCCCAGCAACTACAAACCCAAAATGCTCCGATTCCAGAAACGAAGCCGCAGCCATCTGCATGAAGCGCCATTTGCCTTCATGTACTTTGATAACGGACTCACGGAATGCATCGACCTCATTGTTTCTGCCTAGGTTTCGTAGTGATTGAAGTGCTAGGTTCATATCGGAGGCAGCTTTTTTGCCTTCAGCGTTAGGCTCAAGAGCGAGCTTTTTGAAGCCTTCAAAAGCTTCCTTGTAGTTGCCCTGATTGTATAACTTTTGATATTTTTCAGAAGATTCATCAGCGCCACGAACCTGCCCTTTAAAGAATTCGGGCAATGCAAGTACTGCCATCGTCAATAGAAACCCTGCGCAAGCCAAGGGTAAAAGTTTTTTGTTCATGGCTGATCCTTTGAAGTTAAATAAACGGCCTTGATAATAAGACGAATCTTGGCTCCATTTGGTTTGAAGATACCTTAAAAGAGTTAAGCAGAAGAATAGGAATATGGAAGTGGGATTATTATTTGTAACTTTCCTCTAAAAAATAGGGTTTAGATGCTGGTAAAAGAAGCTGCTTCCCCTTATTCTAAAATCAGGATTTAGTAAACCATTTAAGTTGTTGAGGTGATCATGATTAAAAGATTAATGGCTTCTATGCTGCTTTTGGGCATAGTTGTGAGTATGAGTTTTTCTCCACTTTTTGCTCAAGATGCCAAGAAAAAGAAGTTGATTCTTATTGCAGGTAAGAAAAGCCATGGCTATGGCCAGCATTCTTTTAAAGCTGGTTGCTCCTTGCTTAAAAAAGCCCTTGATGAAAACGTTCCCGGTCTTGAAACCACTTTGGTTTTAGATGGCTGGCCTGCAGATGAATCCATCCTCGATTCTGCGGATGGCATATGTATTTACAGCGATGGGGGTGGCGGACACCCTTATAATGCTCACCTCGAAAAAATTGATGCCCTCGCCAAGAAGGGTGTAGGACTTGCAATGTTTCACTACGGGGTAGAAACTACCAAGGGCAAGAATGGGGACAAATTTCTTGATTGGATCGGTGGTTATTTTGAACCCAATTGGTCGGTCAATCCACACTGGCGCCTTAGCGATTCTGAGCTTGCTAAAAATCACCCGATTACCCGGGGCGTAAACCCTTTCAAAACCCATGATGAATGGTATTACCACATGCGATTCAGGCCAAAAATGGAAGGCGTAACTCCAATACTAAGCGCACTTCCTCCTTCCGAAACTTTGGTTAACAAAGATGGCAAACTTTCGCGTGGCGATGGCCCCCATAGCAATAACCCTTTTGTTCGCGAAGCCGTTCTTGATCGTAAGGAAAAGCAAGTGCTTGCCTGGGCATGCGATCGCGCAGATGGCGGCAGGGGTTTTGGTTATACTGGTGGTCATTCCCATTGGAACTGGGGCAATGACAACAACCGCAAGATGATCCTTAATTCCCTCGCTTGGATTTGCAAGGTTGAAGTGCCATCTATGGGTGTGAATTCCAAGAGGCCAACCTTGACTGAACTTCGCGAGAACATGGATTATCCAGTGCCCAATAACTTCGACTTCGCCAAGATTGAAAAAGATTTGGAAGACTCGAACAAGTAAGCGTTCGGTCTTTTGTACAATTAAGCCCCGAAGATGTATTATCTCCGGGGCTTTTTCGTTGGATCTATCAAGGCTTGAAGAGTTGTACCGCTACAATTTCTTTGTCGGTTCGTGCAAAGATGCAACCTTGGGCGAATGCAGGATGAGCCCAAGTGAAACCGCACACGCTGATCTTATCAATCAGCTTAAATTCTTTGGGAGAAAGCTCTGCGAGTATAAGTTCTCCCTTTTCATTAAAGATTAACGCCCTCTTTCCCACCCAAACTAAACTCGCCTGCGGATTGGTTCCACGCACTGTCACCGATTCATTCTCCCACATAATCTTGCCTGTTTTCGCCTCTATACACTTGATGCCACGAAATCGATCAAGCGCATAAAAGTAACCATCCCGAACTAAGGGCGAACACATCAGCATGCTGAGTTGCTTGCCTTCCCAAACCACCTTGGGCCCAGCAGGGGCAAGTTCAATCGCCTTGCTGCCTGTCCAATAATCCGAAGCAAGAAAAACTCCATCATGAAATATTAGATCTGCAATCGCTACATCGTAATCCATGCCCACGGGGGAATTCCAAAGTGTTGATCCGGTCTTGGGGTCTAGCCCGCAAGCGTTTTGGGCACTCCACCAAACGATTTGCTTTTGATTGTTGACGGTGAAAATCTGAGCCGAAGCATAGCCAGGCCTATCTGTACCCGAGCGCCAAACCTCTTTCCCTGTATCTTTATCCAATGCGATAAAGCAGGCATCAGGCTTGCCACCGATCTGCAGCAACACCCGGTTTTCATCAATCAAGGGCGAAGAAGAATAACCCCATGTTGGATACTTCGCGTTGAAGTCTGCAACTACATTGCGATGCCAAAGTACTTTACCAGTATTTATGTCAAGACAATGAATGTCACCTATAGATCCAAAAGCGTACACCTTGCCCTGATGAATCGTGGGTGTGGTACGGGGGCCATTCCCATAATCGAGTTTTTTGTAAGCAGCTTTGTAAGAGTGCAGCCAAAGTTGTTTTCCTGTGAGTGGTTCTAGGCAATGGATTCGTTCGAGTTCCTCCACTTCGTTTTCTTTGGTGTCTTTGATGCGATCCATGACAAAGAGTTTATCGCTTGCGACAGCAATGCCGCCGTAGCCTCCACCGAGCGGGAGTTTCCACAAAGGCCTGGCTTCTTTGGGAAGGTGAAGTGGGAACCGAGGTTCGTGCCAAGTGCCATCACGGGTGGGGCCGCGCCATTGGGGCCAGTCTGCGTTAAGTTGCAGTGGTGCCAGTGCGATGATGCAAAAGATTAAATTCATGATAAAGCTCATGGCCAATTAGGATGGTATGTACCAGACTAGTTGACCATGAAAATCATAGGTAAGGCAAGGAGAAATACTTTTAGGCAAACCAAGTAGGTAGTTCGCCAGCAGGTGGAAGATCAAGCACTGTCACCGCCCGAATTTGCGGATGACTTGAAACTTCTTTAAGTACAGATTCTGGTGGTCGGGCATCGAGGTTTAACACAGCAATAGCTTCGCCACCCTGATTCTGCCTGCCTACATTCATCTGGGCAATGTTCACGCCATTTTTGCCACAAATCGTGCCGATATGCCCGATCAACCCAGGTACATCCTTGTGGGTGAAGATGAGCAAAACCCCGTCCATATGAGCATCTAATCGGTGCGAACCAAACTGTACTAGGCGCAAGTATTGGTTGCCGAACAGTGTTCCTGCAATGGTGATGGTTTCTTTGTCGCTTTGAATCGAAACTTTGATGAGTGAGCTAAAGTCACCTTTTTCCATGGATGCCTGTTCAACAACTTCGACTCCCCGCTCGCTTGCAAGCATTCGTGCGTTGACAATGTTTACCTGCTGTTCCATGCCTCGTTCTAAAAGGCCAGCAGCAAAAGCGCTGGTGACTAAGCGGGTGGATCGTTTTGCTATTTCGCCCCGATAAAGAATTTCAGCCCGTTGAATCGAGCCTTTGTTGAGTTGGGCTGCCATCAGGCCAAGCCTGTGGGCCAGATCAACGAAGGGTCGCATTTCTTCCATTTCTGCACGATCCATTGCGCCCATATTCACTGCAAAGCGAACCATACCCTTGCACAGGAAGTCGACCAATAGTTGTGCGGATTCTTTTGCAACCAGCAACTGAGCTTCAGCAGTCGCAGCGCCAAGATGGGGTGTTATTACCACATTAGGCATCTTTAAAAAAGCATGATCAGCAGTCATTGGTTCTTCGACGAAAACATCGAATGCAGCGCCTGCAAGATGGCCTGAATTTATGCCATCGATTACAGCTTGCTCGTTGATGATGCCACCGCGTGCGCAGTTGATCACCCGGGCGCCCTTGGGCAATAAGGCGACTTGCTTTGCGCCTATCATATCCTTGGTTTGCTCGGTCAGCGGGGTGTGCACGGTGATGAAATCACACTTAGGAAGAATTTCGTCAACCGATGCAAAAGATTCTATTCCGAGCTGTGCTGCTGCGGCAGGTGCAAGCACTGGGTCATAGCCAACCACTTTCATATCCAAGCCATTGGCCGCCCTGCGCGCTACTTCTCGGCCTATTCTGCCAAGCCCTAATACGCCCAGGGTTTTGCCAGTAAGTTGGCAGCCCAGAAACTTGCTCTTCTCCCACTTTCCGGCCCTCATGCTTGCATCTGCTGCAGGCACATGCCTTGCCATCGACATTAACAAACTGATGGTATGTTCTGCGGTGCTGAAAGTGTTGGCATCGGGTGTGTTCATAACAACAATACCCTTGCGGGTTGCTGCAGCAACATCAATGTTATCAACGCCTACGCCACCTCGGACAATAACCCTAAGTTTGCCAGGATTTTCGATCAGGTCTGCGGTGATGCGGGTACCACTGCGTACTACCACACCATCCGCAAGACGAAGAGCTGCTTTGAGTTCTTCGCCCTTTAAGCCTGGTCTTTCATCGAGTTCGATGCCTGCATTACGCAGGATCTCAAGGCCCGGAAGTTCCATCTTGTCGCTGATCAATACTCTTGGCATAACAATTCTCCAGTTACTAGGCCTTCGCCTTGATTCCCGAGGTAAGTGATTTCTGAGCTGCTGCAATCCCTGCGCCCGGTTCCAGTTTATGGCCCATTTCAACCAATACCATCTCGATTGCACTTACTGCGGTAAGAACATCAAACATATCCATGTATCCCATGTGGGCAACTCGGATAATCTTACCCTTTAATGAATCTTGACCGCCTGCCACCTTAACCCCGTAACCTTTTTCAAGGCGAGTCAGGATTTCTGTGCCATCGACTCCTGCAGGAACCCATGCAACAGTAAGCCCGTCAACAGGATCTTCTGCGAGTAGTTGAAGATTCATTGCGCTAAGGCCTGCTCTGCAAGCCTTGCCCATTCTTGCATGGCGGGCCCAGGTGTTTTCAATGCCTTCTGCTCGCAGCATTTTCAAGCTATGGCGCAGTGCTTTGATAAGGGTGTTTGCAGGGGTAAAAGGGGTATCGTTATTCTTCAGGTTGTCACGATACTTCTTTAAATCGAAGTAGAAGGATTTTTGCTGGGTGTTGGCATCAATCAGTTTCCAAGCTTTGTCGGAAACCGAAACGAACGCTAGGCCAGGTGGAAGCATCAACGCTTTTTGCGAACCTGTCACGCACATATCAACGCCCCAATCGTCGTTACGGCATTCCATAACGGCAAGCCCGCTGATCGCATCTACGATCAATATTTGAGGTTTGTCTTTAAGGATTGCGCCAAACGCTTTGATATCGTTGCGGGCACCTGTTGCTGTTTCACACAAAGTACTGCAAACAATCTTGGCATCGGGATGTTCTTTAAGAGCAGCTTCAAGCTGGGCGGGGGAAACGGACTTCCCATAAGGTACGGTGATTTCGATGGGGATCAGGCCAAATGCCTTGCTGATATTGCGCCATCGTTCGCCCCAGCGGCCCGAAATAAGGCAGATTGCTTTGTCGCCAGGTGCTCCGGTGCTGGTGATTGCAGCTTCCATTGCGCCTGTGCCAGAGCAGGTAAGGGGTAGGACAAGATTTTTAGTGCAGTAGACATACTTTAAATCTTCGAGAACTTCTGCAAGAATAGCCCGAAATTGCCCAGAACGATGAAAAGTGACGGGTTTGGCAAGCTCTAAGAGCGTTTCTTCGGGGACTGGGGTTGGTCCGGGGGTCATTAATCGTTGCTTTAACATGCATGTTCTCCTGAAAATGACTACGCATTACTTCCAAAGATTAGATTAGGAATCATGCCAATTTCTTCCAATGAAATATTGGATGCTTTCGTCTTAATAACCGTTAAGTGATTACAGGCCTTAACTGCTTTAAACCTAATTTATATATAGACTTCCGGTTTAATGGGCCGTGTTGTTGGGCTTCTTTATAGAGTGAAAAAAAGCGGATACCCGGGTACGTAGATGTGTTTTGGCATTAGATGGAAACGCCGGTTATTCAGACTAGTAATCATTAAATTCCTCACAGTATGCCAGTTTTTGCTGGAATTGCCATTTGACCTGCTTTAACTTTATTGTGAAGAAGTGGATTTTTCCCACCAGTTTTTATTTCATTTGAGGTCATACCCATGCGTAAGTATCTTGCCACTGCACTTGTTGCAGTACTCCCTCTCGGTTTTTTTCTGGCAAATGGCTCGTCGGAGGCATCAGCCCGCGACCGAGGCTTTTTGAGTAATTTATTTTCCAAGCGCAAAGCTATGGAAAGTGAAGTTCCTTGTGCAGAACCTGCAAAAGCCCAAGAGCCTAAAAAAGAAACCCCTAA
>DBCB01000356.1:0-5308 GCA_002303765.1 Planctomycetaceae bacterium UBA969
TGACACAGAAACGATTCTTATAGGAGTTTTGCAAGGATCTTGCAGCATTCAACAAGAAGGAAAAGAAAAGCCCCTACCAGAATTTCTTGCAGGCTGCCTGCTTACAATCAACGCTCAAGGAGAAACAAAAAGGCTTACATCTCAAGAAAACAATTTACTCTTTTCAAACCAACCCATCCCCCTTGAATATGTTTCCAACAACAAAGCTCTGGGGGCTGCATTGGATGAACTGTTGCTTGCATTAAAACCCAATCTTGACATCTCTCAGGCAATTCTAGCTTATATTCTTGCCAACAATAGTAATGATGCCAGGCGAAACATTGGATGCCTTACGTTGGCAGCATTAGGGGAAGGAAAAAAACTTCTGGAACTATGGCGCACCGACACCGTCCAACAAAGCATGCTAAGGCTGTATAGCATCCAAGGATTAAAATTATGGTTGTTGATGGAACCGACGGGGGCAGACTTGCTTTATAACGCCTCATTGAAAGAGGGATGGTTACCGCAGGCAGGGTACACTCCCGAACAATCTCAAATCCTTAAAAACCTTCTGGTACCTAGGCCCAATGTAGCCCGAAAGCAAGATTACGAAGAATTAATCGGATTATTATTACATGAGAATACAAAAATCCGAGAGCTGGCATACCTGCAATTGCGATACTACGCCAAAACCGAAAAGGAGTTACCAAGCTTCCTGCCTTTGGCCCAACCTGCCTCGCGCGCTGTTGAGGTAGCAAGATGGCAAGAATTGCTGAGAAATGGCTTTTTACCAGTCAAATCAGAATAATCTTCTTCATTGATGGGCATGGACTCATAGAATAATCTCTGATTAATTCTTCAAGGAATATAAAATGAATGCCGCCTATATCAACAAGCCTGGTCCCTGCAATGAAATCATCGTGGGCGAGATCCCCACACCACAACCCATGCAGGATGAATATCTGATCCGAATAAAGGCCATCGCCCTTAATCCAATTGATATGTATATTCGAGCAGGCACCATTAACATGCCTCTACCTAAGCATTTTATATCGGGATGTGATTTTGCAGGCGTGGTAGAAAAAGTTGGAAAAGATTGCTCCCGCTTCAAAGAAGGCGATCGGGTCTGGGGTTCGAATCAAGGACTTTTAGGCAGACAGGGCACCAGCGCAGAATTTGCAGCCATTAAGGAAGATTGGCTCTATCCATCTCCAGAAGGCGTTGATGATCAGCAATTAGCTGCAACCTCTTTGGTCGGAATCACTGCCCACCTTGGCTTGTTCCGCAATGTAAATCTAAAAGCAGGCGAAACGATTTTTGTAAATGGTGGCACAGGCGGTGTGGGCAGCATGGTGGTTCAAATGGCCAAGGCCATCGGCGCCAAAGTTATCACCACGGTTGGTTCCAGCGCAAAAGAAGAGTTATGCAGAAGTTGGGGTGCAGATAAAGTCATCAATTACAAAACTGATGATATCCCCAAAGAAGTAAAAGATTACACGAATAATCAAGGTGTTCATGTTTGGTTCGAAACCCAAAGAGAGCCCGATTTTTTTAAAATAGTAGACCTGATGGCTGCCCGTGGTAGAATTATCATCATGGCGGGAAGAACCGCACAGCCTTTATTTCCGGTAGGCCCTTTTTATGTCAAAGGCTTGACTCTTACCGGTTTTGCAATGTTTAATGCCACACCCGATGAGCAAAGGCGCTGTGCTAACGATATCAACGCATGGCTAGCATCTGGAAAACTTAGATCTCATATCGGTGCGGCATTTCCATTGTCCAAAGCTGCTGAGGCTCATAAACTTTTGGAAGAAAACACACTTAAAGCTACTGGAACTCTTTCAGGAAAAGTCATTTTGCTACCCTAAGTGATCCCATGAATAAAACATCCACCATAATACTGCGTGGCGTAAATCAAAACTACAATTCCATAACCTGGAGCTTTTCAGAATCCACCTTCGTAGGCAGAGACAAAAATCTTAAAGTATTTTTAGATGATAATTCTGTTAGTAGAAAACATGCTGAAATCTCTTTAACAAAAAGCGGTTGGCAGGTGTGCGACCTTAATAGCACCAATGGCACTTTTATCAATGGAAAGAAGCTATCGAAAGAAACTTTTACCCTTCTGCCCAACGACATCGTGCAATTTGGTGAAATTGCATTAAAAGTTGAGAATATTCATGATCTCCCACCCACCAAATCCACGGAAGAAGCTGTCACGGATGATTTTAACATCGAGTCAGTATACACTTCCAATTGGGATGAATCGTTTAAAAGCCTTGGGGTCTTGGGCGACAGAACCCCAAAAGCAGGAGAAAAAATCTTCGCTCTTCTTCGAGCAGGCCATTATCTCGCAAATGTTGAGAAACAAGAAGAATTACTGAAAAATATTCTAACAGACACCGTGGCAGTACTGGATGCCCAAAGAGGCGCAATCGCCCTAATTTCTCCGACCACTAATAAACTTGTACTCAAAGCCATCGAAACAGGTTTCGAATCAAATAGTAAGTTAAAACCTATTAACCTGCGTATTCCCTACAGCGATACCATAGCGCAAAGATGCATGGCAAAAGGAGAATCCATTCTTTATAAAAGTTCGGATGATTCAAAAAATATTGATGGACCAACGGGCAGCATATCGGAAGGCGTGATGGAATCCATTCTTTGTGTGGTGCTGCGCACACCTCGAAAAAAACTAGGGATCCTGCATCTAGATCGTGGCCCATTACAACCTAACTTCACCAAAGATGATCTTAAACTTGCTGATGCTCTTGCTTCGCATGTATCCTCTGGCATCGAATGCGCTATGCTTCTTGATAAGCAACGCAACCTATTTTTAAACACTGTAACCATTCTGGCTCAAGCTGTGGAGCTGCGCGATATCTACACCGGCGGGCATACCAATCGGGTTACCGCAATTGCTATGCTCCTTGCCCATGAAGCAAAGATGAATGAAGATGAGCTCGAAAAAATCCGAACGGGAACCCCGCTTCACGACATCGGAAAAATCGGAATCGATGATGCAATCCTCCGTAAACCCAGCAAGCTTACCCCCGAAGAATCCGAAATCATGAAACAGCATACCACCAAGGGTGCTGCCATCGTCATGCTAGTTCCAGACCTTATTGAAATAATCCCCATCGTAAGATCACATCACGAAAGATGGGATGGTAAAGGTTACCCAGATGGTTTGAAAGGTGAGAAAATTCCCCGTATTGCTAGGGTGGTTGCTATCGCAGATGCGATGGATGCGATGGTTTCGGATAGACCCTATCGGAAGGGGCTTCCACTAGAAAAAGCATTCGAAGAAATAGGCAAGGGCAGGGATACCCAGTTTGATCCAGCGCTTGTAGATGCGTTTTTGAACATGCGCAATCTTCTTGACAACTATCCTGAAATCCCAGAAGCATAATTTAATTTAAATTTGATAGCTGGATACATTTTCAGCGTTGGCCCTGCGCAAAATCTCTGCGAGCGATAATTTTTCAAGGATACGAAGCTGCTCGGTATGAACCTGTTTCCAGGTTTCTGAAAGAGCATTAACTATCGAAGAGGATGTCTGAAAGTTAGTGGCTTCGGGGGCCGCAAGGGCACGATCATCCACTGCACGAATCACATCTGCGATACTGATATTTTCAGGCTTGCGTGCTAGATTATAGCCACCTGAGGCACCTCGAACGCTTTTCACCAACCCCGAAGTTTTAAGCTGTAACAAGATCTGAACTAAAAATCGCTGGGGTATCTGGTGGGTATCGGCTATCGCTTTGATACGGGTTGGTTGCGTTGCATCCATGGTTGCAGCAAGTTCAAGCATTGCAAGGCAGGCATAGTCGGCTTTGGCAGACAATCGCATCTTTGCAAAATCCTTCTAAGTAAATTCCAAGATTGGTACAAATCTCTCAGATCAATTGCTGATCTTTTAAATACCACTTCCTTCTTGATGTTCGATCACATGCAGGCCACACTCTTTTTTTGCAGAGCCAGCCCAGCGCCCACTGCGCTCATCTTCACCTTCCTTCACCTGCTGGGTACAGGGCCAGCAACCAATGCTTGGGTAACCCTGATCATGCAGGGGATTGTAAGGCACATCGTTTTTCACGATGAAATCCCAGACATCTTTTTTGTTCCAACGCAACAGCGGATTGATTTTCACCAAGTTGAACTTAGCATCCCACTGAACCACTCCTGCGCCTCCACGATGCGACGTCTGATCAGCACGAATCGCACTAATCCAAGCATCATAACCTACAACCGCCCTACGCAAAGGCAACACCTTGCGATCAAAGCAACATTGGTCAGGTCTGTGCCTGTAGAGTGGCCCGCCATGCTCTTTCTCGTATTCCTCGATGGTCAGCTCGGGGCGTACATATTCGACTTCGATGTTATAGCGTTGTTTGATTTTTTCGCGCAGGTCGAGTGTTTCCTGAAACTGATAACCTGTTTCCAGATTAAACACCTTCACGCCTGGTTCGATTTCAGCAAGCATATGAAGGATACAGCAACCCTCCGCGCCAAACGCTGTCGCCATCGTTAACTTGGGATAAAAGTTTTTGACCGCATAACGCAAAATATCCTGAGGCGTCGCTGTTTCCAAAGAAACACACGCTTCATTCAACTGCTGTTCTGTCCATTGAGTCAATGCCATGAGGGCAACCCATTTTGCATTTAAGTAATCGACACATACTATGTTTATCAAAAAGGTAATGTTAAGGACAATAGCGAGATAGAGGGAAGAGGTGAATAATCTATTTAACAAGGGTAAAACATAACAAAAGATTCTAAAATTTACCCTTGGGACCCGAAGAGTGATTAGTCGTCTCTGAAAAACCCACCCTTGGTCAACTTTTCTCAATCAATCCGAAACAATTAAGGAAGCCAAATAATTTCTGCGTGCCGGTAAGTTGCAAAACTTCCACGCAGTAAAGATTCTTGGGTTTGAAGGTTTTTAGGTGCCACTTTGTCAGTGCTTCTTCTCAACACCTTGGTTTTCTTGCAAATTTGACCGCCCCTTTTCCTTGTGAATAAATCTTTTGGGGGGTTCAGGGAAGAGTAATCAAGTTTTGGGCAAAGAGCAGCTTGGATTAGCAACACGGTTCCAGGGCATTTTAGCCAGCATCATTCCCATACCACAAGTATCTGTAACCCCCGCAAACATCAAGCCACACCCAACAAAGGTGGAAATAAAGCCCCATCTTGGATCAACAAAAAATCCGAGCAAGCTACCAAGAGCGACCAAAAAACCAGCGGCGATGCGCACTTGCCTTTCCAAAGACATAACCTTTTTACCATGGGTGATGGGTAAGCCTGCCTGAGCACACGCAAGTGTTCC
>DBCB01000356.1:5371-5834 GCA_002303765.1 Planctomycetaceae bacterium UBA969
GCTTTCTTGCCACGCGAACCACTTCTGCACACCACATAAACAGGGTCGGTACCCTTAAATTTTTCACCTATTACTTGTGGAGTGAGGGTATCCAATGGGACAAGGTTTGCAAAAGAAATATGCATCTCTTGAAACTCTACCGGGGTGCGCACATCTATCAAAGTAACAGGCCCCGCATTTTTTCGTTCCATCAATTCTGCAGGTGTAATCTCGATGACATTCATGACATTCCTTTTGTTAAAAGCAATTATTTACCAATGCTCTTAGCGGCACTGTAAGTTTTGTATGCACCACTAAGATTGCAACACTTGTAACCATGCTGCGAAAGAATTCTGCAGGCGTTATAAGAACGCTGCCCCGATTGGCAGTAAACAATCCAATCGCTTGAAAGATCAATTTCAAGAAGGCGGGAGCGAAGCTGCCCAAGCGGAATATGTATAGCTCCCGGAATCATTCCAGCTTC
>DBCB01000007.1:0-4618 GCA_002303765.1 Planctomycetaceae bacterium UBA969
ATATGCAAGAACTCATCTCTTCTGGGATATGCTGTGGGGAGTTTTCGAAACGGATTGCGCTGGATATCGCTTAATTGGATATCGAAGTGAATAAATTCGGGCTTGTCTGCAGATGCGGTAACCGGGATATCTCGCTGACTGATCACCTGCGAGAAGTTGGCATCATTGCTGGTGTGGGCACTTAGCATCAGACGCAGGCTTGTGTATTCATCAGGGTTCATGGTCGAGCGGCCTGCCCTGATACGAACGCGCATATTCCCTTCATCGGGAAGAAAGCGATCCAGATCCAGTTTCAATTCGTTGGATGATGGAAGAAGCAGAACAACAGGCGAAACATCTGGGGTTTGCCCAGCAACCGCGTTTGCCTTGGGCGCAAACTTTACAACGGGAAATGGTATGCTCTCGCCTGTCTTTTGATCAAGCAACTGCTGCTGATTTTTCGGACTCTTCGAGTTCTTTTTACCCTTTACAACTTCCTTCGTATCTTTTTTAGCTGCAGCCTTTTCCATCTCTTGCTGCATCGAGATAATGTATGTAACAGCTTCCGGGCGATTGTTACCACTCACCGTGGCCCGCTTCAGCGCCCGTAGTGCGATATCACGATAGGTTTCAAACTGCATGGAAGAAATCTGCAGCAACTCAGAACTGTTCTTGAATCCATCTTCCGTTACACTTTCTGGGGGCAACTTGTTCGCAAGCGAATAGTTCAAGCCAAGAAGATCCTGCAAAGCATAATCATATTCATACTTCGTCAGCCTACGAAAAGAGGAATGATCTTTGGTGTTACGACGAACGAGTGATGCCTTGTTTAATTCTTCGCTAAGCCAATCAACCATGTTGCCACGATCCTTGTTGGCGAGCGCATAACCCGGTTCGTCCGCAGGGGGCATTTCAGAATTGCTTACTGCATTATAAACTTCACGCCATCGTTCCACATCGGGGCCGGTTAGCAAATCAGGGTTCAGTTGATCAATGCGAAGCCTGCCCTCAGATTTTTTAGGACCATGACAGTTTATGCAGCTTTTTTTCAAGATCGGCATTACCGACTTCTGGAAGTAAGCAACATTGGCCTTTGGGATCGCATCAGTAGCTTTTGTTGCCGCCTTGGTTTCCTTTAAGAATCTGGATTTTGCGCGCCCTTGTTCTTTGGCAGCTTCCAATGTGATTGGGGTCACCTGAACATCCGCTGATAGAATCGTGGATGCGCTGACAAGTACAATCAAAAGAGTAAGCTTTAAAGTCTTCATGGGCAGGTTTTCGTTCTTAGCCAGCTTCGGCATGCGTATTGTTTGTAAAGACGAACGCATGCTTCTAATTCATCAATTCTGTGCGGGAATAATAACTTAAGATTATCTGCCTCTTCTGCAGAAGTAAAGCCTAATTCCCACACCTAGGCGCAAGTTCATTGTGAAAACACAAGCAGAATCAGAACTCGCCTAATGCTGCAAACCGCAAAGAAGCGAGAGAAGCAACATTGTGTGTTTAATAGCCGGTGTTCTTTACCGCAGCTTCGCCCAGTCGTTCACGCAACTGTGCAAGATACAGGCTAGCAGGAGTTACTGGTTTACAGAAAAAAACGCATCATACAATCCCACCCTAGGTTTTGAACTCCTGAAACTTAATGACTTATCATTTCAATCTATGAAGCAAAGCATTTAGAATTTTTTCGCACACAGGATCAAGCATCGGTTCATGGGCGGAAGGGATGGTATCACCACCCTCAAAGATGAAAGGTGTCAGCGCATAAACCGGAATACAAGCAATCTTCTTGTCCGCAGTTATAACTCCAACTGTTTGAGATTGGCTACCGGTATGTAATTTCACCAACGGTTGAAGCGACTTATTTTGGGAAAGATCAAAAGTCCATGGGCAGTAAGGATTATGCCAACCTGCTCCGGTTTTTGCAGGATGTGCGATTTTCAAAGCATTCAGATCACTATCAACTAATTCCAATCTTGACATCAGGAATTGATCATCGGTGACCGGAAGATTACTTTTGTCATCTTGTCGCTTTCTTGCTTTTTCGATTACCGCAAGCGATTTAGAAATATTTTTAGCCATTCCCATTATCCAAAGTATGCGCCCTCCATCCTTAATATAGCGCGCCAACCCCTCTTCCAAATTTTCCAACTTAAGCGAATGATAACCCCGGTAAGAATTCGCAACGATGATCATTACAGGAACTTGCTCGGGCGATGGAAAACCATCAGCCATTAAATCCCTGACATCAAATGTTGCATAAGAACGGCCAGAGCGTTGCAAAGTGCGTGCGATGGCAACAGATGGCACACGGCTTGCAAAACCAAACATCGCCCCGTTCATTGCCCATGTTGGCTCAAGCAATATGCCAACTGCTGGTGCTTGATCTGGTTTTAACTTTTGAAGAATTGGCGCATACAACGCTTCATCAGAAATGTTGCGATCTTTTAAAATCCTAGCAACATCACCTTCATGGGCTTTTTCAATTTCCGATGTTATCTCAAGTTTCATATCTGTCTGAGCAAAACGAATTGCAACCTCAACGTCACGCAAAGTTCGCACTACAGCCCAGGCGCCAAGTTCGCCTATATTCTTCCATAGTTTATTCCTTGCAGCAATATCTTGCTTATCAACCCAGCCTACTGCACCTTCAAGGATGCTGACACCACGCGAATTACAATATGCAGCCCCCTCCTGACCGTAAAGCATGATTTCCGTGAGTGTTTTTTTAACATCTCGTTGATCATCTTTAAGTATCTGCCTTGCGATTGCATCATTAAAGGCATCTGCGCCACCCGTGGTATCTCGTGCGGTATCTGCCAAGTCTAGAAGTGAGTTAACCTTGGAATAATCCTTGCCATTTGGAAGCTTCAATTTCCAATCTGCCCATGCATAAGTCGCAGTATGAACAAGGGGATCATGATTGCACGCAGACATATCAGAAATAACATGCGAAAGCGTTGCAATCCAATGTGCGGTGTGAGCAGCATTCTTTTCGCGCAAGGCGTCCACCAGCATGATGAAGCACATTGCAGCCCCGCGCTCGGAGTGAAGATCATAGCGGACTTTAAGCTTGGCACCGGTTAATTTCGCAACTGCAGCATCCCCAATATCTTTAGCAAGAAAAGGCTCGAAGCTATCCGGATAATGGCTGGCATGCAGCACCGCTTCCTTGATGATCTCAGGCGTTAAGGTTTTGCGTAAATCAGCAGGTAGCCTAGCAATGATGGCACGCATGATGTCATCATGGCCCGGGCCCCAGGAATACGCAGCTTCTGGCATTACCAAAAAAGCGGCAAGCATGAAGAAACAAATACGCAAGGTAAAGTTCATAAATTGATTCCCATTACTTTTGTTTAAGGTAACTTTGGGCGAGTAACTCCCCCAACTGAACAATTCCCGCTGTGGTTATCACCAACTTTTCTTCCTGTTTGGGAAGATCAAATGCCTTGATGTGAATAAAGGCAGAATCTGCTGCTGCAATTGCGGCCAGATTTGCAGTTACATCAATCGCATTTAGGCCCTTCTCATCAATAGGCTGCTGTTGACTGACATACCATTTAAGCGAAGGTAGCCCCAAATCTTGACGACTCTTTACGATCGTGGATTGCAACCATTTTGCAGCATCTCTGCGGTATTGCCCCATGGACATTTCGTTTTCGCCCACATGATAAAAAATACCTGCGAGTTCCACTTTATGGCCTTTAGCTTGAAGCTCTTTGATCGAGTCTTGAATGAATGCGATAAATTTCGGATAAAGGTTTAGCTCTTTCGCTTCAGTCCCTTGGGGAGTCCAATCATTCATCTGCGAACCACTGTGCGTGAACTTAGCGATGGCGATGTTGCCAGATACTTTGCCATGTAATGTTTTCCCGAAACTAAGTTCGGGGCCGAAGGTGCCATAAAACCCAGCAGGGCCCAAAGGTTCCCAACCATCCGAAATCTTATAGCCGCCACCAATGCTATATTTATAAGCTATTTTTGCATTATCATTCGCCAGCGATTCTTGGCCGCCAAGCGCCTGAAGTTCCTGAGTAAAGGCACGCTCGCCTTCCATGTTGCGATGCCCTGCAAGTATAAATAACTTCACTGCGCTTGCTTTTTCATAAGGCCAAACCTTTAGTGGGCGGACGATGTTTGTGTTTTTCCCAATCGTCTTCAAATAGGCATCAGCGTAATTAACACCATGTTCTAGCTGGCCTAAAGTTCCATAGTGGTAGTGCAATCCTGTGCCGCCACCAATTTCAACCGCATCATGTGAAGTGGGGATATATTGCGCTAGCGGATCCATTTCGGTGACGAACTTTTGCCCTGCCCTGATTGCATACATGTTAAAACGATTGTCCATGCCCCAAACCGTCTTGGTGCAAAGCTCCCCGATGTAGAATTTCAACTTTGGTGTCTTGAGGTCGCTACGCCATTTGGCCAGAAAGTTCTGCAGGTTTTTACCATAGTTCGGTTTGAACTCTTTACTGAACATATCATTTTCACCCTGATGCCACATAAAGCCTTCGATACGATAAGGCACTTTCATCTTGTCCAATTCGGCCAAGGATGACTGAATCAATTGCAATGCCAGCGGATAAAGTTTAAAGCCACTCGGATCATCTGGGTTCCAATCGCCACCCAAGGTAGTTCC
>DBCB01000007.1:4696-6619 GCA_002303765.1 Planctomycetaceae bacterium UBA969
GGGCCAACCACATTATCAACCGGCTTCAATGCAACCCACCCATTAGATACAACCTTATTTTCACGGCCAAGATTGTAAGAATATAGAACCTTCTCCTGTGGCATATCCAAACCAACAAACGGTGGGAAGCGTTTGATGTCCTTCACTTTAGAATCTGAACCCACCATGTTGGATTGGCCTGCAAAGATAAAGACACGCAAGGTCTTATCATCCGTATCTTTTTCCTGAGCCATCAATGGAAGGTTTACACCACTCACCAATAGCGCTGCAAAAGCCATCAAAAAAAGGTGGTTCTTATTCATTATAAATGTTCCCTTAAAACTTCGATTCTTACGAGGCATAGTATCCGACAAAAAAACACCCACCCACTTGGCGTACAAAACTATGCCATGTGGGTGGGTGCGATGTTTTCAAAACCGATTAACGATCCTTGGGCACATAACCCTTCCAAAGCCACTCAAGGGCGCCTGGAAGAATCTGAGGGCGCGCATTGCCAATTCCATGGCCAGAATTTAAACAATAAAGGTATTGATAATGATAGTTCTTAGCCTTCAATACTTTTGCCATGCGGTTATTTGCCTCTACCCAATCATGCATATCATCACGCATTACATTGGGGTTTAATAGATCCCTATCGCCAACAGCCATGTAAAGGCGGATGGGTTTCGGTTCACTATTAGGAATCAGTTTGTCATGGAAATCCCAAGCGCCACCAGGTGTCTCGGGGTTGAAGGGCCATTGTTGATTGACAAAAGTGCCAGAGAGAGTGAGCACTCTGCGAAACCATTCAGGATGATACCAAGCCATGATGAGCGCAGCGGAACCACCAGAGCTAGTGCCCATAGTCGCACGGCCTTCAGGATCGCTGGTGATTTTCACTTTGTAATTCTTCTCTACAAGCGGAAGAACTTCGTTCTGGATGAACTCTGCAAAGAGGCCAGACATATTATCGTATTCCCTGCCCCGTTCATGACCTTGGGCATCACCGCCACCATTTTGGATCATGACCGCAATCAAAGCGGGAATGCGCTTCTGAGCGATAAGGTTATCAAGGATTCGGGGAAGGTTCATATCTGGCTTGCCAAAACCGGGGCCGTCATGGGTGACGAGCAAAGGTGCTGCAGTGCCGGGTTTATACTGAGCGGGAATATAAACGGTGATGGTGCGTTTGTAATCGATGTTATGAGTTTCAACGATGAGAGTTTTTGGGTTCTTGGGATCGGGTGTACCAAAAACTTTACGGGCGATGCCTGGGTTGAAGAGCTTGCAATCTTTGGAATCCATCACAAACTGCTCGACCTTACCCTGGGGTACGCCAGCGACGGCTTTGGTCTCGGGTGCTGCTACATATTCAGGGCCAACAAGAAAATCGCCATCGACATCAACAGGTGGGTTAGCGCCTGGCTTGCCATCGAACCGGGTGAACTTCGGGGTGCCGGGGGCATCAAAAGGCCGAGCTGGAACGCCTGGGCGTTCTTGCTTCTTGGGCGCCTCTTTAGCTCCTTTGGGCGCATCTGCACCTTGCAGACCGGTGGATTGAACCAAGCCTGCCAGCATAACGAATGGCAGAACGCGGAGAGTTGTGATTAAGTACTTCATGTTTCCTTCTGTGTTAAATTGAACCTTGGGAGTTACCATTACTTTTTGGCACTGCACCAAAGTTATCGGGATGATATTTGACCTAGATACTAATATCAATCATGCAGGCTTTGCAGTCCATCATAATTTTTCGATCATGGCAATTTCTTTGATTTACTGGGTTCAATTCGGCCATTACCTTTCAGCCGTGGAAACTTGAAAGTACTCCGTCCTTTATGACTCCTTGGGGTCTGCTTCATGTCGGTGCTTTTCAATTGTGCCACGGCTTGTGGCCCTTTTGCCTGGTCAACCAAATACTCCTTAGACTGAGCCAAGTTTTGTAGA
>DBCB01000177.1:0-9419 GCA_002303765.1 Planctomycetaceae bacterium UBA969
GTTTCACGGAAGTGTGGCGACCCACCAAACTTACCCACATTGGCCTGCCCTGGGTTAGTTTTCACACCGTTGATATCGGGCCTTCTCCCTGTTAGGAAAGAAGTCCTGCTTGGGCTACACAATGGAAATTGACAATAAGCCCTATCGAATTTCACACCACGCTTTGCAAGTGCATCAAGGTTGGGAGTTTTCGCCAAGGGATGACCATAACACCCCAAAGAATTATTAAGATCATCACTAATGATGAAGAGAACATTTTTTTTCTCTGCAGCATTTAGCGATGCCATGGGTATGAAAAAGATGGTTGCCAGAAGAGTTAAAGTAATTTTTCGATACATAATCATAATTCCTTAATGCAAGAAGCTTTCTACTATTAAACTAATGGGAAGGGCGGGCATTCGCCAACAAATTATGAAATTAGTAAACAGCGTTTGGGAAAACGGAGGCGGATGATGAGTAGTGCAAGAAATACAATTTCGATGTTATTATTGGCACTGATCATTCCAAGCTATTTATCAGCAGCAGAAATCAACCTAAAAAAATTGGAAGGGATCAAAGAGATTGTCGAAGAGTCAATCGAACAGAAGAAAATACCAGGTGCAGTCGCACTAGTGCTAAATCAAGGGAAAGTAGTTTACAAAAAGGCGTTTGGAAATAAATCGCTTTTTCCCAGCACCGAACCCATGACCACGGACACTATTTTTGACCTTGCTTCTCTAACAAAACCTATTGCGACCGGAACATCGATTTTTAAATTAGTGGAAGCAGGGAAGTTACGCCTTAGCGACAAAGCAAAACTTCATCTCCCCGAGTTAACAGAACCCGCATGGGAAGCCATCACACTCGAACACCTGTTAACCCATACCTCGGGTTTACCTGCAGGCAACGCGTCCTCTGATTACAAAGAAGGCATCACGCAGTCGATCAAAAAAATCAACAATTTAAAACTGCTAGCACCCCCAGGCGAACGCTTCACCTATAGCGATATAGGTTTCATCATGCTGGGGGAAATCGTGCAAAGGGCATCAGGCAGATCCCTTGATCAGTTTACACGAGATGAAATCTTCCTCCCCCTGGGCATGAAAGAAACTAGCTACAATCCACCTGAAACCCTCAAACCCAGAATTGCACCTACGCAAAAAGAAAAAGATAAAATGCTGAGGGGAATCGTGCATGATCCCCGTGCCCGATTACTCAATGGCATTGCAGGCCATGCAGGGCTTTTCTCTACTGCAGATGATCTCGCACTCTACTGCGCCATGATTTTAAACCCTTCCAATTCAAAAGGATTATCCTCTGCTAGTGTTCGCACCATGACCCAAGCCAGAGCCGTGCCCAATGGATGGCGTACCTTCGGTTGGGATTGTGACACCGCCTTTAGTTCGAACCGGGGTGAACTTTTCCCCAAAGGTTCAACCTTCGGTCATACAGGCTTCACTGGAACCTCGATCTGGTTCGATCCAGCATCACAAACTGCAGTCATCTTCCTCAGCAACCGGGTCCATCCCGAAGGCAAGGGCGATGCTACCCCCGTTCGCAATAAAGTTGCAACCATCGTGGCATCGGCACTCGATGGAAAACCTCCCACAACCTCTAAACAAGTGATTCCAGGCATCGAAATCCTCAAAAGAGAAAACTTCGCAAGGCTTAAAGGGGCTAAAGTTGGATTGGTAACCAATCACTCAGGCAGGGATATTACGGGCGCCAGCACCATTGATCTTCTTCATCAAGCACCCGAGGTAAAGCTGATTGCACTGTTCAGCCCAGACTACGGAATCCGAGCCCCAATCGATGCCAAAGTTACTGATTCCAAAGATCAAAAAACTGGTCTTCCCGTATACATCCTTCACGAAGAAAGACGAAAGCCAACCCCCATCCAACTCGAGGGAATCGACACCTTAGTTTACGATATTCAAGATTGTGGCTGTAGATTTAACACCCATATAGAAACCTTGGGGATTATCATGGATGCAGCCTCCGAGAGGGGTATACGAGTTCTTATCCTAGACAGGCCAAACCCTATCGGGGGCAAGATTTTTTATGGCCCTCTGCCCGATGCGGGGAAAGAACCTTTTCATAACATGCCCATCAGGCACGGACTCACCATCGGAGAAATTGCAAAATTGTTTTTACTCGAACGCAAGGTAACCGAAGACAAACCTCTCGTTTGCAAACTCGAGATAGTCACAATGGAAAACTGGAACCGTGCAGATCTTTTCGATGCTAGCGGGCTTGAATGGGTCTACCCATCCCCAAATCTTCGAACACTGACAGCAGCGCTTCTCTATCCGGGAATCAGACTTTTAGAAAGCACGAACATCAGTGTTGGGATCGGCACCGACCGGCCCTTCGAATGGTTTGGCGCCCCCTGGATGAATAACCTCCAGCTTGCTCTTTTATTGAATCAGCAAAACCTTCCGGGAGTTCGCTTTGTTCCCGTCAAACAAACCCCCGTGTCAAACCTGTATGCAAATAAATCATGCAATGGTTTGCAGATATTAATCAATGATTGGAGTACATTTGAGCCTATGAAAACAGGCATCGCTATCGCTTGGGCGTTACGAAAAATCCACTCGGATGATTGGAAAATCGAAAAGTATAACACCCTACTCTTAAACAAGGCAACTCTGGATGCGCTAACCGCGGGTAGGCATTATGCTGAAATTGAAAAGCTTTGGCGTGCAGACCTCTCAGCCTTTGAAACTCGTAGAAGAAGTGTGCTGCTTTACCCCAACCCTTAATAATTTCTAACTTGAGTATCCTTACTGCTTTTTTGCCAGAACCACAAATCGCTTCTGATCCAGAAGATCGCGTGTGATAGAAAAAGTATCGACCTGCTTCCAAGGGAAAGTGATTTTACCCACATCAATCAAGCAAGGATCAAAACAAAAATAAGTAACACCTTCACCGTTAGAATCAACGGGAAGTGCCTTAACAAACTTCCCGTAGTAGTATGTAAACTTATGGTTGGTAATTCCAATGCTCACCAAATTAACATCTGGCGGGAGCTGGCTTTTAATCCGTGCCATCTCTTCCACCGTTTTTTCACTTCGCTGCACTTTAACATCCATGAAATACCCAAGATTGAAAATCACAAGGGCCAAACCCATTGCATAAAGATTCCCCTGCACCTTTTGCAGGTTCTTCATTATCGAAATACCCAATAGGAAAAGAGATATCGAATAGAAAATCGTTTGAGGCAAAGGCAATGTCCAACGCTCAAAAGTAAACCTTGGAATCTTTAAGGGAAGCAAAGCAATAGCGATCCCAATCAGAATAAAAGTTGCAGCTACCAAGAAAGTAAACCTAAGCCAGGGCGCCTTACCTTTTGCATCTATTGAAACAATAGCGACCTCTGCGACGGTACCCATGAAAAGAGCAAGCATTGGATACAGAGTTGCAAAATAGCGAGTCTGCCCGCCCGGAGGAATCCAAACCGTAAGGAATGCAAAACCACAGGCAAACAGCGAAAACATCAGTGCAGGTTTATAGGGTTGAAGTCTACTACGAAAAGAGGGCAGTAGGTAGGCAAGCAAAAGAAGCGACCAAGGAAGGATCGAACCTAAAATCTCAAACGGATAACTCCCCAAATGTTTGAAAAAGTGCATCATGTTCCAAGAATGAAATCGTGAAGCAGTATCGTTCAACCACAAGGCTTTAGCCTCTGCAACGCCATGCAGAGAAATGTAAGGCAGCATCCAAGCAGCGACTACCGCAATAGTACAAGACAACCCCACGAGCATGGGAAGGGTGAATAGGTAGCGCATGTCTCTTGAATACAAGAGATAGAAAAAAACGCTGGCGCAAAAGTATGCCAAGGGTTGCAGGCCCCCTTTGCAAAGCGAGGCAAACCCCACCATCACCCCAGCACTAATCCAAGTTGCAACTGCAGGCCATTTGCCTTCATAGCCCCAATGCCAAAGCATTAGAGATGCACTTAAAAAGAAAATATAAACCGCTTCGGGTTCTGCCTTTTGGCTCATGATCATGATTTCGCCATTGGTTGCAAACGCCAGCGCACTGGCAAAAGCTCCAACATAAGAAAAGAAATTGCGAGAATAAGAATAGATCAAAAGGCTGGTAAGAAGCACCGCAACCGCAGAGGGAAAGCGCACAGCAAAGGGATCATTATTACCAAACACAATAGTGCTTCCCAACATCAACCAAGAACTTAAAGGTGGGTTGCTCTGAAAAAGTTCGCCTTGTTCTCTTGGGGTAATGTAATCATCAAAGTATTGCATTTCAAAAGCAACAAGGGCCCTGCGGGTTTCTTCACCCCTCATGGTTAAAATTCCCAATCTGGGAAACAAAGCAAGAGTCAGAAGCAGAGCCAGTAGCCAGAATGTTTTTTCTCTAATGCTATTAGAAAAAGCGCTTCGAAAGGTAGGTTGAACAAATTCCATTACGGATAAATCCTGCTTGATTATAAAGAATCCCTGTTTCATCGTCTTTGATAGGCAAGGCCTTAATAAGAGAAGAGGCTAGGATGCACAAAGAACCCTGAAAGATAGGAGAGATACTATCTTTATTGGGATTATAATCAAAAAAGCCCAGGCTCTCTACTTAAAGAGATACCTAGGCTTTCTTAATGTGGTCAGAGTCGGGATTGAACCGACGACCCCAGCCTTTTCAGGGCTGTGCTCTACCGGCTGAGCTATCTGACCATCCAGGAGCGGGTTCAGGTTTCCCCTAAGCCACACTTCCATGCCACTTAAATAGGCAATTTAAAACTATCGTAATAAACCCCCAGCGTCAACTGGCAAGCCTATTACTTGATCTTATTGGTCGCACGTACCATCACCAAACCACCATTGGCACCGGGGATTCCACCCTCTACCAACAATAGATGATTTTCTACATCAATCTTAACTACCGTCAGATTGCGGACCGTTACTCGCTCGGCACCGTAACGACCTGGCATAGGACGACCCTTTTTAGGACGACCACTACCTCGGTTACTTGCCATCGAACCGGTACCACCGATCGATCGATGCACTTTCTTGGCACCGTGACTTGCAGGCATACCTGCATAGTTGTCTTTTTTCATTGTACCAGCAAAACCACGACCTTTGGTTGTGCCAATCACATCAACATACTTGATATCTTTGAAAATCTCGTCGACGGTAAGCACTTTGCCTACGGTGAGTTCTTCGCTGGCCTTTTCAAGGCGGAATTCACGAATATACTTTTGTGGCTCGCAGTTTGCCTTGGGTGGATACTGAGTTCCAGCGGGGGCTTTCTTCCTGCGGTTTGATTCCATTTCGCTTGAAATATGGCCGCGCTCGGCTTTGGTAGCCTTCCTACGGGGCTTTTCTTCAAATCCAATTTGTACTGCATCATAGCCATCGCGTGTCAAGTCTCGCACTTGTAACACGGGGCAGGGCCCAAGCTTGATAACCGTTACTGGGTAGACTTTACCTTCATCGTTATAGACTTGCGTCATACCGATTTTGGTTCCAAGTAATCCTATTGGCATTGCTAATTCTCCATCTAAATAAGCAACTGTCTTACCCGAACGGGAGTCCGGTGAGCATCATTGCCGAGCCTTTTTACGGGCTCTTGTTCATGAACTACTAAAATAGGGAGGAAATTGATGTTTGTCCACCCGGATTTTCATTTATCCGCACCCCAAGGCAGATTATTGTTGTTACTATTATGATTATGCGACTTTAAGCACCCTAGCGGCTTTGGACATTATGAATCACCCCATATGCCGGAATTTGATTTTATTGCTAATTCTGACAGGTTATTCAGCATATTTGCCCGGTGCAGGCGAAGACGAGTGGAAATTTGAGGTATTGCATCGAAAAACCGGCCTGCCCTTCTATGGGTTATTAATCTCAGAATCACCAAATCAGGCAGTTTTCAAGTGCATTGTAAGAAAGCCCGGCTCGCCAACCCTTGTTTTCACAGAAAACTTCGAAAAATCAAGCATCCAGAAAATAGACCGCCTGCCCGAACCAGAACGAATCCTGCTTGCAGCCAAGTTAGATTCACTTGCCAAAGAACGCGAACGCCTTGCCAACACCCTGAGATCCCTCGATCCGAAATCCATCGCGGGCAAAAACCCGATCGAATATGTGAAACTAGAAAAAGCAATCTGGCCCGCTTCTAAAAAAGACAACGCCTTTTCCTACAGTTCCCAATATTTCACCCTGGTGACCAACTCCCGCCCAGAAATGGCACAACTTGCTGCAATCCAACTCGAACAGGTTTATTCCGCCTATGCCAGAACTCTGCCACCCCGCAGAATGAATATCAAACCCACCACGATTCTACTCACCAATTCTGTCAAAGAATACCAAGACATTTTGAAAACTAGTGCGATCAATATCAAAAACCCCGCCTACTTCGACCTCAGCAAAAACCAAATTATTTGTGGCAGCGACCTCGATAGGCTTAGCACCTCCCAAGAAGAGATAAGCTCCTTTCATTCGAAACAATTGCAGGATCTTCTAAAAAAAGAAAACGATTTGAAGCTGTTTTACAAAAACAAAATCCCGCCGGATCATACTGCCTCCCTTCTCGATAGCCGTAAGAAAATTAAACAGGCAGATGATGGGAATCTGGTAATGATTCAGAAGGAACGTAAAAGACTTTTCGAAAGGCTTTACCATGAAGCTTTTCACGCTTATCTTTCCTGCGCTGTTGTCGACCCTAGAGAAGGCGAAATACCTCTTTGGCTAAATGAAGGGCTGGCACAAATATTTGAAGCTGCAGTTTTCGAAATAGGCGAGCTTCGAATAGGACATGCAGACAAAACCAGATTAGAATTTGTCAAACTAGCGCTGAATCAAAACACCCTTCCCACAATCAAAGATCTGCTCACCTCGCAACCCGCCCTGTTTCTTGTTTATCACCCTTCCGAAAAAGAGACCTCTCAACGCATGTATTTTGCAAGTTGGGCCTTAGCATTCAATCTGGCATTCAAACAAAAAGTTTTGGGTAAGCAAGTTCTCGATGATTACTCCAAGGCGCTTAAAAATGGTGGAAATCCCGTCGAATGTTTTGAAAAACTCACAGGCAAATCATTGCAAGATTTCGAAAAAGAACATCAAGCCTATTTGAAAGGGCTTCGACTCGATGGTATTTCAAATAGCGCTATTTCAAATGGAAAGTAATTCGTTCTAAGCTGGGTTATCTATTTTGCCTGAAGGAATTGCTTGTTCGGATGGAACCAACACATTTTCAACTGAAGGTTTTTTATCGGTGTGTGGGATATGGCTTGCTACCTGATGGCCAATGATAGGCACTTCTTCTGGGTCGCCCTCGGAAACAGGATTACGCAAGAATCTATAAAGCAAATAAACTGCAAGTGCAATTAGCCCAACCAAAATAATGATGGGACTCAACTTCACTAAAGCGCCTTCTGCATTTTCCAACACTTCCTTAAACTTTTCTCCAAACCAGAATGCCAGCAGGAAAAAAAATGTATTACCAACCCCCGCTCCCAATCCATCTGCTATCACAAATCTGGTAACACTCAACCTAAGCAACCCCGCTGTAAGAAACAAAGGCATCCTCACCCCGGGTACCAACCTGCCAAACAAAAGAATATTAACGCCATACTTTTCAAAGTTATCGAGAATGCGCCCCTGCGTTTCCTTGGGCACCCAACGCAACATCCAAGGAAGATTAAACAGCCTTTTCCCATAGAACCTTCCTGCGGTATATAAAATACTATCACTTAAAACCACCGCAAAAATACAGGTGGGAAGCATCAACCAGCGTGCCAACCCATATTCGGGGTGATGGGCTGTCCATAATCCTGCGCAAACAATCGCAACCTCTTCAGGAATAGGTGCACCCATTCCAGATGCAATAAACATCCCGAAAAAAAAGGCAAACGCCTGCAGTGCCTGTACATCAATTTCAAACAATCAACATCTCCATGAATAACTCAGCTTCTACCATGTTCTTTTATAACCAATAACCCCCAGTTTTTGCAAAGCCATTATCCTTTTTAACCCATAGCCTCTTTTAACCCTTCATGTTATGTTTAATCCTTGGATTTATTATGACTCCCTTTAACAAGAGCGTATCTACATCATGCAACTTGGATTAATAAACTCAGCTTGGGCGCAGGCAGGAAAAGCCACCTCTTACGGCATACAAAAAACCAAGGAAATCGGGTTCGATTGCATCGATATTTTTGCAGACCCACTCGATACCGATGCCAAAGAACGCAGGCTCATTCGCACCGAATGCGAAAAAGCGGGCCTGCCCATCATCAGCGTAGCTTGCGTTGCAACAGGTTTGATCGATTTTAACCCAAGTGTGCAACGCTTCCACATGGATCGCTGCCATAAATATCTAGATATGTGTTACGAATTCAATGCTAAAAACCTTTTGCTCGTCCTAGGAGAATACATCTGGGAAAAACAAGTCATCCCGCCCCAAGAACAATGGAACACAGCAGTTTATAATACCTGCGAACTAGGTAAATACGCCCAAGGCCTAGGCCTGCAAATTGCTATCGAACTCGAACCCTTCAAACTTTCCCTCGTTAATAATGTAGAAAGCATGGTTCGTTTTCTTGATGAAGTCAACCACCCCGCTGTAAAAGCCAACATCGATATTTCTCACCTACTCCTTTCCAATACCCCCGCTTCTGAATTAAAAAAACTTACAGGCAAAGCCATCCATGTTCATATCAGCGATTGCGATGGTAAAGTGCATGGCGACCTACCCCCCGGCAAAGGCGTTGTAGATTTTCCCCCATATCTGCAAGAAATCAAGAAGTTGAATGTTCCGGGTGCGATCAGCATTGAATTGGAGTATTCCCCAGAACCTGAAAAGATTTATGAGTGGGTGCTGGAGGCCTACCAAAGCACAAGTAAATTGTTAAAACACGCCGGGCTTCGAGGTTAAATCGCAAGTAATATGGTTATTGCCGTTCTTAAGATGTAACCATTAGGAACTTTTGAGTACTTTAGAAACATGAACAACAACAGCAAACCATTGGCAAACAAAGCTTTAGGAGAATTATTTTCCTCACATTTGAAGCAACAAATCAATCTTTTTGAACAAGGGTTGGGTGCGCCTTCAAACTTGGAAACAGCTATACCACATGGCACCCTATCTGATGTTGGAATAGATCCAATACCCGCATGGAAAGATAGTATTTTTCCTACCCTTAAAAACACCAAGGGAGCAATTGCGAATATATCCGCACCCCCCGGTTGGCAATCGCTACTCTTTAGTCTGCCTGCACTTTTCGGAATTCCTTTTGCCAGCGGGCAGTTCCCGCAAGCAGTAAGAAACCCCATCGAACTTTCCAATTTCATTCGTGAAGAAACAGGCTGGCCAACTCTACTGCCTTTGCCCGAACTCGAAGGATGGTCTAAAGGGAACCTGCAAAAACAACTCATCAGCGTAGGCATCTGCAGGCTTGCAGGAAGGCATGACCAAGCATCAAC
>DBCB01000177.1:9435-9744 GCA_002303765.1 Planctomycetaceae bacterium UBA969
CTACTAAATACCATTAAAGACCAATTAAGTGTTGATACACTTCAGAATGAATTGGGTGCGAACTATTGGGCCATGGGCGATCATGCAAAAGCACTACAAGCTTGGGATAAACTAGGCACAGAACCGTTTGCATTTTTCAATCGAGGGCTTGCACATTTAAGATTGGGCCAGGAAAAGATCGCATTCGAACAATTGCAAAAAGCTTCAGAACTCATTCCCAGCTCTTCAGGCTGGCATCATCTTGCTGTGCTTTATCAAAGTTCTTAGGCATAAAGTATTCTCACCGCTAAGACGCTAAGGAAGATTTCT
>DBCB01000063.1:0-32323 GCA_002303765.1 Planctomycetaceae bacterium UBA969
TGAACTAGGCAAAGTTCTACCACCCCATATCGCAGACACTCTTGAACTTTCAGAAGAGCAGTTAAAACAAATTGCTGCCCTTGAAAAAGATGTCAAAGTTAAGCTCACCAAGATTCTCACCGCGGGCCAAGTCAAAAAAGCGGAAGCATCAAAAGGCCTTGGTAAAATGGATGGCAAAGAAGGCAAAGGTAAAGAGGGTAAGGATAAAGAAGGCAAAGGTGATAAAGGTAAGGATGGTGCTGCCCCTGATAAAAAAAGTTCTCAGCCCAGGCCTGCTATGGATTCAAAACTCCAGAAGCCTGCTCAAATCCAATGGTATGCTTCTCTGGATGGAGGCTTGAAAGAAGCCCAACGAACCGGGTTCCCTATTTTGCTTCTTTCCGCTGCACCTCATTGTGCTGGTGTTTCTGGCACTTGGTGACCAGGGAAATCCGAGATGGACAAGAGTTTCTTGTCTGATCCCGATGTAATTGCCGCTTCCAGAAAATTTGTCTGTATCCGCCTTCTTAGCTACGAGAACAAGGAGGAAGCTGCTTTTTTAAAAACCTTCAACGTGGGCCGAAATGGCGATGTGGAAAATACTGTTTTCTGTATCCTTTCGCCTGATGCCAAGCAGCGACTTTCTCGTGCTTCCCGAGGCACCAATCAAGTTTATGGAAATTCTAAAAACATGGCAAAAAGCATGGCCGAAGTTGCCCTAAAGTACTCCGGTGTGGAGTCAGAGGTCGAAAAGATTTCTGCTGTTCCCTATGTTGCTGATTTGCGTTTGGCTTTAAATGTTGCAGGTTGTGACAAACAACCACTTGTAATCGTTAATCCGGCTGTAAACGGTGCTGCCTTGGAACTTGAAAAAAAGATATCCGCTATTGCTTGGTCGAGTGAGTTTCTAGGCAAGTTTATTTATGTGAAAGTTAGGGATCAAAAAGAATTAGAGTTGGTGTATGGAGCTGAAAAAGAATCGCAGATTTTGGTGGTTCAGCCCGATAACTTCGGTTTGAAGGGCGAGGTGCTGTTTCAAACGGCAGAGGTTTCAACATTGCAGTTAAAGGAAACATTGAGTCAAGGGGTGGGCAAAGGTAAATGGCCTGAGTTAAGTTTTTGGAATCATGTGCAGCAAGGGCATCAAAAAGGGGTTTTTTGGGAAACCAAATTGCCAGTGACTGATAAGCAAGAGTTAAGTGCCCGAGAACGTTCCCGTCCAAAAAATAGCAATAAATAAGCTGGTTAGTGAAAACCTTATGCGAATACTTGTTGTTGAAGATGAACCAGACTTGTTGCGCACAATTGCTAAGGCGTTGCGTGAAAAAGGCTATGCAGTGGATGAAGCAACAGATGGCAGCGAGGGCCTTTCTTGTGCTGCAATCAGTAGATATGATGCTATCATTCTGGATATGATGATGCCTGTGATGGATGGAACTCAATTTCTCGCTAAGTTTAGAAAATTGTATACAACCCCGGTCTTAATTCTGAGTGCCCGTGATACGGTTGCAAACAGGGTTGATGGGCTGAACCTTGGTGCAGATGATTACCTGACCAAGCCCTTTGCTATGGTCGAACTTTTTGCAAGGCTGCAGGCTTTGATCAGGCGCTCTTTGGGTGCAGGGGATAACAACGTCACCATTCAGGGGGTTACCATAAATTTTGAGTCAAAGCTTGTTAATGTGGGTAAACGCAAAGTTGAACTTACCGCCAAGGAGTTTTCAATCATCGAACTCTTGGTCCTGAAAAAGAACAGAGTGATGAGCCGTTCTGATATCTTTGAACATGTTTATGATGCTAACGAAGATTCTATGAGTAATCTGGTGGATGTTCATATTTCGAATATCAGGAAAAAACTCGAAGTAGATATCATCGAAACAAGGCGTGGCCAGGGATACATCATCAGTGTTTAAATCCCTACGCTGGAAACTTCAGGTCTTTTATTCCACCCTTCTGGCCACTATTATCATTTGTAGTGGATCCATTTTTTATTATCAGGTATGGCGTTCAACTTTTGCAGAGGTTGATAGCCGACTTGAAGCCTCAGCGTTGTATCTCGATGTGACGCTTCGTTCTTTTCCCCCACCTATCCAGCAGGGCGTGGAAGCACCGCCCATGTTACCGCCACCATTAAGGCCAGACGGGACCGCGCCTCCACCTCCAAGACCTCGCCGTTCCAAAGAACAGTTTCTTGAAGAACTTAAATTACCTCAAGATTTTAGCTTCCCCGGTGAGGGTAATCCTGATGACCAACCCTACTTCTTGGTGATGACTTCCAAGGATAAGTTGCTCAAAAAAGAATTTATGCCTCTTGATTATCCTGAAGCCCAGAGCTTGGCCGAGCAGTTTAATCATCAACCTACTTTGATCATGCTTAAAAATAACCTTCGGGAAGTTCGCATGATTGGTCCAAGTGGATCCAAAATAATTGTCGGAAAGTCTCTACGCCACGAAACCATTCAATTGCGAAATATTGCCATTCAATTCATTGCTATAGGCCTTGTTTTTCTTGTTTTGGGTGTTGGAGTTTCTTTTGCAATTGCTTTCAGAATGGTGCGCCCCATTACTCAAATGTCTGCCACCGCAGAGCTCTTATCCGAAAAAGATCTGAGCAAACGGCTCGACCTTAATCATGTGGATTCAGAGTTGGCAGGGTTGGCGGAAGTCCTGAACCGATTGTTTTCTCGACTGGATGCTTCTTTTTCCAGACAAAGGCAGTTCACCGCAGATGCTTCCCATGAACTTCGCACCCCACTCACTGTAATCCGGTCTGCTTCTGAACTTGCACTTTCTAAACCACGATCACCTGAAGAATATCAAGAAACCATCGAGGTTTCTCTCAAGGCCGCTGAACGAATGACAAATTTGGTCAATGGTTTACTTGCACTTGCTAGGCTTGACTCTTCGAATGCAGACTTCCATTTACAGCAAATCAATTTAAGTGATCTTGTAGGTGAATCTGTAAGCCTACTAGGGGCAATTGCTTCAGAAAAACAGATTAGCTTGGTTTCTGATTTGCACTCTGTTAAAATTTTTGGTAACCCCGAAAGCCTTTCCCGAATGATCGATAATTTGATCACCAATGCCATCCATTACAATAAGCATTGTGGCAAGGTATTTATCACACTTAAAAGCCATGATGATAAAGCAGTGTTAGAAATCAAGGACACCGGGGTTGGAATTTCCGAAGAGCATCTTCCTTTTATTTTTGAAAGGTTTTACCGCGTTGATAAAGCCAGATCTCGGGTTTCGGGCGGCAGTGGGTTGGGCCTTGCCATATGCAAAGGTGTGATAGAAAAACATAACGGAACCATCACTGCTCAAAGCATTTTAGGTGAGGGCACTACTTTCCAAATTCAATTGCCTATTTGGAAAGATTCTATTTAGTACTGGCTAGCCCCTTTTGTCCCTTCAGGGCAAATGCAGGCGTACCGCAAAGATTTTCCGGCCCCTGAACTTCCCGAAGGGCCCGCGCTCCTTTGTCCGCAATGAGCGGCGGATGTGGAAACCAACTCTAAACGGTATCTCTTGTCTTACAAGCCTGAAGCGCAAGCGAAGGAATAATGTGTGAATAGTAAACAGGTATTTGAAGAACCTTCGCTTGCACTTCAGGCTTGTAAAGATATGCAATAAAAAGTTGTATGCGCCTGCGCAAGAAAGAACCGTCGCTTACGCATCCGGCTCTGAAAAGCAAACCGTCGCTGACCTCTGACAGTGCATGGGATTTTTGTAAAGCAAGTTCCCTTTGCATTTGAGCGGCTTCTCCCTGCCATTTGCAAAAGGGTAATAGAAAAACACAATGGCACCATAAAGGTTCAAAGCATTTTAGGTGAGGGCACTAATTTCCAAATTCAATTGCCTATTTGGGATTATTCTAATTAGTACTGGCTGGCATCAATTACATTACCATCCAAGCGATTAGCAAGATTTGCGTAAACCGTGCCTTGGATGGAATTATTGATAGCTTTTACCGACCCATCACAAAAAACAAATTGTACAACGCCTGAATGGCTGCTTCCAAAGCACGCTGACCGGGTGTCGGTAGGGCCCTTGGAGGGTAGATTGGTTGCAGAAGCACCTACACTGCTCGAGCCTTTGTCACCATTATAGGCTGCTCCATCTCGTGAGTTTATATCGCCAAATTTTGTAATGGGCACATGCTTTTCACCAATTAGAAAAGTGTTGCTTAGCCCATCGGAGATATCTGCAATCCTATAACCATCTCTAAAACCGGTTCCGCCAACAGCCCAGTTGTTTGAAAGAGGAAATACACCATTGGTTGCTACATTGATGGTTGTTTGGCCTTGTACCGGCCCATCCCAAAAGTAATCTCCGCCGGTGGTACCAAGATTACCCGCATAATCTGCTAACGCTCCGGGATAACGCGTGCTTGTTGCTGGTGAATTATCTACTTGATCCCCATTGTTGGCATCTTGCGTCATGGGTGATCTTCGTGCAGGGCAGAATAAAGCCTTGATGGTTTGGGTACGAACCTTTTGGGTTTGATTGTAGTAATTCTTAGTGAAGTCCCAGGAATTACGGAATGCACCCTGTTCCAGATAATCTAAAAGTTGGCAAATCCATGTGTAATCTGCATCTCTTCTACTATTGGTAAAGCAGGAAAAGGTGGAATTATAATTGTGCATTGCAAGGCCCAATTGCTTCAAATTATTGCTGCAACTCATCCTGCTTGCAGCTTCCCTAACTTTTTGAACTGCGGGAAGTAATAGCCCAATCAAGATTGCGATGATTGCTATCACCACCAATAATTCAATCAGGGTAAAACCTCTTACAATCACGGTTTTCTTTGGGTTTTGTAGAGACATTGGTTCGCACCTTAAAATAAACGAATTGGGTAAACAAGAAATAGAGATTAATGTAATTATAGCATTTTTACAGTAGATTTTCAATCAAAAGGAACAATATTTTGAACTTGCGTAAAAGTACTAATCCAAGGTAAAAAGCAGTGTAATTTAATTAGTTTAAGGTGTTGTTTGAATGCGAATCTTGGTTAATTATCTTCCTGCCTTGAAACAGCGCAGCGGTGTAGGCCATTACACTGCTGAACTTTGCGCTGCTTTACAATCATTGCACCATCCCCTGGAATTAGATTTGTTCCCTCATCCTTCTTGGGAACCGCTGATCAAGGGATCGATGGCTAAGCTGAAGCCTAGTAAACCCAGTGTGGCTGTTAAATCGCAACAGGGAAATAATTCTGCCACTTCGATAATCAAAAATCAGATTAAAAGCTTGGCTAGAAATGGCTTGGATTATTTGTTTGCAGATCGGGTGCGTAGGATTGGTTGCGATTTATACCACGAGCCCAATTTCCTGCCCTTTGATGTCGATGCTCCAACTATTTCAACCATTCATGATCTTTCTGTTATTCGTTATCCGCAATGGCACCCTAAGGATCGGGTTCACGAATTTGAAAAACGATTTGAAAAGGCTCTTTCTAATTGCACCCATTTTCTCACCGATTTAGAGTTTGTGAAACAAGAACTGATTTCCCAATTCAATGTCCCCAACGAAAAAATAACTGCAACTCCTTTGGGGATCCGTTCGGGGCTTTCGCCTTTGCCTATTCCCGAAGCTAGGGCTATTCTTAAAGAATTAAACCTTCCCCAAAAGTATTTTCTCCATTTGGGCACTATCGAACCTAGAAAGAATCTTCTTTTCTTGATGCAGGTTTATTGTGATCTTCCTTTGCGGGTTCGCGAACAATACCCCTTGTTGCTGGTCGGGGGATGGGGTTGGAATGCAGAAAAAGAAGCAGCCTTTTATCAAGAAACAGCTAAGCACCATAATGTAATTCTTCCAGGATACATCCCAGAAGAAAAAATCTCCGCGGTTTATAATTGTGCTCGTGCACTACTTGCCCCCTCGCATTACGAAGGCTTTGGCTTTCCCCCGGTTGAAATGATGGCGTGTGGCGGTGCAGTTCTTGCCTCCAAAATTGGTGCTCATGAAGAAGTTTGCGGCCCAACCGCTTCCTATTTCAACCCCGAAGATAAAGACGCTTGGCGTAATGCCCTGCTGCAAATTGCTTGGGATGATGAATTGCACAGAAACTTGCGCAAAGGTGCGGTTGAAAAGGCTAGCCTTTTTTCTTGGCAGCAATGTGCATTGAATACCTATTCCGCTTATCAAAAAGCATTGGGCATCAATGCAAACTCTGCGTTGATTCCCAATGCTTTTAAGGAAGCTTGCTGATTTTACTTCGGTTGGATTTGATAAACAGTCATAACATAAGCACGCATATCGCTGCGGTATGTTGTTGGCCCGGAAACTTCCACTCGTTGATTTAAAAACACATCCAAATTCTGCCCCGGTGCAGGCAATAAGTAGATCAACGGCCTGCCTTGCTGTGATTCAATGTAATACGATGGCTCGTAACTTTGTGGTCTGCCTGCTTTACGAAGAAAACCAGGCCCCACTCCTGAACCAGAACCAGAGTTGATCGATTTCACTGGCGTTGGACTTGGTCCGTTCGATTGAGGTGCCATGTTTGCTGCGGGCGCTGATCCGATAGGCGCTGTTGGCGCATTGTTTTGGGAGTTCGATACTGCTTGAACCAAGGCTTTGTTGGTTAGTTTGGGTTGCCCGGGGGCGCATGCTTGTATCGTGTTTGTTTTTCCTTTTGATGCGCAATCGCGTAACCAGACTGCTCTGCCGTAAGCTTGGCTCGCAAACATCGGCTGGCTACAAGCGAAATCCTGCCCGATTTGCGTGTATAACCTTATTGCTTCAGTTGATTGGCCTGCTGTTTCTGCACTTATCGCTTGGCTCCAGCGTTGATTCGCATCACAATTCGATACAGCGGAATTCGCATTCACGATGGTATTTGAACTTGCAGTATTGGTTGGTATTGCGGGCACCGCTGCAGGAACCATTGCAGGGGCAGGATTGGCTTGAACGGCTTGCTTTCCTATCGCCTCACATCGTATGTAGCGTAACTCATTTTCCGGTGGCACGATGGGTATCCAGTTTTCTTTGCCATCGGATTGCTCTGCCCCAAGCGATTTAACCTGGCTCCCCCTTGCTAATCTTGCACTTTCAAGAGTCGGCTTAGTGTTTAATACCGCACTTCCTATGTATACAGGGATTTTGTTGCCATCATTTGTTTGTACTAGATAGTTTGGTTGATTCGGAACTATTCGCTGTAGATACTTGCTTTGTACCCAAGAAAAAGATCCATCAGGTGGGCGGATCGCTAGCCAACCATCGGTTCGCTCTTGCACCACGGTTATAACATCGCCTGCTTTTAGGTTATTGGTGCCATAAAGTTTTGAATCACTTCCTGGCCCAGATCGAACCTCGGCATTAGGAAGGATAATTCGAGCAGTAAACGGCACAGTTGTGTTGCCTGAACCTGCTGTGGGCCCGGGTTGGTTTGAAATCAGAATAAGAAGGGCTAAAAATCCGTACATGTTCTTTCGCTCTTAAACTAAAAATTCTCACATCTCTTTATCGACCTTTAACTTGCCTTTTCTGCAACTGATATGACGGAAACACCACTCGTTTTGGCGAAATTATTAAGTATTAGTTTAACAAAAAGTGGCTTTTCTTTGCTAAACCACCTATTTTCTCTTCAATTCTGGTTCTCGGTGCACTTTTGGCTTTCAAATGCCTTTGCGAAATTTTGATGATTTTTTAATTTTCTAGGTAATGATATCTACCCAAAGATGTTTATAATGCCATTTGATTATTAAAAAAATATCTTCAAGATAAGGAATTATGCGATGGGTAACCCTACTAAATTGGCCTCTTGGAAAGCTCTTGAAAGTCATAAGAAGGAAATGGAAAATGTGCAAATGAGGGATCTCTTTGCTGCTGATCCTGCTCGTTTCGATAAGTTTCACCTACAATTCCAAACCATCCTTCTCGACTACTCTAAAAATCGTATTACCGAAAAAACCATGGCCCTTCTTTTTGAACTTGCACGAGAAGCCAATGTTCATGGCGTGGCCAAGCAAATGTTCAATGGCGAAAAAATTAACACCACCGAAGATCGTGCTGTTTTGCACATTGCTTTGCGTAATCGTTCCAACAGACCAATTATGGTTGATGGCAAAGATGTCATGCCCGAAGTAAATGCCGTGCTTGCTCATATGAAAGAGTTCAGCAACGCTGTTCGCTCTGGTGCTTGGAAAGGTTACACAGGTAAAACCATTACCGATGTTGTTAATATCGGCATTGGTGGTTCTGACCTCGGCCCCGTCATGGTTACTGAAGCACTCAAGCCTTATTCAAAGCGCGATCTCCATGTTCATTTTGTTTCCAATATTGATGGCACCCATATCGCTGAAACGCTTAAAAACCTTTGCCCCGAAACGACTTTATTCATTGTTGCTTCTAAAACTTTCACCACCCAGGAAACTATCACCAATGCTCTTTCCGCTAAGGAATGGTTCTTGAAGAGCGCCAAAGATGTTGCTCATGTTGCAAAGCACTTCGTTGCTCTTTCCACCAATTCTGTTGAAGTTTCTAAGTTTGGTATCGATACCAAAAATATGTTCGAGTTCTGGGATTGGGTGGGTGGGCGATATTCATTTTGGTCAGCTATCGGCCTTTCCATCGTGCTTTCTATCGGAATGGATAATTTCGAAGAACTGCTTATGGGTGGTCACCTCGTTGACGAATACTTTCTCAACACTCCTTTCGAACAAAATATTCCTGTTATCATGGGCCTAGTAGGCGTTTGGTATAATAACTTTTTTGGTGCTCAAACCCATGCCATTCTTCCTTACGATCAATACATGCATCGTTTCAGCGCCTATTTCCAACAAGGCGATATGGAATCTGATGGCAAAAGCGTTACCAAAGATGGCGAAACTTGCACTTGGTCTACAGGCCCGGTTATCTGGGGCGAACCTGGTACCAATGGCCAACACGCTTTTTACCAACTCATTCATCAGGGGACTAAATTAATCCCTTGCGATTTCATCGCTCCAATCGAAACCCACAATCCCCTTGGCGAACATCATCCAATTCTTCTTTCCAACTTCTTTGCTCAACCCGAAGCCTTGATGAAGGGCAAGAATGAAGCAGAAGTTCGCAAAGAACTAGGCGATTCTAAGCTTTCAAAGGAAGAACTTGAAAAGCTTGTGCCACAGAAAATGTTTCAAGGTAACAAACCTACCAACTCTTTCTTCCTGCAAAAGATTACCCCAAGAACACTCGGTTCCTTGGTAACTATGTACGAACATAAGATCTTTACACAAGGCGTTATCTGGGGCATTAATAGCTTTGATCAGTGGGGCGTTGAACTTGGCAAGCAACTTGCCAAAGCTATTCTTCCCGAACTTTCGGGCGATAAGCATATTGCCAGCCATGATTCTTCCACAAATGGTTTGATAAACCATTACAAGAAAAATCGGGCAGCAAAGTAACGCTACTGTTTTTTTTCAGCAAATGACTGAACCTTGATGGGGGTGGCTTGTGCTTGGTCCGATATTTGATCGTGAATGGTACATCCTGCCCCGCAGGCCCAGTCACTTTCCTACTCGCGTTGCCTACCTAGGCATTTTGTGGGTCATTGCTGTTACCGCGTGGCTTTCTACAGGCCTTTGGCAAAAGCCCGCAACCCTTGGAGAAACCGCTAGGCTCGGGCCTCTCCTATTCCAAATCCTTTGCCTTGTGCAACTGACTTTCCTGCTTTTCTTTAGCGCGCTTTCTTCCGCCAGTGCTGTCTCTCTCGAAAAAGATCGTAGAACTTTTATTCTTCTTCTCATCACCGACTTGCGAGATTACGAAATCGTTCTGGGTAAAATCTTTGGCAGCCTTTTGCCTATTGTCTTCCTGCTTGCTGGCTCTGCTCCTGTTCTTGCATCACTATTGCTTTTGGGTGGAATTGCTCCTTTTCAGGTTGGTCAAGCTCTGGTTATTCTTGCTGCAACCTCTTTGGTTTCTGGAGCAGTTGGTGGATTGGTTGCCCTTTGGCGCGAGAAAACTTTTCAAGCGCTCGCTCTTACCACCCTTATCCTCGTCCTTTATCTTGGCCTTGTTCGTGCTGTTGCTTTCATCCCGGGTATCAGCCAAGAGCAATCTTTCTTTATCCAAGAACGACTCGATCCTTTTCTTGCACTTGGCACCGTGCTCGATCCACTTTCAGCATCCGATTCTGGTTTAAGTGCACCCTATTCCTATGCTCTTTTCATGATTCTTTTTTCTTTGACGTTAAATGTTTGGGGCATGTTTAAACTTCGCGATTGGAATCCCAGTGGCGAACCACTAATGCAACGTGAAGCACCTGAAGATGCAGGATTCGAAGAAAAAAACCGGGCTTCCGCTCATGCTGCACCAGGCATCACCCGTAGTGTTCAGGGTAATCCCATTCTTTGGCGTGAAATTTATACCCGGGCCTATGGCAGAAAACCTATTCTCATTAAACTTGCTTACGCTTTTGCCTTAGTTCTGATTTGCTTTGCTGCGCTGAGGCCTATTTTTCTTGATCAAGAAAAAGCTGCATTCTTCGCAGCCTATGGATTGCTTCCTGTTACTGTTTTAAGTCTTCTTTTGGTTTCAGCTCAAGCTGCAACCTCTATCACTTCAGAACGCGATACTGGGGCACTTGATCTTCTTTTAGTAACAGATCTAACCCCTCAGGAGTTCATCTTTGGAAAACTCGGTGGCATTCTTTACAACACCAAGGAATATATTATTCCGCCATTCTTGCTTGCAGCTTTTTATGCTTGGAATGGATTCCTTGCCACTCCCCCTGCTAACCAGCCTCAGCTTTCTGCATCTATGAATTTGGTTTCTTTTCTATGTCTTGTTGCTGGTTTTGCTGTGCTGCAATTCTTTGCCATGGTGCTTGGGGTTCATGTCTCGCTTCGAAATCAAAACAGTAGGATTGCGATCTTAAACACGCTTGGCACGATTTTCTTTCTAACTGCGGGCACACTTATCACTATCTCTTTGATTTTGATTAACGGGAAATTCGAATATCAGTGGGCTAGTTTCATCTTCTTTTTAGCTGCTGGCATTGGCGGCCTTTGGTGGGTTCTAAATGGGGACAGGCCTTCACCTGCTCTTACTTTAGCTAGTTGGCTTTGCCCTTTGAGTGTTTTTTATGGCATTGCCAACGCATTGGTAGCCAAGCCTGGCTCTCAGGAATCTGCAGATCCGGTGTTATCGTTTCTTGTTTTGGGGGGCGCATTTGGTTTCGCCTTAGCAGCTATGTTAGTCCCACTTCTGAGCGAATTCGACATTGCTTTGGGTCGAACGAGTGGCGGCGCAGATTAATTCCCGATCATTGGGTTAATGAAATTTCTTACTTTGGTCGATAGTACCTAAGTGATTTCTGTTATTTCAGTTAGAAGTAATATCTTTCCTGTTTTGCCACTTGCCAAGCATGGGGGTAAAGAAATAAGAAAGAGGTAACAGAATAGGCCCCGATAGCTCAGTTGGTAGAGCAGCTGACTCTTAATCAGCTTGTCGTAGGTTCGATCCCTACTCGGGGCACTTCACTTCTATTCCTCTCAACACGCTTCTCATTTTAAATTCCTTCTATTTAAAACTTTTTAATCCCCCTGTTATTTTAATGTTTCTGGCAGGAACCTTTCTGCATAAAGGATTGAAACATATTCTTTTAAAAAGTACTTAAAAGGAATCTTTTGTATGCCAAATGGAAACCCACAAATCAAAATGTTTTGGTAACCTTGATCAGCGATTGAGTTTCTTTTGTTTTAGTAAGTGTTTGGCTGATACGACACAACTGTTGCATAAGTAAATGATTGCTTTAAAATTACATTCAAATTAGGATCCATTTTTAAAGTGTAGGCTTTGACCTAATTTAGTTCTTGTTATGAAAATACAATAGGGCGTTTCCTGTTATAAAAGAAAGCTAGTGAAGTTTTGATCAAGCAATTTATTGTAATGATGTTTTTTTTGTTCGGGGTGCAATTGCTGGGGGCAGTTGAGGTTGCAAAACGCCCTAACATTCTATTTATCTTTTCGGATGATCAATCCTATAAGACTGTTGGGTGTTATCCGGAATCATTTTCGTGGGTGAGGACGCCTAATATAGATCGCCTGGCATCTGAAGGTGTGAGATTTCATTCTGCATATTTTGGTTCGTGGTGTATGCCTTCGCGGGCGAGTTTTTTAACAGGAAGGCACCCGCACGGGATCGAGAGTATGCGTATGCAAGGTAAATATCCTGCCAGTGCTTATGATCCTGAGAAGACTCCTTTTTGGCCTGCGGTATTTCGTAAGCAAGGTTACTACACAGGGCAGATTGGAAAATGGCACACGGGTGTGGATTCTGGTTGGGGCCGGGATTGGGATCATCAGATTGTTTGGAATCGCCCGTTGTATCCTGAAAATGCGGGGGCTTATTATGAAAAGCAAAAGTTGGTAATCAATGGAAAGGAACAATGGGCTGAAGGTTACCCTGCAGATAATTACACACAATGGGCACGAGAATTCATCGAGGGGAAATCCCGAGATAAAGATAAACCTTGGTTTCTTTGGCTTTGCTATGGGAGCATTCATGGCCCATCGAAGCCCGCGGCAAGGCATAAGGGAATGTATGCTTCAGCAGAGGTGCCCATCCCCAAAGATATTTTTGGCCCCCGGCCTGGAAAACCCGATTACTTGAATCGTACCCAAGCTTGGTTGAAGAATGATAAGGGCGTTGCGGTGGCTGGAAAAAGTGGCGAAGCATTTGGCGATGAAAGTGATAAAAAAGAGCAGACCCATGCAGACTTTGTGCGTCAGATGAACGAGTGCGTTCCCGTAGTGGATGAGGGGGTGGGCCAGTTGTTAAAGTCGCTTAAAGAATCAGGTCAGTTGGATAACACATTGGTTATTTATGCTGCAGATCAAGGGTTTGGCATGGGGGAGCATGGCTTTCGGACCAAGCTTGGCCCTTACGATGCCACTTATCGTTCGCCCTTAATTATTTCCATGCCAGGCATAACTCCCAAGGGTAAAGTTTGTAATCAGCCCGTGAACGCTCCGGATATGGTTGCAACTATTGCATCGCTGGCAAATATTAACCTACCTTGGGATACTCATGGCAGGGATCTTGTGGGATTGCTGAAAAATCCGGAGGTGAAGTCTTTGCAGCCTTGTCTGTATCAGCATACCGGTTACAGTTTTGGTTCTGATGTTGCAAAGGTTTTGCACGAAAATTCTAGCAAGGCGGAGCATAGTAATGTGCCTTGGTATAATTCTTTGGTTTACGATGGATGGAAGTTCATTCATTATTTAAAACCCGGTGTAGGGGATGAGTTATATGATTTGAAAACTGATCCCGAGGAATTGATAAATAAGATTGCTGATCCAAAGGCACGACAAAGGTTGCTTGAATTAAGTGAACTAATGAACGCTGAGTTAAATCGCTGCAAGGCTCCCGATGCTTTACGGGTGCTTCAAAAGTAGTTGCTGTTTTTGCATTGCATATTGATTATTGGGTCAAAAGTCTTGATCAGATTGTTGCCCGAGCTTTATTAATTAGTTTAGTTCGTTTTCAAATTACTAGCTTTGGTAAAGTCCGCGATGGCGGCTTCGGTTTTACAGACTCATTTGAAAACAATAACACGTTTGTAATACGCTGCAGCTAGGTTGGGATGTAATTCTATCGCCTTGGTGTAACCTACAAAGGCTTTGAAATGTTTTTACTAATGTAAGTGCGCAAGGCTCTAATGGCGGCTCACGGGTGAATGGCTTCATTCTCTAACCTTCGTCTACAGTTCTCCTTCTTTAGTGTTTCCCCCACAAACACCGAAAGCGTATTTGTTTGCGACCACGCCCGGGCTTGCTGCTAAGACAAAACAACATGCTGATTTGCAAAAGTAGTGCGAAAGGCAAATTTCTAATTTCTGTTAGCTAATTACTTGTTGATACTTCCATGTATCGGTAATATCGATTACAGGCGTTTTTACTTTCATCAGTGAAGCATTTTGGTAAGACGCACGAGGAGGCTCAACATGAACCAAACATTAAAGATAGGGCTGATTGGGGCAGCATTATTAATGCTTTGCTTCAGCTTATTTACCCTTCCCTCCTTGGCACAGACCAACCACTTGCAAATGATGGTGACAGAAGAGGGGGGAAAGGTAACGAGTTTAAAGGACCTTTCCGCTGGTAAAGAATTCATGGTGGTACTGATTCTGGGTGCTGACTGCCCCTTGTCAAAAAAGGCGTTAACCGAGGCTGCTGAGGATATTTTGAAGGCCAGTTCAGATGGACGGGTAGGCATTATGGGGCTGCTGGTTGCACGGGATGATGATGAGGATATCAAGCGTCTAAAAAAAGACTTTAATGTAATCTTTCCGCTCTATTTGGACCGGGATAACTCGGTAGCTGTAAAAATGGGTGTGAATGTTGTCCCAACTGCAATATTGTTAAACAGTGCTGGCAAAATTCTTTATCAAGGTCGGATCAACGATAGGGTGGAGCAATTGGGAAAGCGTTCCTCTGCACGCCGCCACGATTTGTTTGAGGCGTTAAAGGACGTACTTGAGGGAAATCCGGTTCGAGTGGCCAAAACCGAGGCGGTAGGCTGCCCGGTGGAAATACGTAGGCCAAAGCCTGAGGCCAATAGCAAAGTTGAATACTACCGCGACATCCAGCCATTTCTTTACAAGCATTGCGTGGTGTGTCATCAGGATAAAAGTGTAGCGCCCTTTTCGCTGGCCACTTATGAAGATGCAACACTCTGGATGGAGACAGCCATCGGCCTTATTGAGCAGAAAACAATGCCCCCTGGTCAGGCGGAATCCGACTTTGCAATGGAAAACCTTATCCCAAATCCTACACCCATGCAGATAGATATGCTTCGCAAATGGGTGGCTGATGGCATGCTCCAGGGTCCACTTCCAGCCAAACCCCTTGATCTACCTTCCCCTGATCCAGAGGCAGGGGAACTGGGCAAGCCGGATATGGTTCTCAAACAATCCGGCCCGATGACCCTGGCACCGATAGGTGACGATGTGTACCGTTTTTTAGTATTCAAATTGAACCTAAAGGAGGAATTGAAAATTCGGTCGATACGACTTGTTCCTAGTAACATAAAAGTGGTGCACCATGCCTTGATGTTTTTCGGAGATTCCGCCAACCTCGCTGAGACCTCTGCTGACAAGAACCTTATTAATTTTGGTTTATTTCCAGGTGATAAAGGGCCTGGTTATGGCCAGGGGCCAATGCTGGCAAAATATCTGAAGCTTGATAACAAATCCACTCGCTATTCATTTGAAATGATTGGGGGCTATGCACCAGGAAGCGGTTCTTATAGGGCTCCCAAAGGATTCTGCTGGACCATTCCCCCAAACTCTGACTTGCTGGTGCAAATGCACTATCACCGTACTGGTAAAGTGGAGACAGACCTTTCAACAATAGAGCTGCACTTTGCCAAGGGGGATATTAATCCGACCATGGAGTACCGTGCCTCCAATATAAATGACGAGGCTTTTCTGGTCATGCCTCCGAATGAACGCAAGCATACTAGTTTTGATTGGCCGGTAGAGGAAGACTGCCAGATAGTAAGTATTTCACCGCATGGCCATTATCTTACCCTTTCACAAACACTCACGCTGAAGCGCCCCGACGGTACCCACCAGACATTAGTTCATGTGCCTGTCTATGACTTTAATTGGCAAAAGTTGTACACATTTCGCGAGCCTGTAACTGTTCCTAAAGGCAGCAAGATCAATGTTTCATCTTTTATGGACAACACCAGCGGTAATCCACACAACCCGAACAAGCCACCAAAGGCTATTTTCATGGGCGAAAAAACCACAGATGAAATGGTTTTTCCATTCATAGCACTGAATGTCCACAAAAACTCCCAATGGAATCTGAAAAGGGCTTTACACAGTGGTTACAGGAATGGCAGCGTCGTCGATTTATTGCGTCATGGATTTGGCTTTGAAAGCCCTAGAGACGAAGCTACCCTAGAGAAAAACAAAAAAGTAAATCAACCATGAACGAAAAAACAAGCAATATTATAGTTCCTTGGGCCTTGGGAAATGGAATGCCCGAAGAGCCTGCAAGCTTTAAACTTGTGGATTTATTTGCTGCCAAGAATGAAATCTTTATTGGCCGCAGTCCCGAAAACGATATCTGGTTAAATCACCCTGCGGTATCCAGAATTCATGCATCTCTGCGCCAAAAACCCGATGGTAGCCTGTTGGTAAGAGACTTGGAAAGCACCCATGGTGTGATAATAAATGATACCCCCGTGGATGGTGAAGCCGTCTGGAGCCCAGAAACAACTCTTAATCTGGGTCCTAAATCATTATGGTTGGGTAAAGACAATGTTATTACTGTGACTAGGCGCGGATCGCCAAACTTAGAAGCAAAAGACCTGACGGTAATTGTTCCAAATCGTAAAAAGCCGATTTTGGATCATGTATCCTTCACTTTTAAACCAGGCCAATTCGTATGTGTTCTAGGCCCAAGCGGGGCGGGGAAGACAACACTCGTGCGATGCATGCAAGGCCTCCAGTTCACGAGCGGGGGAAGTTTGCTTTTTGGTGGGCACCCAATTTTATCGAATCCTACTATTTTGAACGGGCTTGTTGGTTATGCACCCCAAAAAATGTCGCTCCACGAAACCTTGACAGTGCGTCAGGTTGTATGGTTTGCCGCAAAACTCCGCCTACCCTCGGATACTTCTCCTGCCGAAATCGAAAACCATGTTGATGCTGCCTTGAAGTCTATGGGAATAGAGTTTCTGGCTAGTCAAAGGGTATCCTCGCTTTCTGGAGGGGAACTCAAACGAGTTGAACTGGCTTCGGAACTTGTTGTAGACCCATCTATCCTTCTGGTGGATGAAGCGACCAGCAGTTTGGATCCTGCTTCTGAAGCCCGCGTTATGGATGTTCTTGCCAAAACCGCCAAACAGGGCAAACTGGTTCTGTGTATCACTCATCATCTGGACAACATATACAAGGCCGATACCATCATCATCCTTGCAGATGGAAAAGTGGTTTATCATGGTCCTCCCGGAGGTGCCTGCGCACACTTTGGGGTGGAACACTTGGCCGATGCCTTTGTTCGATTGGAAGACGAGGGTGCCGAAAAGTGGGCTCTTTTGGACTCTCAATCGCCTGTCGAAACCGTCCCTGCAGTTAGGAAACTTCCAGCTAGGCGTAGCATTACCGCAAGGTTTTGGGAAACCATGCGACAAGCCGGCATACTAACCAAGCGGGAATTTGCCGCCACTTTAAGCGACCGCCGTTACCTTTTTTTAGCAATGCTTATGCCTGCACTTTTTGCCTTAATATTGATTGGCTGCCATTGGAATGTTAATTTTTCTTCAACCATTATGCTGACCCGTGACCTCAACGAAGATGAGAAAAGTTCATTCAAGGTTTTCTGGCCGGTATTACATGATGCAGCAAAAGGCGATGGCATCGATGAAGAAAGCCTAAACTTTAAGTCTCAACTGGCTTTCATGCTGGAAAAAAAACCTGCCATGCGCAAAAGTTTGGCCAGCGAAGACCTTAACCAGATCCTAAATGGCGCCATTGAAGGAACCAAAACTGTATTCCCAGATAAAATCATTAAGAATCCTCTTATTACTTTCAAGTATCTTTCCGTTCAAGTAATGGGTATTTCGTTTATGGGTATGCTGTTGGGGTTAACTTTGATGGTTCGGGATGGAGCCATCTTTCCAAGGGAAAAGGCTGCGGGTTTATCGCCTCTTGCATACCTTGTCTCAAAGATGGCAATTATTATTCTAGCTACCGGATTCCAAACGCTTATTTTCGACGGAATTCTTGAATCACTTTTTCATGTCAGGCAAATGGTCAACGGGCTCGAACTAACCCCGGCGGAATATCGGGTCACACTGGCGCCGATGATGTTAGCACATTGGTTTGCAGCTCTGGGTTGCGCCTGCCTAGGTATGTTTCTTGGTGCTTTAACCTTTAAAGCTGACCGTGCAATTATCCTTCTGGGTGCCATGATGCTGCCCCAGTTAACCCTTGGTACCGCCATGTCACTTGCGACAACCTCCATTCCCAGAACGGTTGCCTACGTTATATCACCCACCTATTGGGGACTTCGCGCCAGCCAAATCTCACCAATGGAAAATGGGATGGTACTTTTTCCGCCCTACATGAGAATTTTTGGCGATAGTTTCATTCAGTCGGTTCCCCTAGCTCTTGCGGGAATGACAGCGCAAATCATCCTTTACCTGTTTTTGGCATGGTGGATGCTTCGTTTCAGGCGACCAGAATCAGCCTGATGCTTCAAAGGAAAATGCTCCATCATGGAATCAGGAAACCATTCCGAAAAAACTGACTCTGCTTCGCCTCAGAAGACAAATGTCGACAAAACAAGAAGGCACGACCTAGATGCGCTAAGGGCCGGGGCGATGCTTCTGGGAATCTGCTTACACGCTATGATGGCCTATTCGGGGATAGCATGGATTGTTATAGACAATCAGCAAAACCACACTTTTAAACTAGTAATAGAATTTATCCATGGTTTCCGGATGCCATTATTTTTTTTGGTCAGTGGTTTTTTTACCGCCATGCTTGCCTGCCGGCAGGGTTCCGGAGGGATGCTTAAAAATCGGGCAAAGCGAATTCTGATACCTTTTGTAATCAGCGTTGTAATCATTATTCCGCTGGACAAAGTAGTGGGGTTCTTTGCGGTAAGTTCTAACGCCAGCCATCCGCAAGACCCCTTATTTAAGGCAATCCTGCAGGGCGATAGCAGCCAGGTGCTGCATCTTTTGGAAAAAAGTCCAAAAGCGTTATTGGAGGAACCTGAAAATCGCATGCGTTTTACGCCTCTGAACTGGGCGGTCCTTTGTGAATCGGAACCGATCACGAAGCTGCTGCTAGAGCGTGGCGAAAACCCTATGGCTAGTAACCGAAACGGTTATAACTCGCTTTACATTGCGGCACTACTCGGTCGAGCGGACTTGCTAAAGCTTCTGATAGAAAACGGGGGTGACCCATTCAATTCCGCTGGATCAGGTAAATCTGCGTGGACGGCCGCCCACCAACCTTACGAAGAAACACGCATGATAGTCTTCATTTCCAAAGGTAAGTTTCCAGAAGACATGACTGTTATCGAGAATGGTAAACAGACTGTGATTGAGTTCCTTAAAGGGTTATCCATGGAACAATATAAAACCCCAAGCCCACCGGATCAAACTTCCCCACCCAAATCCATCGAAAGTATTTCAAGTTGGATGCAGTGGTATTTTGATTGGCTCTCGTCTGACCAAATCGTGGTTAATATAGCAGGCCAGAAAATCAACCTTCTTCAAGATCCATCCCTTGATCACTTATGGTTTCTGTGGTCTCTCTGGTGGCTATGTGTGATTCATTACATCGTGGATTGTTTACGCGGTCCTATTGGTCCGGCATCAACAGACAAAACAAATCTTATTTACCCTGGGTTGATGGTGGCCTTTAGTCTAACCTGTTGCATGCAGTCATGGATGAACCTGGATTATTCCCCGAAGCTTTTGAATTTCCCTGTGGGTCCAGACTTTTCGCCGGGGATAATCCCCAAACCTCATGTTTTTTTGTACTACGCAGTGTTCTTCTTTTTCGGAAGCTGGTACTTCGGGTTAGGCGATAACGAATGTTTTCTTGGCAGACATTGGCGCTGGGCGTTACCTGTGGCGATGCTGGTTTTGTTCCCATTGGTATTGGCCACAAAGGAGCAAAGGTTACCAAACATTGTACTTCAATCGCTTTTCACTTGGCTGATGGTGCTTGGTTCTATCGGTCTGGCAAACCGTTTATTTCAAAGGGAAAGTAAGCTTTTTCGTTATATAGCCGATTCCTCTTACTGGCTTTATCTGACCCATATTCCACCCGTACTGTTGATGCAGTGGCTATTTCTTTTCCTACCCGCCCCGGCATTGGTGAAATTCACTTTAGGGTTTTTAACAACTATGCTGATTCTTTTTGCTAGCTACCAATTGTTGGTGAGGCACACTGTGATTGGTCGAATCTTAAATGGCAAAAAAAAGTAAATACCTTTTCTGAATCAAGAGAACAACATTCGTTTATTGCCGGATGCTTAATCACTGGGGTTGAAGGTTGAATTCTTTTTCCGGCGGGGTTCGTTGACAGAATCACTTACCTGCACGAAAGATTGTTTTTCCTTCCTTAATCGTCTCAATGACCTTGATATCTTTGATGTCCATGGGTTTCACGGTAAGCGGGTTATTATCGAGGATAACTAAGTCGGCCAGTTTTCCGACTTCAAGAGAACCTTTCCTTGTTTCTTCCTTGTACATGTAGGCGCCATCAATCGTGATAGCCTTAAGAGCCTGAAGAGGTGTTATCCGTTCGTTAGGGCCGATGACTTCGCCACCGCGAGAAATGCGATTCACTGCCGACCAAATTACGAACATCTGGTCGATGGGGGATACATTAAAATCTGTATGGTTCTGGCATCGAATGCCCATTGCGAGAGCGGTTTTCATTGGGCTGAGGAAATACGCTTGCTCCTTGCCGCGGTTCTTGATGTGCGTTTCGCCAAAGTAGAAGCAGTGTTCGGTGAAGAAGGACGCCATGATTTTGTAGTCAACATACTTCTGGAGCTGGTCCTTGCGTACGAACTGGGAATGGATGATGGTAGTGCGGAGGTCTGCGGTGCGGTCTTTCGCATTGCTTTGGTGGGCATCTAAAAACAAGTCGATAGCTGCATCCCCATTACAATGCACGATTAGTTGTAACTTGTTGTCGTAAATAAACCTAACGAAGTCGTGGAGTTGTGCCTTCGGGAACATTGGTTCGCCCACCCAGTTTTTTTCGCCCCCCGGACCTTCGGTCAAGTAAGGTTTTGTGAAGTAGGCGGTACGGCCTTGAGGCGAGCCATCGACAGTGATCTTGATGCCCCCTAGCTTGAGGCGGTTCCCGTACTTTCCAAAAGTTTCCGGGGGGTTGATTTTCATGATCTGCTTGGCATCAACGATGAATGGGTAGGCCACGACATCGATGTTCAACAATCCCCTTGAGTCGGCTTTTTGTAGAAGCGCCAGATCGTTTGCCGATGTAGCCCCTTCCTGTGCGGTGGTGATTCCCGCAGCGGCATAGATCATCTGCCCCTCCTTGAACAGTGACAACAATTCCTCCTCGCCCGGCTGGGGCATGTTCGTAAAGATGGGCAACCACGCGGCTTCCATGATAAGGCCCTCGGGTTCCATCGATCCCGGTTTGCGGTTGATCACCCCGCCTTTTGGGGTTGGGGTATCTTTAGTTATCTTAAATTTCTTCAGAGCTGCGGTGTTGCAGACTGCTCCGTGAAGCGAGACATGCTGCACGAAAACTGGGTTATCAGGAAATGCTGCATCGAGATCGGCCGCGGTCAATTCGCGTTTCTCCTCGGTTGCATCGGGGTCGTAGCCATACCCAATGATGAACTCGCCCTTGGGAATCTTGAACTGCTGCTGGTTCTTCTTCATTGCATTGATGACATCTGGGATGGATTTTCCCGGGCCGGCAGGTGGGGCAAAACAGTTCGCCTGCTTTGATAATTGTAGGCAGTTGATGAAATGACTGTGGCCATCAAGGAACCCTGGTACGAGCGTCTTGCCCTCGAGGTCGATCAACTTTGTGGAATTGTCTTTGAGTTTTAGTACATCGGCCTTATTGCTTACCGCTATGATTTTGCCATCTTTTACTGCCAATGCTTCGGCCCTTGGGTTTTTGTCGTCTACGGTGATGATGTTACCGCCGTGATATATGGCATCTGCAGAGGGTTGAGCGGTTGCGGTCGTTACGAAGATTGTCGTTGTGACCAAGTTGAGGATGAGTGTAGTCAATCGCATAAGTTCACCTTTTAAAAGAAACATTTATTTACACTCGCCGTGTCGGGATAAAAGCTTCAAAAAGCTGAATCCTTTGTGGCGAAAAATGTAAGAGTTAAAGAAAGATCTTTAGAGAACCTCGAATCCTAATCAAAACTATTTTTTTGAAGGGATGTTGAAGTCACGGGACATTTTTTTCGAAAACCTTTGTAATTGCAATCTATTTGTTCTATTTCTCGCGATGTAAAACCACCTTGACACTAAAAAGGAGAGATGTATAACATGAATTGTAATTCAGGTATTTATTTACACATTTATTTTTTCGTGAAAGAAAGGTGGTACTTTATGTTGGTCTTAACAAGGAAGGTAGGAGAGGAATTTGTCATTGATGGCAATATTCGTGTGAAAATAATTGATTTCAGGGGAAAAAAGGTTCGGATTGGTGTTCAGGCCCCTAAGCAAGTTCGGATCCGTAGGAGCAAGATTCAAAATACGCTTGAAGATTTCTCCTACCCATTGGCTAATTAATTTCCGAATTGTTTCTGATAAGCTTGCTTGATTTTGTAGTTAAGCATTCTTTTGATTGTTGAACACGATTTTTTATTCAGATTAAATTTTTGATCAGGAAAGGTGGGAGAAATGGTAAAAGCTGGAAAGATTTATCAGCAAAAAGTTGCTGAATTATTGAACCCCAAGTCAGGGTTTACACAGAAGGAACCCAGGGCAACCAACTGGACATTCCTTAGCAATCATGCGCATGTTTTGATACTGCTTGCCAAAGAACCTGAAATATTGCTCAGAGATGTTGCAGATCTTGTTGGAATAACCGAAAGAGCTGTTCAAAAAATTGTGGCAGATTTAGAGAAGAGTGGCTTCTTTAAGAAGGAAAAAATCGGTAGGTGCAACCGTTACAACATCAACATGAAAATACCCCTCAGGCATCCACTTGAAGCTCATAAGCAGATCGGGGAACTCTTAAGTATTTTCATTTAGTTAAATCGCCAGTTTTACAAAATGCAATTGTTTTAGTTTTGCAACGCAAGGGAAATTTAATGCAAAATCATGGGCGTGTAAATTATCTGGTGGGATTAAATTCGATTCTGATGTTTCAAAAAGGCGATATTTTAAAAGTTGCTATTTTTGCTTTTGCTGTAGCGGTGCTTTCTCTTGTTATTCCAATCGCAGTGGAAAATTTGGTGAACACTGTTGCTTTCGGAGTCTTGCTTTGGCCTTTGCTTGTGATTGAAGGAATACTTGTCGTATGTCTGGCGCTTGCGGCTTCTATAAAGGCCATGCAGGTTTACCTTGTAGAGATAATGCAAAGAAGATTATTTGTTAATACGGTCGATAAATTAAGTGCTCATTTTCCTTACGTAAATCTTGATGAAATGGATAATCATCTGGGTTCATCCATCGCGTACAGATTTCTTGAAATCAGCACTCTTCAAAAATCGATGGCTTCTCTGCTGTTGGATGCGTTGGGAATTATTATTTCATCGATGGTGGGCATGGTAGTTTTAGCTTTTTATCATCCTTTTCTTCTGGGCTTTGACTTATTCTTGATAAGTGTTTGCAGCACGCTTTTTTTGCTGCTCGGTTGGGGTGGAGTTGGGTCTAGTATAAAAGAATCTCATGAAAAATATGAAATGGCAGACTGGTTAGAAAGTTTGCTTGGAAGTCCGAAAGCAATCAGATTGCATGCAGATGCAAATTTTCCAGTACAAAAATCTAACTTGCTTTTGTTTAATTACCTTTCATCCAGAAAAAGTCATTTTCAGGTTGTATGGCGGCAGACTTTATTTTCTTTGGGATTGCAAGTTGCAGCCAATGCATTGTTACTAGGGTTGGGGGGATGGTTGGTAATTAATCGCCAACTCACACTTGGGCAGCTTGTCGCCGGTGAAATTATTGTAACTCTTATTGTTGCCTCACTTGCAAAATTTGGGAAGTATGCGGAAATCTTTTACGATTTGATAACTTCGGCTGAAAAACTGGGAATGCTTTCAGATTTACCGGTACAGAAGAAGGGTGGAAGCGAACTTAAGAAAACCCTGGCTGGAATCGATGTTCGCATCATTCAACCAGTTCTTAAGCAGGATAAACAACTGTCAGGGAAGGATGTGCATTTTTTGCATTCTGAACGTGCGGCAATTGTTGGGCCGGATGCAAATTCGTTGTTCGAGATGATAAGTGGTTTAAGGTCTCCAAAGGATATTCATATTGAATTGGATGGAATTGATGTGCGTGGAATAGCCATGCATAATTTAGATGGCCAGATTGGCTTGATTTCCACCCCCGAAATTTTTCCGGGAACTCTTTTTCAAAATGTTTCCCTAGGCAGGAAATTGGTTGGCGATGTTGAGGTTCGTGAGGCCCTTGATAAAGTGGGGTTTCTCAAAAAAGCCATGTCCATGCCTAATGGGTTAGAAAGCATAATTGGAAAAGGCAGTTTGGTAATTACACCCCAGGAAGAAATTCTTGTAACAATCGCAAGAGTAATTGCTGGAAAGCCAAGATTATTGTTGGTGGACAAAATTGTGGATTTATTGGATTTCGATTCAAGAAAACGAATTCTCACTGAATTAGTAAATCCATTTTCAATATGGACTTTACTGGTATCTAGCAACAATCCGGAGGTGATTGCCTCTTTTGAACGCAAAGAAGAAATAATATTTCTGAAACACTAAACGGGAATATAAAGAGGTGCGTAAATATGCAAAGTGATAAGAATTTAAATCGAATAAATTTTCACGAAGAAATTTTCAGGTTTACGAAGACACCAAAATTAGCTGTTTTTTTGGGTTGGTTGATGATCATTTCTTTTTTTATCCTTCCATTTATACTTTTGATGGTTCCTTGGCAACAAACAGTCAAAGGCCGTGGGCAAATTGTAGCCTTTGCCCCTACCGAAAGAAAAAGGGTAATTACAGCAAGGGTGACAGGACAGATAACGAAGTGGCATGTGGTTGAGGGGTCAAAAGTTAAGGTAGGTGATGCGATTGCTGATATTGACGATAATGATGCTGGATTATCTGGCCGACTGGAGTCTCAAAAGGATTTTCTCTTAAGCAGACGCAAGGCAGCGGAAGAGGAAGTTGCCGAGCAGGGCAGAACTGTACAGGCTCAGGAAAGATCTATGAATGCAGCAATACGGGGGGCAAAGGCAAATTATGATGCAGCCCTACTACAGATTGATGTTGCAAAGGAATCTGGTAAGAACTCGGACTTTGCCTATGGTTTTGAAAAGCGCCGTTATGAAATGTTCGAGAAACTTTACAAAGATCGACAGTTTGGTGGCCTAGAATCAGAATTGAACCGTGATGAGGCAAAAATGCGGGCCGATAGGTCTGCAACCGAATTAAAGAGGGCTGAGGTTGAGGTTAAAAAAGCAGAGGCCTCCCTTATAAACAACGATGCCTTGGTTTTTCAGGCAGAAGCTACTTGGTTGTCTAATATCGCAGTCACCAGGGCAAACAAAAGCAAGGCAGAACAAAATATTTTTACGATTGAAAGAGAAATTCAAGAAATAGATTGCAGGATTGAAAGATTCAAAGCCCGCTTTGTGAAATCTCCCTGTAATGGAATCATACACACGGTTACTGCAAATGTTGGGGAAGGAGGAATTTATGTCAAGGAAGGCGATGAACTCGCAATCATTGTTCCCGATACCTCGGATAGGGTGGTTGAGATTTTAATTGATGGAACGGATGCCCCACTTGTAGCATCTCACATTATGGAAAATGGCAAAGGGCCACACGTACGTTTACAGTTTGAAGGATGGCCCGCATTGCAGATGGCAGGATGGCCTTCCTTGGCAATAGGTACTTTTGGAGGCAGGGTCAGGCAGCTCGACCCATCTGATGACGGTTATGGTCGTTTTAGAATTATCGTGGAGCCTGAGTCAATGTTTGATGAGGATCAGTGGCCAGAAAATACTTATCTGCGACAAGGAAACCAAGTAGTGGGATGGGTTTTTTTGAACAAAGTGAAATTGGGTTATGAATTGTGGCGCCAGTTCAATGGCTTTCCTCCAGAATTGATGCCAAAGCCTGATGAAAATAAAGATAAGGCGAAGCCACCGAAAGTGAAAGCTTAATATGTGTTTTCTACGTCGTTTAAAATTTCGATTCCTATTTTTGCTGCTGGTGCTTTCCGGTTGTATTGCCCCGAAGCAAAATCCGGACTTGTCAGCCAATAGCACTTTTGAACAATTTTCAACCGTTCAAGATAATGGGAAAAAGCCTGTTAAATTTCCTGATGAAAAGGCAACCGCCTTGAAATACTACTCATCCGAATCTTCCCAGATTCAATTAGTCAAATTGGAGAGCCAGCTTCCTTTGCCTACTCTCGATGGAAGTATTTTGAAAAGGGAAGCAAATCCAATAACTCCCCCCAGCAATTTACCTGAAATTGAGGGTACTCCCGTTAGCAAAGGCGGACCATTAACCCTTCAGGAGGTTTTGGATTCCTTAGAGGAAAACTATCCGTTATTAAGGGCCATCGAACAAGAAAGAATTCTTGCAGGCGGCAGGTTGTTAAGTTCTATGGGTGCCTTTGATTTAAATCTGACTGCTTCGGGCAATAGCCAAGACCCCGCCACGTACAACAATTATCGATCCAATCTTGGTTTGAACCACCTTCTTCCATTTGGGGGCATTGGTACTTTTGCAGGCTATAGAACAGGTTTTGGCGAATTTCCCACCTATTACCTTGATCAGAAAACTGCAGAGGGCGGCGAATTTAGGGCGGGGGTAAACGTTCCTCTTTTGCGTGACAGAAATATTGACCGGGTAAGAGCTGGTCTTCAACAGGCAAGAATCGATACACAAATAGCCGAACCAATTATTGAAAGACAACGGTTGGATTTTCAACGGGCTGCTGCAAGAATTTACTGGGGCTGGGTTGGCGCGGGCCAGCGATTTAAAATATCCGAAAGGCTTGTAAAACTTGCAGTCGAGCGTGATGCCCAACTCAAAGCCAAGGTGGAGGCAGGTCCCACTGCAAATATTGAAAGGGTTGATAACCAGCAGAATATTGCATTTAGAAACGGACTTCTTGTGCAAGCCCAGCGCGCTTTCCAGCAGGCCACCATTGATCTTTCGTTATTTCTGAGAGATCCTGCGGGGACACCAACTCTTGCGGGTTTGGAAAGGCTTCCTATGTTTCCTAATGAAATCAAACAAATGGAGTTGGGTCGGTTTGATGAATATGTGCAAATGGCACTTGATCAAAGGCCTGAACCCCAAAGGTTGCGGCTTCAAAAAGAGCGCGTTACTGTGGATCTTCGGCTTGCGGAAAACCAGAATATGGCAAGTATGAATGCGACCATTACAGGTGCGCAGGATATTGGTTATGGCAAAAGCTCAGCTCTCGGGCCCCAACGGTCTTGATAGATCTTCGCTTAATGCCGGACTTGCTCTGGGGTTGCCAATTCAACAGCGCGAGGCAAGGGGTAAAATTGTGGTCGGGAAGGCTCAATTGGCACAACTAAACCAGCAGTTAAGACATACCGAAGATCAGGTAAGGTCTGAAGTGCAGGATAATTACTCGGCCTTAGAGAGGGCCTTTGAATTTTATCAACAGGCGAAAAAGCGGGTGGAACTGGCCAAGGTTGTTGCCAGTGCCGAACGTGAGCAATTGTTGCTGGGAAGAAGCGATGTTCTAAGGGTTACATTGCGGGAACAAGCAGCTTTCGAGGCAGAGATTTTTGAAATAGGTGCCCAGCAGGACTTTTTCAGGGCTCAGGCAGAATTTAAAATAGCTTTGGGGTTATCTGCCAAAGAGGAAATAGTCTTGGAGAAAAATAAAAAACCGCCACAATAACGCCAGTCTGGCAAGCTTACTAACACAGTACAACGAATTCGGCTTACTAGGCTTGCCGAAGTGCCGATCCCCTCAATCTTCTTCGCCTTATTTTGTATTATTCCCCTCAAGCTTTTAAGTAATCTAGCGACTTCAGTATGTTTTATTCTTCATTGCCAAAACATGGTGGTTGTCCGGTAGATTCTAAAACGCTGAACCATAAGTCGCCATATGGATCAACCTGATGTCGGTTCCTTACAGCAAGGGGGATGGGCAGTAACACAAACCTGCCGTGCCATCGGCTCACGACCACATCGGTGAACCCTGCCATGGCTGCATGAACCGCATTGTGGGCAAGACGAAGGCAATAAACGCTGTCAAAGGAATTGGCTTTAACAGATCTGATGCTGTAGCTTGGGTCAAAATATTTGAGATTGAGTTCAAGATTTTCGGATTGGAAAGATTTCGTGATACGATCGCGAAGATAGGTTCCTATATCCCCAAGTTTTTGATTGCCCGAGGCATCGGTGCCTAGTTCAGTTGAATTCATGTATTCCTGACCAGCACCCTCTGCAACAACCACGACAGCATTCCCTGCTTTTTTTACTCGCTCAAGCAGCCATTTTAAAAATCCCTTTTCTCCTTCCAGTGGGTATGAGATCTCTGGGATCATGACAAAGTTTGCGTCATTGTGTGCCAGTGCTGCATAGCAAACAATAAAGCCGCTGTGCCTTCCCATAAGCTTTACCAAGCCCACTCCATTAGGGGAAGCTTTAGCCTCGACATGAGCTGCACGAATCACTTCAGCGGCTTCTGAAAACGCTGATTGAAATCCAAAACTTTGATCGATGAAAGATATATCGTTATCGATGGTCTTGGGTATTCCAATTATGGAAATTTTTGATTTACGACGGGATATTTCTTCACTAATCCCATGCCCGCCCCTAAGTGTGCCATCTCCGCCAATCACGAAGAGCATATTAATTCCCATTCGTTCTAGGCAATCGACAATCTCAACTGGGTCTTGGCTTCCTCGAGAAGATCCAAGAATGGTGCCACCTTGTTCGTTGATCTGGCTGACATATTGTGGGGTAAGATCGATCACGGGTCTGCCATACTTAGGAATAAAACCTTGATAGCCATTGCAGAAACCATGTATTTTTTTAACGCCGTAAAGGAAGTGAAGCTCCATTACCAATCCGCGGATGACATCGTTGAAACCAGGGCAAAGGCCGCCACAGGTTACAATTCCAGCTCGGGTTTTAGATGGATCGAAGAAGATTTTTCTACGGGGGCCTGCTGGAGTGAATCCTGGAACTCGGGCGATGGGATGTTCAGCGAGGGCGGATGCTGTGTCATCGAATAAAACACGATCATTTTCTTCAACATTGTAAGGGCTTGTTTTACGCCTTGCCAGAATGTGAACGATGGGTGAATCAATGCGACAAGGCCCAAGCGTTTCAACTTCTGTTTCATCGAAAGTTACGAGAGAACTACCCTGTTGGCTTGAAGTATCATCGGAATGAATATTTTTGTCATGCATCATGTTAAGTTCGGATGTTTGTAAAATAATGGTACAAGCTCCGTGAAGGAAATTTTGAAAACGGATCTCAGTGCCTTATTGTAAGCAAAGATCGTGCCAATCATTTCATAACTGTTTAGGGGGTTTTATGCTCAATAAACATACAAAAAGCAAAGCCGACTGCCTTTAAAATAGGCAATCGGCTAATGCATTGATTGAACTGAGAAAGGGCTTTTCTAATTGGCTTTGTTGATTTTTAGATCACGGGCTTTGGTAAAGTCCGCGATGGCAGCTTCTGTTTTACCCAATGATTTCAGAACAATACCACGGTTGTAATATGCTGTAGCTAGGTTGGGATTTAATTCTATCGCCTTGGTGTAATCTGCGATTGCTTCGGGATATTTTTTCTGCTCATCATAACCAAGCCCGCGATTACCAAAAGCCGTTGCATGCTTGGGGTTTATTTCTATTGCCTTGGTGAAATCTGCAATAGCTTCTGCGATTTTGTTTTGTTTGTGTAGGGCGGAGCCCCGGTTGATTAGCGCATCGATATCCTTGGGGTCTAACTCTATTGCTTTGGTGTAGTCTGCAGCAGCTTCAGCATATTTGTTTATATCATCATTAGCGACCCCACGATTGAAGTAGGCTTTGAAAGATTTTGGGTCTGCAGCGATTGCCTTGGTGAAGTCTGCAATAGCTTCAGGGAGTTTGTTTTGGTTGTAAGCAACAATACCCCTACCGCTAAATGCGTCGGCCATTTTAGCATCAAGTTCGATTGCTTTGGTAAAATCTGCGATTGCCTCGGGATACTTTTTGAGTTCGCTTTGTACGACTCCGCGTTGATTATAGGCGACTGCATCTTTAGGATCTGCAGTGATTGCTTTGGTGAAATCTGCAAGTGCTTCGGGGAATTTATTCTGCCCGTAGGATAGAATGCCTCGATTAACCAAGGGCGCTGACATTTTGGGATCTAATTCGATTGCTTTGTTGAAATCTGCAAGTGCCTCGGGGTTTTTATTGAGTTTAAGTGAGGAAATTCCACGGTTGCTATAGGCATCTGCAAGCTTGGGATCTAGAGTTATGGCTTTGGAAAAGTCTGCAATAGCTTCGGGGTATTTATTTTGGTTGTTTGCGACGATTCCTCGGCCGACGTAGGCGGTTGCTATCTTAGCATCAAGTTCGATTGCTTTGTTATAATTGATGATTGCGTTGGGAAAGTCTTTCTTTTTGAGGGCTTCAGAGCCTTTGGTGAAGGCATCGATTGCAGCTTTGTTGGCTGCAGGGGCTTGAGCCATTACCGAGAAAGATGTAACCATAAAAATCGAAACACAAAGACTGAAAACTCTTTTCATAAATCACCATTAATTAGCAAAGGTTTATTAATCTAGATGTAGATTAGGGTAGAATGAGAGTGAAATAAAGGAAAAAATAGTTCTCATAATATTTCAATTAAACACTTAGTTCTACGTTCCTAGTTTTACTTGGCTAGGCGGAAACCCCGTACGCTGCTTCCAACCGATGCAAGATCCAGATTGCGATTGGAAGACCGTGAGTTGGAAGAATTAAGAACGCAGGTGCCCCCTCTTACAATACGATATTCGCCATTGACCGGCCCTATTGGATCGGTAACAGAATTTGTTGGGTAGGCTTTAAACCAATCATTGCACCACTCGTTCACATTCCCATGCATGTCGTAAAGGCCAAAAGTATTGGGCTTATAAGTGCCTACTTTTACAGGGGTATAAATGTTTGATGAGGCATGATTTGCTTCGGTTGGTTTAAGTTCATTACCGAAGGAGAAGGCTGTTGTTGTGCCAGCCCTGCAAGCATATTCCCACTCGGCTTCGGATGGCAAACGGAATTCCTTCTTGGTTTTTTCGTTCAAGTTTTTAAGAAACTTATGGCAATCATTCCAAGAAACATCGGTGACAGGGAGCATGGGGCCTTTATCGCCTGAACTGGGATTGTTGCCCATGATTGCTTGCCATTGGGATTGAGTAACTTCGTATTTGCCCATTAAAAAAGGTTTGGAGAGGATCACTTCGTGCTGGATTTCGTTTATTGAACGGCCTGGTTCAGTATTGGGAGAACCCATGATGAATTTACCCGCAGGAATTAGAACCAATTCGATTTTTACCCCAGCGCCTAGATCGATAACTTCTTCTTTGGGAGTTTGCGCCAATCCTATGAAAGGAGAAACTAAACATAGGGCAATACAGAAGAAAGAAAGAGTTCGCATGCTGCACCAGTATTGGAGGGTTTCAATCAATAGCCTAGAGTTTAGACTAAAGCAGTTTGATAAAGTAGGGAAGTGAAAAAGAGCCTTGATGTGTTGAATGTTGTTTATGGTAAAGTAAATATCCTGACCAATCTTCAAATTAAGGAATAAAAGTATATGGCAGTAATATGGAAAATGTATCTGGCAGCGATCGCTTTTATTCTTTTTGATGGAATGTTATTTGCTGAAGAGAAGTTGGGGGTGAAAGCGGATTTTGAAGGCGCATCCGTAACCGTTCTGGAAATAAACGAGAAGGAAAGAAGCATCAGTTTTATGCCTGGGGGTGATCCTTTGCGAGGTTGGCCCTGCTGGTGGTACTTCCGCGTAACCGGGATTATGCCTGGTGAAACAATAACATTGAAACTTAAAGGTTCAACTGCAACGGTAATGAAACCTGGTGCCCCATTAAGTAAACCATTGGCATCTTTATGGGCTATGCCAATGCGGGCGACTTATTCGGTTGATAACGCTGCATGGAAGCACACAGAAAAGGGTGTGCGAGATAATGAGTGGATGATTTACAAGATCAAACCTGAGGCTGAAACATTTATGGTTGCATGGGGCCCTCCATATACCCCTAAAGATGCAGAGAAATTCATGCACAATCTTAGCCAGAAGTGTCTACAGGCTAAAGCAACGGAGCTTTGTCGTTCCTTGGGAAATCGAACAGTGCCAATGTTGCATGTGAAAGAGGGCGATCTGGTTGAGAAGAAACGATTTGGCGTCTGGGTTCAGGCTAGGCAACACGCTTGGGAAAGTGGATCGAGTTGGGTGGCGCAGGGGTTTGCTGAGTGGGTTGTAAGCGATAGCCCTGATGCTATTTGGCTTAGGAAGCATGCTGAGATTTTTATTGTACCGATCATGGATATAGATAACACCGCCACCGGTAATGGTGGCAAAGATGCCTTTCCTCAGGATCATAATCGTGATTGGTCTAGGGAACCCCATTGGAAGGAAACTGTGGCTGCACAGCGAATGATCGAGAAGTTGGTGAAAGAAGATCGCA
>DBCB01000063.1:32333-36652 GCA_002303765.1 Planctomycetaceae bacterium UBA969
TCGCATGGATGTTTTTCTGGATCTCCATAACCCAGGGCCAGGTGATCCCACTTTTTTCTTCACCCTGCCTGATGATCAATTAAACAAGCTGGCTATACCGCTGCGCAATCGGTTTATTGAATTGACTTATTCGAGAGTTAGTAAGATTAACCCGCCTTTTCTAATGAAGGATAAACCTAAGCCTGCGGGGGTAGGATATACACCTAAGTGGCAAGAGATGAGTGCCAATTGGGTCAGTATGAAAGGCAACCCGCATACGGTTAGTTTATGTTTGGAGACAAGTTGGGATACGCCTAGTAGTACCACCGAGGGTTATCGGAAAGTTGGTGCAAGCCTAGGTGTAGGCCTTAAGGATTATCTTAATGAACGCCCTTTGAAGCCGTAATTGCTCTCGCAAGTTATGAGTGCTGATTGTTTTGTTGCCATCGCAATTGTTTGTGATGATAATGGCGGAGACAAAGCACCCGCCAAGTTGCACGCCATTAGGGGTAATCATGAAGCATAATAAATCAACGAGCTCGCTTTTATCGGAAACCAAAGTTGAATCCACAACATCATTTGTTGGATGGTTAAAGGGGTTAACGCTTGCCTTTGGATTGTTTTTTTTATTGGTAGAACCTATTTGGGCGTTGGAATTGGTTAAAGATGGCAAGCCAATAGCAGTGATTGTTACCAGTGTTCCGCGTGAAAGTTTTAATCCTACACCTACCAAGGGCAAGAACACCAAGCAAAATGCAGCTCTAAAAAGTGATGAGGCTTTAGCGGTACACACATTGATTGACTGGGTTAAGAAAATCACTGATGTGGAATTGCAAATAGCTGATAAGGGCGTGGAGGGTGTTCCAACTATCTACATTGGTCAGGCTGCGATTAAGGCGGGATTGGATTTGGATAAAGTTGTCAGCCCCAGCAAGGAAGGTCTTCGCATTGTTGCAGATGGCAAAAGATTGTTGATTGCAGGGCAAAACGAAGCAGCGACATTAAAAGCTGTGTGCAGGTTTTTGGAGGAATTGGGGTGCAGGTATCTGATGGATGGGCCTTTGGGCGAGGTTTTTCCTCGTTCGACTAGTCTTAATATTGGATTGATGGATATCACCGAGAAGCCTGGTTTGCGATGGCGTAACCCCAAGGGGCCTTCTTGGAATGCACGATTATGGAAGGCTTGGAATGGTGCGGGCGGAGAACCTTTCGGGCATTCGCATTCATGGAACAATTATGTTTCTCCTAAGGAGTTTTCCAAGAATCCGGAATTCTTTGCTATGGGGCCTGATGGCCAAAGGAAGGCGGGTGGCTGGATATGTACATCAAACCCTGAATTGCGCGAACACTTTGCGTTGAATGTTTTGGCCGCGATCGAGCGCGGTTCACGCAACCCTTCGCTTTCGCCAACTGATGGGCGGGGTTATTGCCAATGCAAAACTTGCAAGGCGCAGGATGATCCTAAATCGTTGGAGCCTTCAAGTGGGACTATTTCTGTTTCCAATCGCTATGTTGATTTCTTTGATTGGGTAGGTCGAAGAGTTGCGAAGACCAACCCCGAATCTGTGCTAAGTTTTTATTGTTATGCAGACTACACGCAACCTCCAACTGTAGAGCGCAAGCTTTCTCCGAATTTATGTGCGATGGTTGCTCCCATTCGATATTGCAGGCTTCATCCCCTCGGGCATCCGGGTTGCACCACACGCGAACAACAGGTAACGATGATGAATGGTTGGGCCGGGGTTGCAAGCAAGATAGGTTATTACAACTACATGTATAACCTTGCAGATGGCACTCTTCCTTTCTTTAAATTTAGCGCATGTAAGAAAGAGTTTCCCTACCTTGCAGACAAGGGCCTTTCCTACATGACGATCGAAGTGCTTTCCAACTGGCACATATATGGACCACAGATTTACCTTAGTTTGCGGCTTGCTTACGATCCCCATGCTGATGCCAACGCGATCATGAATGATTATTGGGTTAAGTTTTATGGTGTGAAGGCTGCGCCTGCGATGAAGGAATATTGGATGGGTTTGGATGAGGCGCAGCAAAAGTTGAAGACCCACGCAGGAAGCTTTTTTGGATTGGCTCAGATATATACACCCGAGTTTTTGACACATTGTGAAGCCTTGGTTGCGAAGGCAGCAAATGCTGCTAAGGGTGATGCAGTTTATGAGCAGCGTGTTGCACTTCATGCAGAGGGACTTCGTAGCGCCCGTTCCTATAGGGTGATGAATGATGCTATGAATCTCGGAGACTTTGCGGCGGCACTGGTTGAATTCGACAAAACCATCGAGCGTCTTAAGGTTGCGGTTTCAAAGGGTTGGGCTAATCCAGAATATGGCACCGCTTATCTTGAGCGATTCTTTAGCAAGACTGTGCGTATGGGCGCCCAGATAACTGCTGCACCTAATAGTGTGTTACAAGTATTGCCTGACCGCTGGCGCTTCAGTTTTGATGAATCCGATACCGGTAATGAGAAGGGTTTTCATAATGCTAATTTTAATGATCAGGGGTGGCCCTTAGTTGCTACTCAAAATATTACTCTTGATGCTCAGGGGTTTGATAAGAATGCGGTGATGTGGTATCGCACTAGTTTTAATGTACCTGCAAAGCATGAAAAACTGATTCTTTTTTTTGGTGAGGTGGATGGTGCAACTGAGGTGTATGTTAATGGTAAAAAGATATTGATTACGATACCTCTAGCAGAGGGAAAAAAGCCAGCACCTACATCAACAAAGCCAAATATTGCTGTGGTTCTTGCTGGTAAACCTGTTCGCGAAGGGTTGGCCAAGGCCCGCACTCCTTTTGAAGTTGATATAACTTCCGTGATCAAACCAGGCGAAAACATTTTAGCTCTACGGATTGATCATACGAAAATTACTGATCTTGCATTGGGTGGCATACTTCGCCCTGTCCTTCTTATTAACAAGCCTGAGTGAGTTTAAAATTCAATCGTTCTTTAGGTGGGTTGTATCTATGAAGCTTTCGCTGTTCGTTTTAATGTTGTTTCTGGTTACGCCCTTACTTTCCCAAGAACAGGTCGATAAATCCGATCCTACAGGGAAAGGTTCTATTGTTATTGGGAAACTTGCAATGAGGGTGCGTGTTGCTAAATCGCTGCCCGATCAAAAAAGTGTCAGGGTGGTTTGGCGCAGAGGCGGAGAAGGTTTGGGTGGGTTGGTTGTGCGTGGCGAGTTTGTTAGTTCTGATAAAACCGTGCAGATACCTATGGGAACTTGGTCATCATGGATGCCCATGAAGGATGTTGTTGCTAACACCAAAGGTTGGGATTTTCCAAGTGTTGTCGTCACCAGTGAGCCAGTCGTGAAAGGTAAAAATACTTCGCCCGGCATTCCCCTGACCGATGTCCGAGTTGATTTTGAGTTTGCAGAGAATAGTAAAGTGTTTAAACAGTTTACTGAGATTGCTCCGAAAGGTGCCACGGTTGGGTTTGCCTTTCCTGGGGCAGCATTGGCGATAAAAACTAAAGACGGCGCTGTCTCACCTGAGTTTATTTCGCAGCTTAATGGTTTAAGTGTTCATGCGAAGAATAGGCGAGAGCGACTCGAAAAGTCTTTTTCTGATGTTGTTCCCCTGCCCAAACAGTTTGGCATCATCGGGCATATGGGTGGATATGGAGAAGGCCCGCCTGGCTTACGCGGTGGATCAGGTTATGGCACACGCCATTGCAACCCTGCAATTCTTGCAGATGAATTTCGCACTATGGAGTTACTCGGTGTTAATGGCATGGTGGATTCTTTGAAGCTCGCAGATGCAGCGGGTGTAGGCCAGAAATTTCGCAATATCTATTGGGGAGGCCCAGGCTCGGGAGACCCGATGGCATTCTTTCAAAAGCCTGGCAAAGTTGTTGAGATGCCTGATGGATGCCCTTATGACCCGGAGTTGAAAACTTATGTGATGAAGCGTGTTGCAACTGCGATTGAAGAACATCAGAAAGTTGGTGCTAGGGATTCTTGGGCGCTTTGGGATGATGAAATGGGCGTTTATGCCAAGGACCACATTGTGCGTTGTGACCGTTGCAGGGAAGTTTTTCGTAACTATCTCAAGGCGCAAAAAGTCTCTCTCGATGAACTAGGCAAAAAATCTTGGGATGAGGTTGTACCTTACAATGTTTGGCTTCCTGCTAGCACTGCGGTCAAGGGAGTTAAAGTTGCACCAAGCACAGGCATGGCGCCCATTCCCGATAATCCCGGCGATGCTCTGCGTTATTATTACACCTATCGGATGATGTCGCACGCTAATGGTCAGGTTTTTCCCGAAGCAGCTCAGAAGTTTAAAGCATCGAATATTAATTTGTATGCCATGCAGGGGCCGAC
>DBCB01000285.1 GCA_002303765.1 Planctomycetaceae bacterium UBA969
CGCATTTCTGTTTATGCTTATCAAACCGATAAGCCTATAGTTTTCGGAATTTATGCAGGTCACACCGGGGCTTATCCCCAAATGATTGATCTTGTGAAAATTCTTGAAGCCCCGCCAGGTAAACCAGCTATTATCGAAACTGAAATATACCTTCGAACCAGCGACAACAATGATGTTGCAGAAGTCTCTGATGGTTTCAGACTGATTCCTTTTGGCTTAGGGGTTCAGGTGCCAAAGAATACCTTGGCCAAAAATTGCAAAGGCCCAGGGTTAGCGGTTCAATGGGTGGATATCGAAGAACCAGAACTGCCTCTTTTAGGAAACCGCTGGCTAAGTGCTGACCTCTCACCTCAGATGGCTGAAACATTTCTACGCCCAAATACCACTTTAAAATTATCGAAACTAAGCCGTGAGGAAGTTATTGCAACAATGCAAAAAACTTTTAAAAGAGTGGGCATGCGCCTTTTCCGTAGAGAACTTACTGATATAGAAATGGTTACAATCACAGCTAACTTCAGCAAAGAAATCGATGCGGGGGTATTTTTAGTAACCGCCCTAAGGAATCAAATCTCATCCTTAATGACTGCCCCAGATTTTCTTTGCATCGTCGAACAACCAGGAAGATTAACCAACTTCGCACTTGCTTCGCGCCTTTCCTACTTCCTTTGGAATTCCACTCCCGACGAAGAGCTACTAGAAATCGCCCGCCTAGGAAAACTTACCGATTCAGCAGTGTTAAAAGCCCAGACAAACCGACTTCTAAAAGATCCCAAATCGCAACGATTCATAAACGACTTCGCAGACCAATGGCTGGGGCTTCGAAGTATCAACGACACAACACCCGACACTGATCTTTACCCCGAATATGATGACTTGCTCAAAATTTCCAGCGTGATGGAAACGCAACAAACTCTTAAGCATATGATTGATAAAAACTTGAGTGTACGAGATTTTGTTGCGCCTAAGTGGGCCCTCGTCAACGAACGACTTGCAAAACATTATTCAATGCCCGAAACAAAAGGCTTCGCTCTTCAAGAAGTAAAACTTCAGCCAGACTCTTCATTTGGTGGCATCTGGACACATGCATCAACAATGAAAGTCACTGCAAATGGAACCTCAACTTCGCCTGTAAAAAGGGGAGTGTGGGTAGCCGAGCGTTTATTGGGCACTCCCATTCCGCCACCTCCACCCAATATCGACCCCATCGACCCTGATACTCGAGGCGCAAAAACTTTGCGTGAGCAATTAGCTTTACATAGCGGCAAAGGCTCTTGCGCAGCTTGTCATGCCAAGTTCGATCCTTATGGATTTGCGTTAGAAAGTTTTGATGTAATGGGGAACCTGCGTACCAATTATCGAACGGCTGATGCTGCAGCCATTAAGGGTAAAAGCAAGTGGAAAGACGGCCCGCCCGTTGACTCAACTGGTATGTCACCAGAGGGTACGGCTTTTTCAGGCATTAAACAACTTAGAGAGATATTAGCAAAAAATCCTGAGCAATTAGCACGCGGTGTTACACGCAATTTGATCACTTACTCCACAGGATCACCTGCGTCTCAATTAGATCAAAAAGCAATCGAAGCTATTGTAAAAAATTCCCAAACTGATGATTATGGATTGCGCTCGATAATCCATGGAGTGATTCAAAGTGACTTGTTCAGGTCAAAATAAACAATTGAACTTATGCTTATTTAAGTTGCAAAAGAACTCAGGCTTTAAGTACAATTTAATCACCTATCTTAAAGTGGTTGATCCAAGTATTGCGTGAGGTTACTTTTATGAGAAAAACAAACCGATTAGGTTTCACCCTCATTGAATTATTGGTAGTGATTGCCATCATAGCCATTCTTATTGGTTTGCTCCTGCCTGCAGTACAAAAAGTACGTGAAGCAGCAAACAAAATGAAATGCACTAACAATCTTAAACAATTGGGCTTAGCTCTTCATTCCTACCACGACAACAATCAATCTTTCCCTGCAAACAAAAACCTTGCCACGGTTACAAGCATTGGCTGGCATGTAATGATTCTTCCTTACATTGAACAAACAGCATTGGGCAATTCAGCAAACCCTAGTCTTCCATCTTATATTACTGCAGGCAATGTAAACCGATTGCTTGGCGGAAACAAAATCTCCACTTTCCTTTGCCCAAGTTATGATCAAATTCTTTCGCTTAGCGCCATTGACAATTTACCTAATGGAACCATGGCTTACACCATGCATTATGTTGGGGTTGCGGGCCCAAAAGGGACCAACCCAACAACGGGAACCGCTTACAATGTAAATGGACCTGCAACATCACAAGCAGGTTTGGCCGCTGATGGAATTCTTCCCTTTCATAAATCCTTATCTACAACGGCACCTGCTACTCCCGGCGCTGTGAAAATTGGGGATATTACAGATGGAACCAGTAATACCATGATGGTTGCTGAATGGGCTTGGCAAGGGTTGGAAGCAACACCGGGGGCACTCCGGGCCTGGCAACGAGGCGGTATATGGGACAACGATTTCCCTGCATGCAAAAATATTGGCAGCAGCATGAGAACTGTTCGATATATCACCAACACAAACCATAATGATATTAGCATTGGTAGCAATCATACAGGGGGATGCAACATTGCTTTTGGCGATGGCAGTGTGCGATTCATCCGTGAATCAATCGATCTCAACAAAGTTTTACTGCCTCTCGCAAGCCGTAATGGCGGAGAAGTTGTAGCAGATTATTAATCATAATAAAGAGTCAAATAAGATGAGAATGCTGAATTGCATTTTAGTGCTTACCACTTTTACTATTTGTGCATGCTCCGAGCAAGGACCCACCAGGTACCAAATCTCTGGTGAAGTAAAATTCAACGGGCAACCCGTAGCTTATGGCGATGTACTTTTCACGCCTGATGGTGCCAAAGGAAACTCCGGGCCACAAGGTGTTGCCTACATTACAGATGGATCCTACGATACTCGAAACAAAGATGGTAAAGGCATCGCAGGCGGCCCAACAGTAATTCATGTCCGCGGATTAAACAAACAAGGAGGCAAATTAATCTGCGACTACCAAACAACTATCGATCTTCCTAAAGAAAATGGAAAACACAACATTGATGTCCCCAAAGAGGCTGCTGCAAAAGAGTTCAAAAAGCCTGTTCCTGAAATTTAAGTCCCAGGCTTCTTCACTTTCTTTGGAGCCCCAGATTCGTTGGGATTCATATCAAATTTATCAGGGATGAACGGCGTAGAGTAATCCTTACCCTCCTGACTTAACTTGCAAGATTCTCGAAACTCAACCAATTTAACCTTCATCGCTTTCACAATCTCTGGGAATTGTAATGCGATGTTTTTAGTTTCGCTCTTATCATTCAACAAATCAAACAATAGGTCTGTGGCCCCTTTCCCATCCATATCAGTAAGCAATTTATACTGATTATCAACAAGAGCAATTCGTGGCGAAACGCGTGAAGCGTTTGATCCGGTTCCACCCAGAGTTTCAAATGGAATAGCAACAGGGCGCTGTTTTAGTTTCCCCTCAAATACTGGCAATAGACTGATACCATCCATGGGCCTTGCATCCCCCATCATCTTAAAGCCCACTGCATCAAGCGTGGTGGGAAAATAATCAAGAGTGCTAGAAGGAAATGCAGTGCTGGTACCAGGGCTTATTTTTGCTGGCCATTCAAGGCGGTTTGGTCAAAGCTGGCCGATTGGCAGTTAACAAAGTTTGATAAAACCCTAACGGCTGAACTAACAGAAATGAGTCAAATAATGCAAAACAAAGTAATTAACAGGCGTCGATTTCTCAAATCCAGTTCCGTGCTACTCGCCCTTCCTAGCTGGGTAGAAATGGTACTAGGGCTTTGTTTACTGAGAACAATTAATTTCGATGCAATCTGCTGGAATGGGGAGCGTTTGGCACGTTGCTCAAGGCCAATGCTGCTAGCAAATTAACGCGGTATTCTATTGGTGGAAAATCCCTAAGTTAAGAATAGGATTCACCCACAGTGGCATGTCACTGTTCAATTACGACGAGAACTCAATCGGAATTTTTTAATGAAAAGCACAAGCATCGCACAATATATCGCTGCACCATTGTTCGCACTCACGACCATCGTAATGGCTTATGAACCGCTAACTGGCAGCTTACCGATTTCATTCTCGGTTGAGAAACCGGGGCAGGTTTCGGCGGCGGTTTATGACTCGCAGGGGCGGATGGTGCGCGAACTGTTACATGCGGTGCCGATGGCGGCGGGGAAGCAATCGGTGATTTGGGATGGGCTCGATCGCGATGGCAAGTCGCTGCCGGCGGGCGAGTACTCTTGGAAGTCGTTGCAGACTCCGGGGCTGAAGGCGACTTATCTGATGAGCGTCGGGTCGAACTATCCGCCAGGCAACGATTGGCGGACGGCGTGTGGACCGGGCACGCATCATGCTCCATTTGGAATCGCGGTGGATAAAACCGGGATCTATGTGTCCGCTCACACCACGGAGAACATCGAAACTTGCATGCTCAAGATGACGCCTAACGGCAAAGAGCGACTCTGGACTGCGCTGCATCCGCGTGCTTGGGATGGTGCCCTGAGTCTGGCCGTCGATAGCGGTGAGGTCTTCATGCTCGGACATGTGAAGACCAACGATGGCCGCATCGCACCCGCGCAGCAACGAAAGCAACTGCTCTATGTCTACGACGCCGCGACGGGCAGGTTGGCAAAGCGAACGGTCGCAGGCACAGCCGTTGGCGAGCAGGCTGTCATGATCGACGTGCAATGGGATCCCGCCAACGACGACATGGACGCGAGCGACATGGATACGCACGCGGGCGTGCTGGTCGTGGCCTATGAAAAGAAGAATGCGCTTCGTTGGTATGACCCGCAGACTGGCGGGNNCGGGTTGCTCGATACGGTTGAGGTTTCGAGTCCAGCGGGTGTCGCGGTCGGAGCCGATGGCGTGATCTTCGTCAGCAGCGGCAATCGCGTGGTGAAGCTGTCACGCAAGAACAAGACTACAACTGAGTTCGTGGCTGGTCTAGACAAACCCGGACGGATCGATATCGATCACTCATCCGGCGAGCTGCTCGTGTATGAAGCAGGCACGCAGCAGATCAAAAGATTCTTGGCCGATGGGGTATTGAAAACTACATACGGTGCGAAGGGTGGTCGCAAGGACGGGCTCTATGACGACGTAACCAAGCGCAGCTTCGCAGGCTTCGCAGATCTCTGCGCAGATGGCAGCGGGGGTTTTTATGTCACGGAAGCAACGACGGCACCGCGCCGCACGGCTCACTTCGCGGCGGATGGGTCGGTCGTCCGAGAATGGTACGGCGGCCAACGTTGGGCTCCGCACGCCGCGACCGAAGGCGACAATCCTAACGTGCTGTGGGTCGGATCACAGTACGGTTGGGTCATGCGCGTGCTCGTTGACTACGAGCGAAAATCGTGGACAGTTCATTCCTGCTACCAATACAGCAAGCTTGCCGACGGCTTGGTGGGAGACAGTCACAACGAAGGGGGATATTTCCGCGTCTACAAGCGAGATGGCGTGACTTATCTCGCTCTTGAAAAGCTACCGACCATCCTTAAGGTCGACGAAAAAAACTGGAAACTGTTGCCCGTGACGATCTGCGGCTCTGTACATCATGCGTCGTCGAGCATCAAGGGATGGGCTGGCAAGAGTGCTGCCTATCAATGGAACGATGCCAATGGCGATGGCATGCCACAGCAGGCTGAGGTCACCTTCTATGAGTCTGCCATTCCTAATTCGTGGGAGCCGCACATCGTAGCCGACCTTTCTTGCTTCACCATGAGCGAATCACAGGGCAAGCGGCAGGTCCGTAAGTTTGGGGTGACTCGATGGAACGATGTCGGCGCGCCGATCTACGGCACGATGCCGCATGGCGATATGTTCAGCGACTGCCCGACTCGATTTCATCCCCAACACTTCGCCGACACACGCTGGTCCGTCTTCATGCATCAGGACCAGAAGTCAGGCAGACTCTACGCGGCATTCAACGACTGGACTCGCAATTGGTGCGACTACGACGACGCCTTCATGCAGCAATGGTCCGCCAAGGGCGAATCGATGTGGACCGTCAGCCAACTCGGAAAGGGGTATTCGGTTCCGGGAGAAGTCCGAACTCATCTCCGAGGCATTGCGGGCATCGCTCACGATTGCGTGGTCGCGATTGATAACGATGGAGGATCCAACACACAGAAGCTCTTTGGGAAGCTCTCCTATGTCTGGGACTCCGATGGTCTCTTCGTCGGAGGGCTGATGGACTCAATGGAATCCAAAGACATCGCGAAGCACTGGTATCAACTGGGTGGCGAGTTCTGTCATGCCTCAGTCTCAACATTGCCCGACGGCGACGTGCTCTTCTTCGGCAATTGGGAGAATGAGATGCGGGTCTATCGCATATCGGGCTGGAACGGCTGGCAGCGGCAATCGGGTCGAGTGCGACGCACGGCACCTGCCGCCCCGCATACAGGGCAAGGTTTGACCGTCACATCTTTTGAAGACGCGGCGATGACGAAACAGCGAGAGGTCGCTATTGATCGACAGATCGACCGAACATGGAGCCCAACGAAACTTGCTCCCGGCGGCCTACGTTGGACCGGCACGTTGCTGCCGACTTACGGCCCGGCCTATGTCGGCCCGTGGTCCGTGCGCGGCGACAAGGAATGCTTCGACGGTTCTTGCCGAGGTTCTCGTGACAACAACGCAAGCATCTCGTTTCGCTTTCGAGGTACATCGATCAGAGTTGTGGGCAAGACCGGTCCGAACTATGGCTTCGCTAACATTGATCTCGATGGTCAGCCACAACCGCAGTTCGATGGCTATAGCTCCGAGGTAAAACGCGATGCAACGCTATTTGCAAAGGACAATCTCTCCGACGGCGATCACGAGGTGACCGTGAACGTCGTTGGCTGGCATGGCAAACCTCGGAACAAGGCGTCGAGCGATTCGTGGGTCGATGTGGACAAGTTCGTTGTCAACGGCCTCGACTGCGACGACGCCGGACTGCCTCACACTTTCACCGCGCAAGCCGATGGCAAAGTGACGCTCTGGCTCAATCGTTCAGAAATCCTCAGTCAGTCTGAGCCTCGATCAATTCGTCAAGAACTCACCACCAAGCCCATCAAGATCCTACGGCAACAGATCCCGCTACAACTCAATTACAGCAACGCCACAGCCAACGGTGGCATCCTGCTACAATGGTCGCACCCCTTTCAGCCCAAGCAGCCCATCGCGACATCGAGCCTCTACCCGCTAACACCTGGCGGCTACACGATCGAAAATCTGCGACACGCTGGAAACATCCCGTAACCGGTAATCGGCCATCAACTTAGTGGCCAAGTAGGTCAGGCAGACTCCCAGCGATGTGCGTCTGGTTAATGATCGATAAAAACAACCATCAATTCAAAAAGTTCAGACTAAGCAAAAGGTAACTACCGAATTGTCAACAGTTCTAGGTCCGTGCTACTCGGCAGATCACTTAGGGATTAGAAGTTGATAAACCCAACCGCAAATCAGAAGGCCACGTTATCCAGTAGCATTAGAGAAGAAAAACAGAGCGACCAATACACCCACAAATAAAAAAGCTTGAATCAGAAAATCCTCATTTGGCATTACGATTCTATTCCACCGCAGCAGCACGAGGGTTATTACGATACTGAGCTTCATAACCTTTTAAATAAGAGGGAACCTCTAGGGCATCAGTAGTAGGAACTGATTGAACAAATTGATTTGATGAACAAATACCACCAGCCAAAACACTAAGAAACTGCTTGCGATTCAAATCAACCATTATTGGCTCCATATAAATCCAGAGAACCCAAATGCTGTTACATTTCAATCCAGTAAAAGAAAACTAAACCTACTTTAATATCAGTGATCAACCCTGTATCGACCTAATAGTTTCGCTCCATAATTCATTTGACACCAAAGCGATAAACTCTGACAATTTGAAGCTATATACCGCTGGTTTAATAATTCCTTGATGTATGGTCGGATCAATATACATCACTTTGAGCCTACCCTAAAAGAACCTAGTTACCATGAAGCCTTTTTTCTTATTCTCCTTCGTTTTTTTGATTAACTCTCACACTGCACTTTATGCAGAAGTTTGGGTCACTAAATTAAAAGACAGTATTCAAACTCAAATAAGACCTAAGTCTTTCAATCAATGGCACCATCAAGAAACACCTTCATCTTTGACAATCAAAAAAATGCAGGCACTAGCCAAAGATCGAAAGTGGAAAGACCTGATCGAGGATTTCTCAAAAGAAAATTTTAGCAACTGGAATTCGGAATCACCAATCGTCAAAGCTGAAGCTTATCATTTGCGAGCCCAAGCCTATTACTTCACCAAAAACGGAAAAGAATCAGAAATCGATTGCAAAGCTGGATTAGCACTTAACCCCAAGAGTGAGTTGCTTTTATTAACCCTAGCGGACAACTATGCCAACAACCTCAAAGATGAAGAACTGGCACTCACCACTTATCGAAAAATCATTGCTCTAACTGGAAAAACAAATGGCTGGTTGCCCATAAGCACCACCCTTGCCATTGCCAGCATACTAACCGATCAAGTTAAAACAGACGAAGCGCTAGTTGTACTGGATCAATATGCGGACAACAAGACCATGGCTCCGGTATGGCGCATCAAAATTCTGCGTGCTTATGGACATGCTTATGCAGCGCAAGGAAAAGAAAAAGAATCCCTTGAGAAATTCCGTGAGGCTTTACTCATTGAATCTCAAAAATAAACCACCCATATCCACGACCACCATTAAAGGACTAAATCAATGAAATTAACCTTATGTAAAAGCATGGCTTTCTTGTTTCTAATGGGAACCATTGCGAACATCTCCATTGCCGACACCCCAAAAGAATCACCTAAAACTTTGAAAGTATTATTGGTAGGCAACAGTCAATGTCCCACAATCGTGGGGAATCAACTGCTTGAAAAACTTGCAGCGTCAGATAAAGGCGGCACATTAATAAAAGTGGGCGGATGCATCAAGGGTGGCGCATCATTAAAATCTCATTGGGAAGCGGGAACGGTCAAAGGCTCTGCTCGTGAAATGATAGAAAGTGGCAACTGGGATTTCATCGTACTTCAAGATATTTACAATGTTCAAGAACCTGCGTTTCAACCATACGCCCGACTCTTTAACGATTTGATAAAAAAAACAGGTAAGCAAACGATATTGTTTGGAACAGCTTCCATACTTAGCGACTTCCCCAAAGGCTTTGAACGCCAGCATCGACTGCATTTTAATATGGGTAAAGAATTGGGGGTCCCGATTGTTGATTCAAGCGAAGCATACATCAAATACTTTGGGGCAAACCCATCCAAGGAAAAAATGGAAAGTCTATTCGCAAAAGACAAAGCACACCCTGGCCTCTGGGGATCTTATCTTTATTCATGCGGCATCTACAGTGTGATAACAGGTCGAACCCCAATCGGCCTAGCATTTCCTGAGAGTATTCCGGCAGATATCGCTAAAAACCTACAGGAAACAGCTTGGGCGCAGTACAAAGAAACAGCAACCGAACTCAAAAAATAATGGAATCATTGATGAAGAACTCTATTCTGCTATTAACTGTTTGTGTTGCTTTTATAATGCTTGGCACTACACAGAAAATCCATGGCAAAGATGAAACCGCAAACTTGATGGCAGCCACGGCCAAGGTTGATATTACACCACCCGAAAAAGATGCGGTAAATTTAGTAGGGCAGCCCCTTCGAAAAAGAGACTCCCTTTATGCACGAGTGGTAGTGCTTAAGGATCAAAAAGTCTCGCTAGCGATAGTGTCTGTTGATTTAATTGTTTTTTCTTCCTTAAAGGTGATTA
>DBCB01000357.1:0-16917 GCA_002303765.1 Planctomycetaceae bacterium UBA969
ATGAACAATGCCACGCCCCATGAGCTTCTGCCAGATTCTGTTAACAATAGTTCGCGAGAACCGGCCATTATCAGGATGGGTGACCAGGGCAGCAAGTTGCTCAAGCTTTTTATCTTTGGGCAGTTTTGGATCAATGGTACCCAACTCGGGCCAGAGAAATCCTGCAACTGCATTCTTGCCAGTAGGTTTATCACACCTAAAAATCTCAAGTGGCTTATCCGAGACAATCGCAGCCAAAGAATAAGCATCGTCAAGCTTCCAATTATCGATGAAGCTATCATGGCATGAAGCGCACTTCATGTTGACGCCAAAGAAAACCTGAGAGATGTTTTGTGAAAATTGCAACTCTGCGACCTGACTCGCATTCACCCGCCCACGCCATTTGATACCCTTAATAAAACCCTCTGAATCTGCATTAGGCTTGATCAATTCCTGCGCAAATTGATCATACGGTTTGTTCGTCAAAATCGAATTGTAAAGCCAAGAGGTGATCTGCTTGCGCCCACCATCAATGTACCCCGTGCCTTTGTATTCATTGCGCAAAAGATCATTCCAAAAACAAAGCCAATGATCAGTATAAGCACGCTTATCCAAAAGAAGGGCCTCAACCAGTTTTTCTCTTTTTTGTGGATCAGCATTTGCAAGAAATGTTTCAAGTTCTTCAGTTAAGGGCAATAGCCCAACAATATCAAGCGATGCCCTGCGATAAAAAATATCATCTGTCACCAGAGCCTGATTTCCATCTTTTTGCTTTGCCATATAGGGCGCAAGTATACGATCAATCGGATGGCCTGCCCCCGCGGGAATCTTTACATCACGATATTTTAACGGTGCAACATAAGTACCAGTCTTAAATGTGAAGTTATCATCCCAAGGAATCTTGGCATCAATCCAACGAGCAAGAATCTGCACTTCTTTTTCATCAAGTGCTGGCCCCTTCGGAGGCATCCTTTCTGCGGAATCCTTCGATGTTATCCTCTTATGAATCTCACTTTTTTTACTATCCCCAGAAACTACAGCCTTGCTTTGAATCAACGCCTGCCTAGTATCGAAAGAAACGCCAGCCTTATAGGTTCCGTTAGTATGGCATGCGGCACAATGTTTTTTAAGAATGGGAACAACCTCATGGGCAAAGTCGAGAGGTTTTTCCTGCGAAAAAGACACCCCAGTTGCACTGAATAAAAACAGGAGACTGCACATCATTTTCTGCAAAGGATCAAAACATTTAAAAAACATGAGTTACTTCCGTGGTAAACAAGCCATAAGTAAACAGGCGGGACACAAATCATTTGAATTATCTTAACCTGATTTACACGAACAATGAATAGGCAAAAGAAAACCCCATGAAATGTCATGAGGTTTTGCATTAGAACAAGCTATTAATCACGAGTTATTCCATCCTGCGACCTTGCAATTTAAAGATAACCGGATCGATGGAGTAAGAAACGAACTGAACCGAACCATCACACAAAGCCATGTTCAAGCCCCCCGCATGGGCACTTCCAAAACGATTCGTATTGGTAACGGTGGGGGTATCCTGAGCCGGGCCATTAGTATTGGTATGACGGAACACATCATTATTAAAGCCGGTGTACATGGATTCGTTATCACCTGGGTCTCCCCCGGTACGATAATTATTAATGGTCATGTATTTTTCGCCTAAGAAATAAGTGTTGCTGGTGCCCCGGGTGATATCGCTAAATTTAATTTCGGAGCGAACAAAAACAACTCCCGTCATCAGGGGTATATCTCCAGCGATACCGTTCCATGAGGAAGGCGTATCTCCTGCAACAATAGAGCCAGGCCCAGCATTGAGCTCACATTTATAATCCCCTGCGCAGGCAGCGTAATCAGTTCGTGCAAGCATGGTGGGTGTGGGGCTGGTTTCATAATAAGAGTAGCCCATGCCATTGGGGTATGGTCCGCGATCTCTACGAGAAGGGCAGTTGTAAAGTCCAACAGTGGTTTCGCAGCGTTTAGAATTTCCGGCTTGGTCTGCTGCAGAGCCCGAAGCCCCGCCCAATTCAAACAATGCTTTTTGTTCCACAAATGGAAGCATGCTATAAACCCAACCACCGGGCTGATCTTTCCCTGTACCCCTACCTGCTATTCCAACCCAGTACCAACCCCAACCCCCCGAGGGAAAGCGATTAAAAACATCATGATGCCCATGCACTCCCAGAGACATTTGTTTTAAGTTATTAGTGCACTGCAATCGGCTTGCAGCTTCCCTAACCTTTTGGACTGCAGGTAATAACAAACCAATCAAAATCGCAATGATTGCGATAACGACCAACAATTCGATTAGGGTAAAACCCACTTTTCGAATTTGCCTTGAGAGATTCATAACTATTCCCCCCAGAAAGATAAAAAGAAAAATTATTTGGATGATGCCTTAATATCGAAGCTATCGCCTCCCCGGCCCATACGATCAAGAGCAATTTCCTTGCCAATGACGGTGTTTTCATTAAATCGGGCAGGCAATGATAAAGATCCATCGTTTATCAACTTGATTTTATAAAATCCTGGAGCAACCCCCTCAAACTCCTGCCCTTCCTGCTTGAAACGAACCATTCCATTAACATCGGTTTTACCTTTACCCATTTTAATACTACCCAACATAAACTTCTCGGGTACCATCTCCACTTCTATTTCAGCCTTTTTCGCACCATCCATTGTTACAGAGCAGGAAAAAGACATTATTGCCATACCCTGAGCGGAATACTTATTCAACCTTTGCTCTATTTCTTCCCTGCTTAACTTACCATCAGCGTTGGAATCAATTACCTTTTCAGCTTCTTTTAGGGATGGGGCGCTTTTTAGCTCGGCCTGATCAATAAAACCATCCTTATTGGTGTCGTAATCAGCCATAGCTGCAGTTGCAGAAGCCGCAGGATCAATTTTCGGAACCGCAGGAGCAGGTGGTCCACCCCCGCACCCCAGCATCAGGGAAACTAAACTTAGCATCAGGAAAAATTTAGTAATCGTTTTAAACATCAGTTTAGATTTACTATTAACAAAAAGTTTGAACCATTGATTCTTTTATTATGATCCCTTCATAATTTGTTAACAATCCAAATTTCTCAAAAAAACAAGATTTAAGGAGCATTAATTTGAGAGATGGATTTGATGTATACCTCGTACGAACCTTGATGATTTGAGATAAAGGCAATACTTTTACCATTAGGCGACCAGGCAGCAAAGTTATTGATTAATTTATTATTGGTGATATTTCTAACCCCAGACCCATCTTCATTCATGACAAAAATGTTATAACTTCCAGTCCGATTAGAGGTAAATGCAATAGTCTTGCCATCGGGCGAATAAACAGGCCAGACATCCATTGATGAATCATTGGTCAATCTTAGAACTGCCGTTCCATCTTTTTTCATGGAGCATATTTCAAAATTGCCAAACCTCGAACTCGAATAAACAATGCGTGAACCATCAGGCTTCCAATTAGGATTATTGTCAAAGCCTTGATCTTGGGTAAGCCGTTGCACCTTTTGATTGGCCAACTCCATGGAATAGATTTCCTGATTTCCATCCCTAGTGCTTACCCAGGCCAGATGTTTACCATCAGGGCTATAGCGCGGACTTTCTTCAAAAGCCTTATGGGGTATCAACACCTTCGCCCCAGTTCCATCCGCCAAAACTTCGTTGATCTGCAATTTACCATCAGTGCCTTGAAGAATATCGTGAACATAAACAATGCTTTTCCCATCAGAAGACCAATGGCCATCAAAGTGAGGCGTGTTAGGCGAAGGAACCACCAGTGCAACAACCTCTGAGTTTTTCTCCGCTTTAACAGTACAAAGCTCCATTTTTCCCTGATGAATTCTGGTGAACAACAACTTCTTCCCATCAGGGGACCAAACTAAATGCGATTTGAACGAGCCATCATTGGTTACTTTAAGCAAAAAAGCATCTTGAGGCTGATAAACAGCCCCACCAACAATGCTACAAATTATTGCAACAAAAAAATGCATTAGAACAACTCCGCAATAGGCTCACCATCCACGGTTATACCAAGGGTTTGCGATTGTTCACTGGTTATGCCAATGGCTTGATGAATAGTTGCAGCAAGATCGCCCGGAGTACAAGGCCTGCTTGAAGGCCTTTCTGCGCGTGCATCACTCGTACCAATCACCATCCCCGGCTTTATCCCTCCACCAGCAACCAAGGCGCTATAGCAATGCTCCCAATGATCGCGCCCTGCTTTGTCATTAATCTTTGGGGTTCGGCCAAACTCTCCAACCGCAACTACCAAAGTAGAATCCAACAATCCCCTGTTTTTCAAATCATCAAATAGCGCAGATAGCGAATGATCCAACCATGGCCCATGCCGATCGATCATGATCTGGAAATTTCGGTAATGATGATCCCAACCGCCATCCCCTGCATCCTCCTCGGCTTCAACATGATCACTCCAATTGACCTGAACAAACGGAATACCTTTTTCGACCAAGCGCCTTGCAAGTAAACAAGACTGGCCAAAGCGGGTTCTGCCGTACTGATCCCTAACGCTAGCGGGCTCTAAAGAAAGATCAAAAAGTGATCTTGCTTCGGGCCGCATAAGCAATGCAAAGGCCTGATCCATATGCTCGCCCCACGAATGGGAAAAACCTTTTGAATCCAGCTTTCTTTTAGCATCGGAAATGGCAGTATTCAGTTTCTTGCGATCTTCCAACCGCTCGGGGGTCAGCCCCTGCCCAAGTTCAAGTGCGGGAATGCGCATGCCATGCGTTTGATCATAAACAATTCGAAAAGGGTCACAGCTTGCGCCTAAAAATCCACCACCCTCGCCAATGATCGCCTTCTTACCCTGATGCAATTTTCCACCCACCACCATAAACGAAGGCAAACCCGAATCCAGTTTTCGCACCTTGGCAACAATGCTGCCAGTGGTCGGCCTAGCCTGCCCCGACTTGGGCTTTCCATCCAAACCCACCGCACCTGCAATGCTGCCAGTAAGGCCAACGGTTCCTGCAACACCATGATCATTGGATTGACTATGCATGGATCGTATGAGTGAAAATTGATCTGATCGATATGCAAGCTTGGGGAATAATTCGGAATACCGAACACCGGGCGACCGTGTTGCAATGGCGGAAAAAGGTCCCCGGAATTCCGCAGGCGCATTGGGCTTGGGATCAAAAGTATCCAACTGAGCCGGCCCGCCCCAAAGCCAGATAAAGATCACCGATTTTGCGCTACCATTTACAGGACCAGCAATCGCACGGGCTTTCAAAAGATCCGCCCAATGCAAACCAAGCACCGAGGAAGCTCCCACCTGCAGAACGCTTCTACGGGAATGTTTCCCAATCTGGATAGATCCAAGGCTTAAAATGTTCAGCACTCCTGTTGATCATCGATCAGGAATTATTCTCGAAGGCTATTTGCAATCGACAATATTTTTAATGCCAATGATTACTTGCTTTTTTCAGGTGTGGCATCCGCAGGTATCAACCTGATCTGCCTAACATCCATGACTGCGCCCTTGGCTTTTTTAATAGCCCTGATTTCCAAAGAATACTTACCATCCTTTGCGATCTCAACTTCACCAATGATCCGTGGTTTAAACATTTGAAAACCACCTGTATCTTCAACAACAAAGGGAAATTTCTTTTCGCCAACATGCACTGCAACATCGCTACCGCCCTGCCCGGTACCACATCCTTGCAACACTTCAATCTTAAACTTCCCAGGCTTGGTAACTACGAATTCCCAACTGGCCCAGTCTTTCTCATTCACCCAGAAACCAAGGGTATTCTTGTTAACCTGCGGTTCATACTGCAGCTTCACGCCATGCACCGTTGCTGTTTTCGAATGTAGCAAAACCGAACCATCCGTATCCTGGGTGCTGGGCTTATTATCCGCTTTGGGCTTCACCACCTCAGGCTTATCCATCGCCAAGATTGCACTCGGAAACGCAATAGCGATTGAAAATAAAAACATACTTCGAACACAGATCTTGCGCATAATACTCACTCCAGAAATAAAAACGTCTCAAAACAATAATCGGCAATGTAACACTTACTTGGAAGCAGGAACAACAGGCTGAACCCAGGCGGTTTCAAAATCGCCCTTTTGGTAAGGGTTGGGATGAAGCTTTGAAGATACCACTTTTGCCCTTACATACAACTCCCTGCCAGTAAACTTATACTTTGCTGTGGTTTCCGTGGAATCCTTAGCAACCACCCCGATCTTACCCGCATAATTCCTTGTTACCATCACAGCCTTGCCATCTTTATCCAATACAGGAGTGCTATCAAGCGAAGTATCGGCATAAGTAACAATAAATTCAGTTCGATAAGAAACACCTGCCTCTGCATTGATCTTTACAATTAATTCGCCATCACTTGCTATAACATCATCCAGAACCACACCAGTGCTGGAATAAAAATCCCCCTTGTGCATGGCTTGTAAAAGACTATCAGCATTAAGCTGCTTCGAGCGAACCATAACCCACCCTCTGCCCGGATTGGTTTTCCCTAAACCAATATCGTGATACTCATGAGAATCATCCGTAGCCAAGCCATACACCACAGGCATCTTTAATTTGCCCAGTCTTAAAGCAAGTGCTACATCCCAAAGTTTTTCGCAACTGGGAAAAGAATCGCCACCGTAATTACGCACTCCTGAATGGCCGTTATGCACTTCGAAAAATCGGATCTCAGAACACATCGCAATATCCTCTGCAGGAATCGACTGCTGAAAATTGGGATGATTGAGAAACCCAAGGGTGATGTTGCCCGACTTTTTAGACTGCTCTTCAAGGTTCCTAAGATTTACCGTCATCGTCTCGCGTATGCCCTCGCCATCCACCGGCTTAATTGCCTTGTTCACATTCAAGGCGTTCATATGTATGGGGAACTTTGCAAACTTATGGGTGATTTCTTCAGCAGGAACAAAAAGAAACTTGCCCTGCTCTTCGTGCAACTTTTTGCACTCCTCCAAAGTTTTAAGCCTTACCAACTCCTTGCCATCCACCATCTTTTTCTCGACCCAAGTTGGCCCAAACCGATTTATATACTTCTCAAGGGCCTTCCCTTTATTACCTTCCACTTTTTTTGCCGTAGCCCACTTCTCACCCTCTGCAAGCAAATTATGCTCCGTTAATGCCAGAAATTGGTAGCCATGGGTTTTGTACCAGTCCGCAATCATATCCGGGTAATCATTACCATCGCTCCATAGCGAATGAGTATGCAAATTCCCCTTCCAATAGATAGCGCCCACTGCACCTGCATTTTTTTCACCCTGACTCAGAGTAAAATTGCTAGGCAAATAAATCGCAAGGGATAAAACAAAAACCACTAGCGTAACAACTATTTTTCTTCTCATGGCAACTTCTTTTTGGAAGGTAAAAACCAACTTTGATACTTACACATTCTAAGCATACCCGAGACACTTAAACGGGAAAAGAAAATAAGCCCCTCCTCACATTAAACACTTTTTTCTTTTTCTTCCCATACTCGCATCCCTTTTTCCTCTAGCTTTTACTCCAGCATTTTTCTTTTTCTTCCCCCTACTCCCACCCCTCTTCCCTCCGGGAAAAGGGCCCTTCGCTTCGCTAGCCTGGGTTTCTAACCTCCACCACTTTTACTTCCCATTAATTGATAGGGATTTGATTAAAGACAGAGGAGTTGCGATGGGGAAGCCCCACTGCAACTCCTCAATTTGCAACTTTAGATTTTGAACCTAAGGGATGAGTATTACTTCCGGCCCTGAATGATGTGTATGTTTTAGTTTCCGTGTTTTTCCGTGGCTATTCTTCATCTGCCTTCCTGCACTAGCGGATTAACATCCGCAGTTTACAGTGGCTGGGTTTGCCTTTTCTGCAATGAAACCGATATCTTCTTAAATTTTTCTCTATATTTCATAAATTAATATTAACTGTTTCAGGCAATTTAAGTTTTAATGCTGGAACGATTTATTATCACAGCTTTATGAAAAGGATTAGTAAATGAGCTTAATCAAATCAGTACATGCACGTGAAATCCTCGATAGCAGGGGAAATCCCACATTGGAAGTTGATGTAACCTTGGAAAACGGAATCGTTGGTCGTGCTGCAGTTCCAAGCGGCGCTAGCACTGGTGCTCACGAAGCAATCGAACTTCGGGATAATGATAAAAAAAGGTTTTTGGGAAAAGGCACCCGCAAAGCTGTTGAAAATGTCAACCATCACATAGCTGCAAAACTTAAAGGCCATTGCGTTCTTAACCAAGTTGGCATTGATCATTTATTGCTTGAAATTGATGGCACCCCCAACAAAGGAAATCTTGGCGCAAACGCAATGCTTGGCGTTTCCATGGCTTGTGCCCATGCAGGCGCAGCTAAAACCGGACTCCCACTTTACCGCTACATCGGTGGAACCAATGCTTGCGTACTACCCGTACCTATGATGAATATCCTAAACGGTGGCAAGCACGCAGACAATAATGTTGATTTCCAAGAATTCATGATCATGCCATTAGGCGCACCTACTTTTGCCGAAGGCTTGCGCATGGGAACTGAAATCTTCCACCACCTGAAAAAAGTTTTGCATGACAAAGGCCTAAACACTGCAGTGGGTGATGAAGGCGGATTCGCACCTAATGTAAAAAGCACTGATGAAGCACTGGAATTCATTTCAAAAGCTGTTGAAAATGCTGGCTACAAACTTAATGAAGATATCTTCTTCGCACTCGATGCTGCTTGCACCGAGCTTTTTGAAGAAGGTAAACATAAAGGCAAAAACGGCTATTGCTTCTTTAAGAGCAACCCCGAAAAAGTAATCTCCTCCGACGAAATGGTTGATTACTGGGTTAATCTTTGCAAGAAATACCCCATCCGATCCATTGAAGATGGCCTTTCCGAAGATGATTGGGATGGTTGGAAAAAACTCACCGCAGCACTTGGCAGCAAAGTCCAAATCGTGGGCGATGATCTTTTCGTTACCAACACGACTCGCTTGCAACGGGGTATCAACGAAAAAGCAGGCAATAGCATCCTTGTCAAGGTAAACCAAATTGGCACACTTACCGAAACCTTGGAAGCCATCGAGTTAGCCAAGCGAAATAGTTTTACCACCATCATCAGTCATCGCAGTGGTGAAACGGAAGATACCACCATCGCAGATATTGCAGTAGCAACCAATGCAGGCCAGATTAAAACCGGATCTGCAAGCAGAACCGATCGCATTGCAAAGTACAATCAGCTACTTAGGATCGAAGAAAAACTAGGCAAAAAGGCACGATACGGCAAAGAAGTATGGCCTAAGGAAAGGCTGTAAAAGCCTGCCTTTTATGGCTCAAAAGCTCTTTTTTGGCCTGACTATTCTATTGGGGTCCTTTGCCATGATTGCTGGTATAACCAGCCTGGCGGGACCTCAATTTTTAAATCTATTGCAATTGCAATTCTTGGCGGACAAAGGGTTGGCCCGCATCTTTATCGGTGCTGGCATTGGACTTATAGCAACTGCTTTTGTTTTTTTCAAAGCAAACACCCTCAAGCAGGATCAGCAATAATATGGATTTGCTATTTGAAGGCAGATTGGCAGTGTATGGCTGCTTGATATTTGGCTGGGTCGGGCTTTTTCTTATCTGGACTTTTGCAAAATTCAATCACTTTATCACCGCTACTTTGGCAATTGCTTTTTTACTTGCTAGTTATTGGATTTTAGACACCCTCGTTATTACCAACAAAGAAAATGCAGAATTAGTGCTTGCAGACATTAGCAAACAAACAAAACAGGGATCGATTATTTCTGCACTAAAGCATCTTGATGGGCGATTCATTACAGTAAGGGGAACAGATTTAAAATCTTTTGAAGGCTGGTTGGCCAGAAATCAGGCGGATAAATTAGTAAAAGAAATTATATTCTGGGATATCGAAAATATCGGCCCCGGCACTGATAAAAACACCTGCAAAATATCTTCCATGGTTAAAGTGAAAGGCAATTGGGGCGGGATTCAAGAAGGGATATATCGAGTTGAATTCTTATTTCAAAATAAGAAAGATGGAGCGCCATCAATTCTTTCATTTCAAATATTTGATCCAATCAATCAAAACAATCGATTGGAAATAGGAATATGAGGGCTAGCATAATGCTTTGCCCTCATTCATTCCGATTTATTACTTCTGTTGAATGATCTTAATTGGAGGTGGTTCAGAATAACGCGATACAACAGGTGCACTAATGCTTCCCATTTCGCATGAATCACAAGGTACGTTACCGGATTGCATTGCTGCACCGCCGTGCCTGTAACTCTTATCTGCATGGATCAAATAACCCCAGGGTTTAAAGGTCAACCCGACGCGATGTCCATTGCACCCAGACAACAAAAAGATCGTACAAAACCCAGCAATCATCAATGATCTGATACTCATGGCAGCCTCCTCAAATTTGAATTAATTCTGAATAATTCAGAATATCTCTCACACCTTTGATTTCTAAAGTTGTTTTAAAAAAACAATCTTAGGATCACACCCAGAAGGAACTACTATTCCTTAAATCTCACTAAAAGGAATATGCAGCCCAACTTGGCAGGTGCAAGCAATCTTTCGATTGCAAACTCGAAGAGTGGCAAAAAAAGTTTGAACAATTACGGTTGTACAGATTCTAAGGAGAGAAAGCCTTTTCTTATCAAGCTAAAAGGCCTAAACCAGTTCAGAATCTAAAACCGGAAATTCTAACCGCCAATGCTCTTATTATTGCTGGGGCATGCAAACAGGAGCAGGAGCGCAAACTGGTGCACATTGGGGCATCGGTGCGCAAGCTGGTGCATATTGTGGCATTGGAGGAGGCGTGTTATTTGAATGCCTACGACCAAAAAGCCCTGTGCCTTCATGGCCCCAGCAGCCAGCATTAAGCATGATCAAACCAAGAAAAGCCGACCTAACAATGAACGCTTTCATGTTTACTCTCACAAAAAGCAACTAAAAACATATATCCAGCAAACCTTTGCTAAGGTTGCCGTCGCCAATACAAATTGGCTGATAACTTTTATCCACTGTAAAAAAAAGACCATATGCAGCGCGAGAAGAAAAGTAGTTAATCACATGACAATTATTATTTTCAGATACACATTTAACTAATACGACAATAGTTCACGAAAAGACAATAGTTCCAATTGTGTCAGAAACAACATGCCCAAACCCCCAAAACGGGCCCTAAATCCTCCAAAATCATTCTAAAGCAATGCTTTAGAGCTTTTAAAACGGTATTTAAAAGGCTTTAGCTCCTTAAGCTCCGAGCCAAGAATGAAAACAGCCGATTGTAATTTGAAATTTATTTAGTCGATTTGAGAGAATACAAAAGCTTTTTACAAAGAAACTAAACCCCAAGCATTTTTACTTTTAGTAAAACCTGAATACCATTTTATGCAAATAAGGTAAAAAGGGGCGGAGTAACGCCCCCATGACAGATAATACCTACAAATAAATTCGATAAAGAGAATAAAGCGCTAAGAATCGGCAATTGTTGTAGAGGATTTCGCAGGGGTAACAACAAAGCCAGCCGCCCTGAGAATATCTTCAATTTCATCGCGAAGAAGTTCTTCCCTGCTCATGAGTTCATCGACAATTTTTTCCACGTATATGCGATTATCAGAAAGCAATTGGAAAGCATTATCATCGGCCTGCCTGAGGAAATTTTGAACTTCCGAATCAATGAGAGCCGCAGTTTGTTCGCTAAAATCGCGGGCTTCCTGCATTTCTTTGCCTAAAAACACATGCTCTTCACCCACTTTAAAAGTCATGGGCCCAAGCTTTTCGCTCATACCCCAATGGGTAACCATCATTCGAGCCAATCTTGTCGCTCGTTTTAAATCAGATTCTGCACCAGCATAAGGTTGGTTATAAATAAGCTTATCTGCAGCACGACCACCCATGATCATGACCAACTGATTTTTAAAATGATCCAAGCCATGATGAAAACGATCTTCATCAGGTGCGTTAAGGTTAACGCCAAGGCTTTGGCCCCTAGGAATGATGGAAACCTTTTGTGGGCGATCAGCGCCAGGCATCAACCAGGTTACTAGTGCATGGCCTACTTCATGATAAGCGGTTCTGCGTTTGTCTTCCGGGGTAAGAACTTCTTCGCGTTTAGGCCCAATAAGAACTCTGTCTGCAGCGACTTCGAAATCAGCTCTGTCGATTTTATCTTTTTCAAGTCGGGTCGCAACCAAGGCAGCTTCGTTAGCTAAATTCCGAAGGTCTGCACCAGTCATGCCTATCATTTTTCTGGCAACCATCTCCAGATTTATATTATCTGCAAGAGGCTTGTTACGAGTATGACCCTTGAGTATTGCGAGCCTGCCCTGCCAAGTTGGCCTATCAATGGTAATATGCCTATCGAAGCGGCCTGGCCTTAGGAGCGCAGAATCAAGCACATCAGGCCTGTTGGTGGCTGCAAGCACAATAACGGTTTCTGTAGGTTGGAAGCCATCCATTTCGCTTAGAATTTGATTAAGCGTTTGCTCGCGTTCATCAGAGCCACCGCCCACACCTGCGCCCCGCATTCTGCCTACTGCATCAATTTCGTCGATAAAAAGAATACAAGGGGAGTTATCTTTAGCAGTTTTGAACATATCCCGAACACGGCTTGCGCCCACCCCAACAAACATTTGGATAAATTCTGACCCACTAATGGAGTAGTATGGCACCCCAGCTTCGCCAGCTACAGCACGGGCGAGGAGGGTTTTTCCAGTTCCTGGAGGACCAACAAGCAAAACACCTTTAGGGATGCTTGCGCCCAACCTAGTGAATTTATCAGGGGATTTTAAGAACTCAACGATTTCCTGCAATTCGCCCTTGGCATGCTGCAAGCCTGCAACATCTTCGAAGGTGACCTTCATTTTGGTTTTTTCATACTTTTTAGCAGGGCTTTTGATGTAATTGCTGAGAAATCCACCACCCATAGGGTCGCGAAACTTTGGTAGTATGAATAAAAAGAAAACAATCAAAATGACTGCGGGCAGAATCATCATGATAAACCAACTCAGCCCCGCAAAATTATCTTCCTGCTGGTCGACAAGTAATCCATTACGGATGAGCTTATCCATTTGTGCTACAAGGCCTGGATCATCTAATTTAGCGCGGTTTACGGTAAATTTTCCGCGAGGTCCAGCTTTTTCCTTGAGTCTTTCGTCTTTGATACTTTCATGATCATTAACATCAACCGAAATCCGATCGACCCCAATGAAAGTTATCTTTCTGATCTTTTTAGAATCTTCATCATCAAGCATAAGCTTAACGAAATCGGAATATAGAACCGTGTTGTTATTACCAACAGAGGAACTGAAGAGAAGAACCAGTAATAAAAAGAGAATAACCAGCCAACCTAGATTCCCACTAATATTCGAAAAAGATCGCTTTTTAGGGGGTTTTCCAGAACCTTGTGGCTGAGACCCATCTTGGGTGGGGTTAGTCATTAACTACTCCAAAAGAACAAACAAAGAACGCCTCTAATCATGTTAGCTTCTTCCAAGGAAGCGAAACTATTTTAGGAATTATTTTGTTTCAGGAAACTTACATAATGCAGCTACGGGGAAAAACATTATTCGGGACTACCATTCCCCTCTTGGTCTTTTTGTGGTGCAGACTGGCTTGCCTGATTTTGGGTTTCAGCACCCTTTTTGGTTTCGCTAGCATCACTAGGAGCTGATTTCTCCCAAAAAACCGCAAGTTCTGCAAATGTTCCCAAGGGGGAGTCTCCGGATAACGCAGACTGCGATAAATTAGGCTTCTCGATAGGCTTTTGGCTCGAGAATGTACGAATTTGAGGTGGCCTATTTGGATCCAACCTAGGAGGCCTTGCGCCCCTGGGTTTATCATCTCTTGGCCTAAATGAACTACTACTACGGCTGCTACCTGCACTCGCACCACCACCACTGCTACCGCCACTGTTGGGCCTTGCAGCGGGAAATCGGCCCGCAGGCCTTTCTGGTGAACGAGGGCGGGAAGGCGCACCTTGAGAGTCGCCACCCTGATTAACTTCCGCATTTTGGGAGGCAGAATCTGGCCTACGATCAGGCCTTCTGGGGTAATCACGGGCAGGTGCTCGGGAAGATCGACCAGAACCTTGATGATCCGATTCACGATTTGGATTGATCATGGTTAAGGATAATCGGGATTTTTCTTTATCCAAGGCGATGACCCAAACGGTAACAATATCGCCTACGCTGACTGATTCGTATGGGCTGCGCACATAACGGGCTGAAATCTGGCTGATATGAACCAAACCACTTTCTTTGATGCCAACATCGACAAAACAGCCGAATTCGACAACATTTTGCACCACGCCTGGAAGTTCCTGGCCAAGTTGCAATTCTTCAAAATCTAACTGCCTAACGCGATAAACTGGCCCAAACCGTTTGATCTGTTCCTGAGAAAGAGGGTTGATCAATTCATCAAGGAAATCTTTTAGGGATGTAACAGAATCGATGCCTGTAGTTGCGATGATATCCTTGAGATTTGCATCAATCGCTTTTTGTAGAAGCTCCTGTTTTTTCTCAGGGGTTTTCCATTCATCCTTGGCGATGCCAAAGGCATCCAGAATTTTCTTTGCCATCTCGTAATCTTCGGGATGAAAATTAGTGGCATCGAAAGGCTCATCACCATCATGAACTTGCAAAAATCCTGCACAAAGCTCGAACTTTTCAGGAGTTAAACCGGGTACTTCAAGAAGTTGGGCGCGGTTTTTATAGGGCCCGTTCTTTTTACGATGCTCCACGATTTCTTGAGCAAGCAACTGATTTAATCCTGATAAATGGCGCAAATAACTTGCCTCACATTTATTAAGATCTGCACCACCAAGATTCACACAAGATTCAAGCACATTATCAAGAGCTGGGCGAAGATACCTGTGCTGAACTTCAAATTCAACAAGACCCGACACAATATGAACAGGGTCAATCTTAATTAATTCGTTAAGCGGATTTTGCAATCTTCTACCAATCGAAACAGCCGCTCTTACTCCGACATCAGAATCGGCAAGTTCTTCTTTACCTAAAATGGAAGATGCGTATTCCGAAGAACCAGCTTCGATCACCGTTGCAAATTTTACTTCCGCTGGTGCTTCAGGAAGGGTTTTGATTGTAGCTTTGGTATCATTGACCAACTTCTGGTACTCGGCTTGCCTGCGTTCTTTTTCAAGCTTCTTTTGAGCTTCAATCTCTTCCTTCTTCTTTGCAGCCTGAGCTTCCAATTCAGCCCTTTTAATCACAGCAAGAGCCGCCAGCTCTGCCTTCTTAGCCGCTGCTAGTGCTTCCGCTGTTGGCTCTGCACCATCAACTGCCGTTACGGGTGGGACTTCAGCAGGTGAAACTTCAGCAGCAGGTGCTTCAACAGATACCACAGGCTCAGGAACTACAGGGGTACTAATTTGGGCAGGTGCTTCAGCAGCAGGCGCTTCAGCAGATTCTGCAACCGTTTCATCCGTACCGCCTTTTTCACTCACTTCTTCGGTGGGAAGAATTTCTTTATTATCTTCTTCAAGATGCTTTGGATTTTTAAGCCTGGTGATCAATTCATAAAGCAGGGCTTCGGTCGCTTTTGAGGCGTTGCCATTATCCAGTGCAATGGTGCTAATTTGATGTTTGCGAATCAATTCTTCGAGAACTAAAAGGCTAAGCTCTTTCTTTCCCTGGGGTTGATGGGGGAAGATTATTGCATGATCGATTAGCTTGCCTTCTTCGTTGATAACTGCAATTTTACAGCCATTTCGAAAGCCTGGGTCGATTGCAAGGATTTTAATTGCACCTGCAGGATTAGCTACTAGGCGGTTGTGATAGAATCGCGCTAGCAGGCTGGCAGCATGTTCGGATGCCCTTTCACCCAAGTCGCGTACGCATTCTCTTTCAAGCACGGGCCTGAGAATTTGATCGACAGCCACGCTCATCGCTTTTTTGATCAGTTCAACATATTTATGGGTATATGCAGGCGCAGGAGCTGCTTTTACTTCAGGGGCGGGTGCCACTTCTGGGGTCGCCACGACTTCTGGGGCATGATTTGCTTCTTCAGATCTATCTTCATTTACAGATTGTTCGACAACCGAAGACTGGGAAACAGGTTTTTCAACAAGGGCTTCGAGTGCATTTTTCTTGGCTTGTTCGAGATTCCAATCGAATAGCACATTAAGGAACCCGTTTTTCTCACCTTTGCCAATTTGCAGGTATTTTCGTGCTTGAACATTTCGCAGTGGCTCGACATAGGAAAAGAATTCTTTTAATTCTAGGCCATGCTTATCGCGAACTTTATTGGTTTTAGAAACTCGCAGACTGCCAAAATCCCACAAATCATTGCGTACCGATGCACGAACAGCAGGGATTTCACTTAATTTTTCAGCCAGAATTTGGACCACACCCTCAGTGATTTTCTCAATGGTTTCCAGACCTTTTTCTGGATTGATCATGGTTGGAAGTATTTCGTCAAGGTTGGCAATCGAAGGATCTTCAGTCCAAAGCGCCTCTGCAAAAGGCTCAAGGCCTTTTTCCCGGGCGCCAGCTGCAATAATGGATTTCCTTGGCTTTAATGGAAGATAAACATCTTCGAGGCGTTTAGGTGATTCAATAGCAAGGATTTGCAGGCGTAGCTCTTCCGTTAATTTGCCCTGCGTTTCCAACGCTTTAAGAACCATCTCTCTGCGATCATGGAAAGTTTTTATTTTAAATAGCCGATCGCGAATCGCACGGATAACAGATTCATTCATGCCAGCAGTTTTGGCACGCCTATATCTTGCTATAAACGAAGGAGATTTCCCTTCAAGGAGGAGGTTAATTGCGCTCTCAACATTATTTTTTCTAAGTTGAAAGTTTTGAGCAATTCTGGAAATTTCGTTAGCCCCGATTGCGCCCAGAGCTATTTGTACCGTCTGCATAGTTTCATTTCATTAAGTAGTTATGGGCAGATAGTGAAAAATCCTGCCCTGCAATA
>DBCB01000357.1:16984-17928 GCA_002303765.1 Planctomycetaceae bacterium UBA969
GCAGAATATTTATTCCAAGCTTGACAAGTTGCAAATCGCAGGCAATATACATTTGTACATTTATCTTCGTTTTACTGCAGGGAAGCAAACATGCCTCCGGGCTTGCATCATTTGGAATTTTCACCCATCGTTCATCTTGATGTTGATGCGTTCTTCGCTTCCATTGAGCAGCGCGATGACCCTAAATTAAAGGGTATTCCTGTTGCTGTGGGCACTGGCGTGGTTGCCAGTTGCAGTTACGAAGCAAAGCGCGATGGCATTAAAACAGGCATGCGACTTTCCCAAGCTAGGCAACTTTGTAAATCTTTACGGGTTGTTCCCGGGGATCATAGGCGTTACGAAATAGCAGGTAGACAAATTTTGGGAATTTGCAAAGAACATTCCAGCGCAGTTGAAATGGCCTCCTTAGATGATCTTTACATGCAACTTGCACAAACAGGCCCCGCAGAACGCCAACAAATCGCAACCGCATTACGCGAACAAATCTTCCAAGAAGTCGGACTGAAAGTTTCCATGGGCATGGGAAACAACAAAATGATTGCCAATGTTGCAACCCACCATGCCAAAGAACTTCGCATCTCATCACAACGAAAAACATCGTCTCGATGGATCCCTGGTACCTCTATTCTTGCTGAAACAAAGCACTTTTCACCCGTGGTTGCAGTCTTACCTGGCCATGAAAAAAATTACATCAGCCCCTGGCCCGTCGAAATTCTTCCCACCGTTGGATCTGTAGGCAAAGAAAAATTCATGCGCCTGAATGTTACTCGAGTTGCAGAAGTTGCAGCACTTCCCCTTGAAGTTCTTTGCGCTATGTTTCAAAAGCGCGGCCCCATTCTTCGCAATTATTCTCTGGGAAACGACTCAAGGCCGCTGCGAACTTCACGCAACCCAGATTCTATTTCCAGATGCACCAGCTTTAATCCACCCACCGCAGATCAGGC
>DBCB01000264.1 GCA_002303765.1 Planctomycetaceae bacterium UBA969
TGCTTTTACTTCTCGTTCAAACCTTTTAACCACTGCAGGATCAATTTTACCTCTCGAAAGAATAACTTTGATTGCAACTATTCTTTCGGTACTGGCATGAAATGCTTTGTAAACCTGGCCCATACCACCTGCGCCTATCTTTTCCAGAATCTGATATTTGCCCATGGTCAGATTTTTAGCTCTTCCACCTAAGATTTGCTCTGCCTGGAATTTAGTCAGCAACCGTGATTTGATCATATCTCGAGCTAATGCTTCGCCATCGGCAAAGCTTGCCTTTTTACTGACCACTATTTTTAGTTTTTCTTCAGGAACTATCCCAGAATCGGATAATTGCGACAGAAATGTTTCCAGGGCGACTGGCATTTTATCTCACAACTTCATTTTAAAAACAGATAGACATTTAAATATTACACCATTTTTAAAAAACTTGAATGTAAAATAATCAACTTATAGATCAAAGCCTGACAAAGAAAAACAAAGAGTTTATTACAAACTTTTTATTTATTGCCCTTTTAGCGACATTAGACTTTTAAGTAATCTTTCAATCCGTAGAAAAGCTTAATAAGAATTAAATTAAACCATAGTAATTTAATCCTTAATCCCTTTCCAATTCGGGAATGCTTTGCAAATACAGAAGCAATAAAGTGGCTAAGTAGTTCTTAGGGTGTCATTACTAAACGGAAACCACAAGTAACTCCAAACCTAAAAGTGACGTTGCTCCTGCTGCTACCCCGGAAAGAAGAACGAGCCCCGTCAGTACCGAAAAAAGACCCGCCCCGGTACACACGAGCCCCTCCCGTTGCTGGCCCCTTCGGATCCACCAAAGCTCCCGCTGGGTAGCCTCCAAACCAATCTTCACACCACTCCCATACATTTCCATGCATATCGTATAGCCCAAAAGCATTCGATTTATAACTCCCCACTGCCTTTATGCTTGAACCATCAATATTTGCATCATTCTTTGTTAAGCTATCTCCATACGAATACGCTGTACTGGTTCCTGCCCTACATGCATATTCCCACTCCGCCTCCGTTGGCAAACGATAACTACCATTTGTCTTGGCATTCAACTTCTTAACGAAATCTTGGCAATCACTCCAATTAACCATCGTACCCGGCAATTTTGCTCCTTTAACTCTACTTGGATTATTACCCATCACATCTTCCCATTGTTCCTGCGTCACCTCATACTTGCCCATGTAAAAAGGCTTCGTTAACGTTACTTCATGCTGCGTTTCATTTTCATTCCGGCCAACCTCTGATGCTGGCGATCCCATCATAAACTTCCCCGCAGGGATTAACACCATCTCAAGCTTTACGCCCTTGCCTAAATCAATCTTCTCCTCCGCTTCCTTCTGCAATCTCTTCGCCAATTCCATCTGCGCAGTTTTAGCTGACTCTGCACTAAAAGGAGCTTCCAGAAAAATTGGCTTTGTTTTCTTTACCACCGCCTTTACCTTCCCCGCCTTTATCTCTTCCAAATCTTTCGAAAACCCCTCCGCTTCCACATCAAGCTTCATTTTAAGGCAATCTTTGATTGTTTTTTCATACGCCTTGATTAGATCCAACTTTGCTAATTCCAAAAACCTCTTCTGATCCGTTATTAAAAAAAGTGTTGGCTCTTTACCATCCTCTGAAAAAATCTCCCTTTGTTTCTTGATCTGATTAACCGTTTTCAAATCACCCTTATCTCGCGCATTCTTCTCTTTTCTTTCAAATAGACCTAGTACATCCTTCCGGTACAACTCTTTCTTTTCACCATATACCTTGATCGCATCGGCTATTTGCTTCTGCATAACTTCTGCGGGCCCAGACGCTTTAGATTCATCCCCTGCAAATGCGAATATCACCACCGGCAACGCCAATGCCAACATCAGTACTAATGAGAATAATTTATGCGCCATGATTAACCTTTCACAGTAATCAGATACCCTAAATTTATAGACTCTTATTGTAAAATAACGAACCTCGTTAGGGCAATTGAATTTAACTTTAATTGTTTAAAACAACTAATTATTAAAGGTCTTATAAAACCGCCTTTAGATGTAAAAACTAGTAATCGGATAATGAAGAGAATGCAGAAATTAAAAAGGCTAACCATTAACTTCAATAACTGGGCTTTAAATAAAAAAAGGATCATCTTGGCAAATGCGAAGATGATCCTGAAAGAAGATGGGCGGTATTAACGCAGATTGCGCTAAGGATTAATGATCCTTTTTCAAAAAGCGTTGGCGTTTTCTCTTAATGTTGTTTCTTTTTTTCCTAGTCTTCAGCTTCAAAGTTCGTGCCATGCTTAATCATTCCTTGTTTAAATGCCTTGTTGACCAAAGAGTAATTCTAGTAAGTTTTTAATGTAATTCTGCAAAAGATGCCAACTAATTCTGATTTCGAGGCAAAACTAAGAACTTTTACCGCAAAGGGGCAGGAGCAGGGAAAATCCTTGCGTACGCCTGCATTCGCCCTGAAAGGGCGAAAGACCTCGGTTGCTGATTATTCCGCCCTTTCAGGGCTTATTT
>DBCB01000116.1:0-5133 GCA_002303765.1 Planctomycetaceae bacterium UBA969
CTTAGTTTCGATATGGGCGGACGAGGAACCATGCCCTACCAGCCACCCAATATCTGGGAACCCGTTGGCTTTACAGGTTCTAATACCCGTAACTACAAACAGGATACTGGCGCCAACCTTTATCGCAGAAGCATTTATGTTTTCATCAAGCGCACCGCACCTGCGCCATTCATGTCAAACTTCGACCTGCCCAACCGCGAAGCACTTTGCGCCAAGCGCGAACGTAGCAACACCCCGCTTCAAGCTCTGCAACTCATGAACGATATCCAGCATTTTGAAGCTGCTCGAAAACTTGCTGAAAGGCTTATTACCGAGGGTGGTAATGATGCTGGAAAGCGCATCGAGCTTGCTTATAAAATCATTCTTTCAAGGCTTCCTGCGCCAGAAGAAAAAGCCATAGTGATGGAGGGTTTACAAAAACATATCGCCCGCTATAAAGCAGATCCCAAAGCCAGTGCCCTTGTTGTAAAAGTAGGCGAATCCAAAATCAAGGAAGGCATCAACGAGTCAGAACTCGCAGCCTATACCCTGCTTGCTAACACGATTCTCAACCTGGATGAAACCGTTAACCGAAACTAAATGGAACTCTCATGAATCCTTTCTTTGAAAATCAGATGCTGCAAACCCGAAGGCAGTTCTTCGGCAATCAAGGCCTTAGGCTTGGTTCGCTTGCCCTTGGCATGATGATGGCAGACAACAAAAAATCCCAGGCACAACAAGTACAGGTTCATAAACCTGTTGCAGGGTTGCCGCACCACAAGCCCACTGCCAAATCCGTCATCTATTTCCATATGAACGGAGCGCCCTCGCAGATCGACCTCTGGGATTATAAACCCACCCTCAAGGATTTCTTCAACAAGGATCTTCCACCCTCCGTGCAAGGTGGCCAACGACTTTCCACTATGACCAGTGGCCAGGCACGCTTCCCTGTTGCTCCTTCTAAATTCAACTTCACTCAGGAAGGAAAGTGTGGCAGATGGATCAATAGCGAACTGCTCCCCTTCACCTCAAAAATTGTTGATGATATCGCTGTCATCAAATCTGTTTTCACCAACGCAATCAACCACGATCCCGCCTGCACTTTTGTGATGACAGGTAGTGAAGTACCAGGCAAACCCAGCATCGGTTCTTGGCTCGCTTATGGACTGGGCAGCGAAAACAACAACCTTCCCTCATTCGTCGTCTTTACTCCGCGCTTCCCCGAAGGCAGCAACGGCCAAGCCTTGTTCACCCGCATGTGGAGCAGCGGTTTTCTTCCTACCCGATTCAATGGCGTCGCATTGCGTGGCACGGGCGACCCTGTTCTTTATCTTCGTAACCCCGAAGGCGTTTCTTCCGATGATCGCAGAACCATGCTCGATACTTTGCAAAAACTCAACCAACGCGAGTTGAAGCAATTAGGCGATCCAGAAATCCAGACTCGTATCTCCCAATACGAAATGGCTTTCCGCATGCAATCCAGCGTACCCGAACTTACCGATCTTTCTTCCGAAAGCAAACGCACACTCGAAATGTATGGCCCCAATGTTTCAACACCAGGCACCTTCACCCATAGCGCTATCATGGCTCGCAGACTTGTCGAGCGAGGCGTAAGGGTCGTGCAGCTTTTCCACCGCGGATGGGATCAGCATGGCTCCCTCCCCTCCCAACTCGGCAACCAGTGCAAAGATACCGACCAAGCAACGGCTGCCCTCGTCATGGATTTAAAACAACGCGGCCTTCTTGATGAAACCCTCGTAGTATGGGGTGGCGAATTTGGTAGAACAGTTTACTCGCAAGGAACTCTTACCAAAGAAAATTACGGCAGAGACCACCATCCCAAAAACTTCTGCATGTGGATGGCGGGAGGCGGAACAAAGCCTGGTATCTCTTATGGTGAAACTGATGATTTCAGTTACAACATCACTAAAAATCCCGTTCATATCAACGACCTTAACGCAACGATTCTTCATTGCATGGGCATTGATCACGAACAATTCGCCTACAAGTTCCAAGGCTTGGATCAAAAGCTTACCGGTGTCGAACCCCAGCATGTGATCAAAGATTTACTGGCTTAATTAAGCCTTTTCCTCGAAAGGGAAATCATGATAACTCTTAAAATGTTTCGATCTGCAATCAATGATAACCCAGATACAGCAATGCAATTCATGCTTCCCGATCAAAGCTTCATTGCACCACACTTCCACATCACCGAAGTGGGCAAGGTTCAAAAAGATTTCATCGATTGTGGCGGGACTTCAAGAGCGTTAACTTCTTGTTTATTGCAAATTCTAGTCGCTGATGACACGGATCACAGGCTCAAGACCACCAAGCTGGCTGGAATCTTCAGCTTCGCAAACAAGTTGTTTACCGCCGATGATATTCCTGTTGAAGTGGAATACGAACAGGATGCAATCTCCCAGTTTCCAATTGCTGATATTGAAGTCACTCCGGCAGGACTTTTGTTTGTATTGGGTTCTAAGCATACCGCATGCCTTGCGCCTGATAAATGTGGCATCGGTACTCCGAGCACAGCAAAAAAAGGCTGTGGCACTAATACCGGTTGCTGTTAACGAGATCATAGTTTCAAGGTATTGATCTTCTCAGCTATAGCCTGCGCCAGAGAAAGATGCCCTGCTTCATCGAGATGAATTCCATCAATTGCGCTTACGGTGCAATGCTTTGCTGCATCAAGAAAATGTGATGCGGTATTGTTTGCAACTTGATGCACATGAAAAGCAAGGTGCTTTGATTTCTCTTCCGCGCCAAAGAAAAGATCACTCTTGGAAGGTGCAGGCACGATAAAAGGTGGCGATACCAAAAGTATCTGTGGCGCCTTGCCGTTGATCCCCGCACCACTTTGCAAAATGGTTGAAACCAACATCGCAACACCTTCAGAAATATCAAACGCAGATAAGCCAAAGCGGTGTTTGCAATCATTTGTACCCAGCATCATTACAACTAAATCGATGGGAGCTTGTGAATCCAGGCAAGGGCGAAGGTAGGTCATACCATTCTTGGCTATGCGTGTGGGATCATCCAGAACCGTGGTTCTTCCATTAAGGCCTTCCTCGATGATGAAGGATGAATTGCCCAGAAGGTTTTGCAGAATACCAGTCCAGCGGATTTGTTTGGGGTAACGAATTCCGGTGCCGGGCACATAGCCCCAGGTATTCGAATCGCCAAAACAGAGAATGTTTTTCATGATCAATCTCGCACAGATAAAGTTCAATTCCGCCTAAGAATTATTTTATGAATTAGGAGGGGGATGGGTAAACGGAAGAAGTATGCTGCAGCCCATTCTCATTATGTTTTATTGCCTTAAAGCCAATCCAATTTCGGTTTCGCCACCCGCACTTTCGTCACCCTCGTTGTAAAATGAGGGTCCATTAGGTTTTGTCTTTGACTGTTGAAATATTACCACAGGCGATTAATGCCGTAGCAATCAAGGGTGGGGTCTGCGCTAACCAATGGAATACCCTCTGACAATGAATGACATACCAGTAACCGATCAAACGGATCCTTATGATGAATTGGCAGCGTAATAAGTAAATCCGTATGCGGTAATTCCAATGGCAGATTTTTAAACTCATTGACTGCTATTTGTGATTGCATGAATTGCAAGTAGGGTTGTGGCAGAGAATATTTCTTTAGTCTTATCTTGATTGCGATTTCCCAATAGCTCGCAGGACTAATAAGAATATCATTCTTTTCTTCTTCTATAATCCCTCTTGCGAGGGTGGTTAATTTTGGGGCATCCAGAATAAACCAAAGGAAGGCATGGGTGTCAAGTAAGACCCTCATTCCATGTATTCCTTAAAATCTTCCAAATGCTCTTTGTCATCCTCGTGAATCGTCAACAAACCTTTGGCACTCCCAGCCTTGCGAGGTTTCCGGGTAGGTTTACCTTCAATAAAAAGCCTAGCGATAGGGCGTTCGTCACGGGTTATCATCAATTCTTCCCCTGCAGGCAAATGCTCGATCAACTCTGCAAGTTTAGCTTGGGCTTCTTCAATCGTTACGGTGGTCATTGTTTACCTCTTGCTAATCAAGCATTTGATCTATTTATTTCGTTGGCCTCATATATTCTACCCGAATAACTGATCACAGGCATGATTTTACAACACTATTCTAAAAATCCTCTTATAGGGAGGCTTTAAATACCGAAGCAATAGCCAGTAAATACAGAGATCTCGCCAAGCGGAACCCAAAGGGATTGTTTCGATCGGCCTGCGCTCTACTGCACCGAATGGACAAGCAAATCTAGAAAAGGCTTTTTAGCCCTATGGTTTTTTCCAATAGGGTGGGAGGCCGGGTTTGGTATCGCTAATAATTTGCATGAGGGCCAAACGATCTGCGTCTGAAAGATGTGCATACTTTTTAGACTTATCCACACCATTCAAAATCTGCCAAAGTTTTTCCAACACATAAGCCTTCATCTCAACAGGAAGATCATCAAAGGCTTGGGAATAAATTAAATAGCTGCAGGGGTATTTGAATAATCGTTGCGTAAGATCCAAATCACGAAGCGACCGACCACGCTTATCAGATATGCCAGATTGCGAAAACTTTTCCGCATAACCCGAGGTACCACTGATGGGTGCGGTTATTTTGGCTTCCCCCACCATCAACAATCCCTCGATCAACTCATCACCCGCGCTTTGAATTCTACGAATGGTGCTTTCCAGCCTTTTGCCTGCGGGTATTTCCAACGCCTTGTTGATCGTCACCTCGTAATCCAATGCCATGCGGGTGGTAAAATTAGCCTTGGCCAAGCGATTGTGCACCATTGCTTGATGCTCCAAAATCATCAACGCAACTATGTCGCTATGTGGTGAAAGATACATCCCGGTATCGAAACGATCTTTCAGGTGCATCAAATTATGGCCTTGGGAATTATCAAGATCGCGTGGGGTGTCTCGGGTGCGGACCACAAGATTTCCCATATGGGATTGCGAGCCATGTCGGCCTGTTACATACCAACCACCCCAGCGCTGTTCGATTGGAGTGGTGTGATCTACCGAATGGCTTCCACCCGAAAGCATGGGTTGGCCTGATGTATCGACAAATAAAGACCGAACCAAATGACCCGGAACACTTGAAGTGCGTGAAGAAGCATGACAGATCAAGCAGCGATCCACCTGCCTTTGGAAT
>DBCB01000116.1:5156-6740 GCA_002303765.1 Planctomycetaceae bacterium UBA969
TGTGGTTTACTTTTTTGTTGTTGATCAAGGGTGTAGAAAACTGCACCTAACTGTGGATCAACTGCTGAAAATTCAAGCACATCGCCCGAATGGCAATAACCAACATAGACATCATCGTTGAAATAAATTGCACGGGGCGTCTTCGGTGTGATATGGCGAAGTTGAAGGCTGGTTTTGGAGAATACCAAAATCTGCGATTCGATTGGAACATTCAAGATTTTAAGCAAGGCGGGCAGATAGCCATGCTCTTCACTGTAATCTAATTTTGCAACACCGGAATCAAGCTTAGTTTGCAGTTTGGAAATTGGATCCTTGGGGATGCTCTTACTGTACTGAATAGGCGCATGTTCAAATTCATCAATTGCGAAAACCATCGCAACGCAAAGAAAAGCAAGAATTAGAGAATAGATGCGTATCATGGAACACCTGAATGAAACGCAAAGATGGAACATCAAAGGCAATCCATCGCCTGCAACAAGGATACCACTTGTATTCTATATGTCAAGGTGTAGAATTAAAAGGATTCTAGGAGGTGCTTGAATATGTTGCCCAAAAGTGCTGATTACGCTCTTCGAACCATGGCTTGCCTTGCGCAAAACCCAGACGAGAGATGGTCTGCAGATAGCTTGGCAGAGCGAACGAAGGTTCCACGGCGATATCTCCAAAAGGTATTGCAGGATTTGGTGCAAGCGGAGTTGGCTCAATCCCGTTCTGGCCCAGGCGGCGGATATTCTTTGGCGATGCCTGCAGATAGGGTCACCATTTTAGATGTGGTCAATGCAGTAGCACCTGTGGAAAGAATTCGCCATTGCCCGCTGGGCTTACCCTCACATACAAGCCTTTGCCCGTTGCATAAAGAATTAGACCGAGCATACGAAGCTACGGAGGCAGCCTTTGCGCGGGTCACCTTGGGGCAATTGCTTCAATCTGCGACCAACATTATTCCCTTATGCGATCAAGCCTGCACGAAAAAATAACCCTTTAAAGGGTATGCCTTTCTTAGATAACATTCGTTCGAAAATCAGGAGTAAGATCATGTTACACCAGAAGCTATTTTTATTAATCAAAACCTTGGCATTCCTTTTGGTAACCTTGGCGTTGGGTGCGAAAGCCCTGACTAAAGATCCGGAAAAACCAATCCCGAATGAGGTACGATATTCAAGCGAAGATGCAAGGATTCGTGCTAGGTTGATGAATGATATTTACCTTTCAACCTTGAATATGCTTCATCACCGTTACTTTCACCAAGAACGAACGTTGGTTCCTGCACGAGCAATGGAGGACGTTTTTTCAGACATAAAAAAAACCTCGAATACTGACGCCCGATGGCTGTCTGTAAACTTAAAGGCGATGAGCTTCACCCACGAACCTCATACTGATTTTGAAAAGAGGGCTGCGAGGGAAATAACTAATGGAAAATCAGAAGTGGAAGTGATCGAAGATGGGTTCTATCGCAGGGTAGTTGCGATTCCACTTATTGGTGGGTGCCTGAGTTGCCATGAAGGGGTTTTTAAACCATCAGGCAAAGCACCAAAATTCGCAGCATTGCTAATCAGCATCCCTGTCAAAAATGCAGGCAAATAA
>DBCB01000116.1:6771-12422 GCA_002303765.1 Planctomycetaceae bacterium UBA969
TAACCCAAAAGCCCTAAGATTAACAGTATCAAGATGTTGCATCCGGTTGTAATCAACGGTATTATAAGAGGGTATTAAAGTTATCCGAAGTGCCTGTAAAAGGCCTGTTTTAATAGTACTCCCACCATGCAAAAAATAATGAAAACAATAGCTACCCTTTCCTGTCTCCTTTTTGCCAGCGTTTCAGTTGCAGGAGAAGCGGAAGACTTCGCTTTTTTTGAAGCTAAGGTTCGGCCCCTTCTCATCGAGCATTGCTATTCATGCCATGCAAAAGATTCAAAAAAGATCCGGGGTGAATTGCTTCTCGATACCAAGGAAGGCTGGATGAAAGGTGGCGAAAGTGGTCAGGTAATCATTCCTGGCAATAGTGAGAAAAGCCTATTTGTAAAAGTGCTTAGCTACAATGATACAATTCAAATGCCACCAAAGGGAAAGTTGGCAGACAAAGATATTGCAATTTTGACTGAATGGGTAAAGAGGGGAGCGCCCGACCCACGCAAAGGAACTACGCCCGCAATTGCTGTTAAGAAAATCGATTACGAAAGTGCGAAGAAGTATTGGGCCTGGCAACCCCTGAAGAATGTTGCGCCACCCAAAGTTAAAGATGCGAGTTGGTGCAAGACCCCCATCGATCACTTCCTTAAACTCAACATGGAAGCCAAGGGTATCACCCCAAACCCTGTTGCAGAGAAAACAAAATTAGTTCGCAGGGCTTATCTGGATCTTTTGGGTATTCCCCCAACCCCTGATGAGGTTGAATCTTTCCTTAAAGATAAATCTGATGATGCGTATGCCCGCCTGCTGGATCGCTTGTTGCAAAACCCGCATTACGGAGAACGCTGGGGTCGCCATTGGCTTGATGTTGCGCGCTTTGCGGAAAGCCATGGCTACGAACAAGATTACGATAGGCCCAATGCCTACCATTATCGAGATTTCGTCATCAAGGCTTTAAATCAAGATCTGCCTTACACCACCTTCATCAAATGGCAACTTGCTGGAGATGAATACGAACCTACGAACCCGCTGGCGATGATGGCGACAGGATTTTTAGCAGCAGGAACTCATGCAACGCAAATTACTGCAAGTCAGGCGGAAAAAGAACGTTACGATGAACTTGACGATATCGTACGCACCGTGGGCACAACCATGCTTGGCCTCACCATCGCTTGCGCACGATGCCATGATCATAAGTTTGATCCGATTAGTGCAACCGATTATTACCGCATGGCTTCGACTTTTTCGACCACGGTAAGGTCGGACTACGATCTTAATTTGAGTACGGGGAATTATGCCAAGGAAAAAGCAGATTTCGATTCTGCTAAAAAGAAACTGGAAGAAGCACGAAGCAATTGGGAGCGCGATAATCTAACTGCAAAATTAGAAGCATGGGTTAAGGCGGGGGCGAAGGATGCGCCACAAAGTGATTTCCTCCTTGCAGAAGTCAAAGCAGCAAGTGCTAAAAATGGCACATCCCTTAGCATACTTTCTAATGGTATTATTACTGCCACTGGCAAAAACCCCGACTTCGAAACTTACACCATCACTTTAAATTCCACCACCAAGCATGTAACTGCGTTAAGGCTTGAAGCGTTCAAGGATGCTGCGCTGGTGAAGGGTGGGCCAGGTCGTGCGCCCAATGGCAACTTCGCCCTCAGTGATTTTAAAGTCACTGTCAATCCGTTCGATTCCAAGAACAAACCAACTTCTGTGCAACCTGTGAAATTCAAATCGGTTCGCTCATCGTTTGATCAAAAAGGCCTTCCCGCTTCTGGCACCATTGATAAAGACAAGAAATCTTCTTGGGCAATTGACCCGCAGTTTGGCAAGGATCATCAGGCTGTTTACGAATTGGAAAAGCCCCTTGATCTTCCCCATGGTGCAGAATGGATCATCACTTTGGATTTTAACGGGAACAATCAGCACAACCTAGGAAAACTAAGAGTCACTTTTTCCTCGATGGATAAACCCGCACTTGCAGTGCTTCCCGTACCCGAGAAAACTCAGGTCGCACTAGAAAAACTTAAAGCCAATCAAAAACTTACTGCAGCAGAAATGACTGATTTAGGATTGTGGTATCGCACCAAGGATACTGATTGGCAAAAGCTGAACAAGGCGGTTGATGATTTCGCTGCGAAAGAACCCAAGCCAAAACTAGTGAAAGCCCTGATTGCAAGCGAGGGAGTTCCAGCGGTCAGGCTTCATACTCAAGGGGCGGATTTCTATGACCCTGTTCATGTTTTAAAACGAGGCGATCTCAATCAGAAAGTTTCGGTTGCCTCCATTGGCTTTCCACAGGTTCTAATGAAATCCAACGACGCTGAAAAACATTGGCTCACCAAAGCCCCCGAAGGAAGCAAAACTTCTTATAGAAGAAAAAGCCTAGCTGAATGGATCACCGATACAGAACAAGGCGCGGGGATGCTGCTAGCGAGAGTTATTGTAAACCGGGTTTGGCATTATCACTTTGGCAGGGGCATTGTTGCTACACCTAGCGATTTTGGCGTACAGGGTGATAAACCTTCCAACCCAGAATTGCTCGATTGGCTAGCTGCAGAGTTTATACGCAAGGGCTGGAAACTCAAGGAGCTTCACAAGCTGATCATGACCAGCGCTGCTTATATGCAATCTTCAAGTGTGGATGAACCCAGGCTTTTGAAGGATCGCGAAAACAATCTCGTTTGGCATTTTCAATCCCGCAGGTTGGAAGCTGAAACCATCAGGGATTCCTTATTGGCTGTTTCGGGAACTCTGGATGCAACGCCCTTTGGCCCAGGCACCCTCGAACCAAATCACAAGCGCAGAAGTATTTATTTCTTTGTAAAGCGCAGTAAGCTGATTCCGATGATGATGCTTTTTGATGCACCCGATTCACTACAAGATCTCGCCATGCGACCCTCTACTACCATCGCTCCCCAAGCCCTGCTTATGATGAACAGTAACATTGTGCGAGGCTATGCAGATGCATTGGCTATCAAGGTTTTAAAGGATGCGGGCACAGGGGTTGAGGCGCAGATCAATCGAGCTTATCAACTCGTGTTATCCAGAAATGCAAAGCCCCTCGAATTAAAAGAAGGCGTTGAGTTTCTCAAAGAACAGGAAGGGTTTTATAAGTCGGATAAAAAACCCGAGTCACTCGCCCTGGCTGATTTTTGCCAAGCGTTGTTCAGCCTTAATGAGTTCGTTTTCCTCGATTAATTAGGATTATTTCATGCCATTCAATAACATTCCTCATTTCAATGCGAACCCGAGCTTCGTGCGCAGGCGCGATTTTCTAAGCCGTACTGGTCAAGGCATCGGTATGCTCGCACTCGCCAACCTTCTCCAAGATAACGAAGCAAAAGCTGCGACTGATCTTTCCCTAAACCCACTCGCCCCCAGACAGGGAAACTTCCCTTCCAAGGCCAAGTCGGTAATTTGGTTGTTCATGAATGGTGGACAAAGCCAGGTTGACACTTGGGATTACAAACCCGCACTTGCAAAATACGATGGCCAAGATCTTAAAGGCTTCGATAAGTTGACCGGTTTCTTTTCAGGGGAGGTCGGCCCCTTGATGAAGTCGCCCTTCAAGTTTGAACAACAAGGAAAGTCTGGAAGCTGGGTTCCCGAGATCTTCCCCAACATGGTAGATCATGTGGACGATATGGCGTTCATTCATTCGTGTTTTACCGAGACTAATAATCATTCGCCTGCATTGTTCCAAATCAATACGGGTTTTAGCAGGATGGGTTTCCCCTGCGTTGGTTCATGGGTGACTTACGGCCTAGGTTCGGTAAGCCAGAACCTGCCCGCCTTTGTGGTGATGTACGATACGCTGGGAAGGGGCTTGCCCAAAGGCCATGCTTCGAATTGGGGCGCTGGTTTTCTACCCGGCATTTTCCAAGGCACTGCTTTGAATCCGCAAGGCCAAGCGATTGATAATCTTTCCCGTCTGCCTCACATGAATGAAAAAGAACAGCGCAACCAACTTGATTTGGTCACTAGGCTGAACAAGCTTCATCAAGAAGAAGCTCCTCATGAAGCTGCACTTGCTGCTAGGATTGAAAGTTTTGAATTGGCTTACCGCATGCAGATGTCTGCACCCGAAGCGTTCGATATTGATTTAGAACCCGAGCGTATTCGCAAGATGTATGGGATTGATAATAAGAAGTGTTCGCATTTTGCAAGGCAGGCTTTGGTCGCCCGAAGGTTGGTCGAGCGGGGATCGCGCTTTGTACAAATCTACTCAGGCGGTATGGAAAACGAACGCAGTTGGGATGGGCACCGCGATATCGAAGGCAACCACAGGCAGTTTGCGGGCGAAACCGACCAACCCATCGGCGCACTGCTTACCGATCTCAAACAACGGGGGCTCCTTGATTCCACCCTTGTAATCTGCTGTGGCGAGTTTGGAAGATTGCCGATCGTTCAGAAAACCAAAGACAAAAACTTCATGGGTCGTGATCACAACCCCCACGCATTCACCACTTGGATGGCGGGCGGCGGCGTCAAGGGTGGCACACACTATGGCGAGACCGATGAGGTTGGATTTAAAGCTGCGGTCAATAGAGTCAGTGTCAACGATTTGCATGCGACCATTCTTCAACTTTTGGGAATTGATCATACCAAGTTAACTTATCGTTATAATGGCAGGGATTTCCGGCTGACGGATGTTGCGGGTAACGTGGTAAAAGAAATCATTGCTTAGTGTTATATTTGATACGCCAGAAAGCCCAACGCACCATGTTTAAAAATGTATTACTGGTGGAATGTCAGGATATTCCGGGGTTAGTGCACGAAATAACAGGGGTGTTGTTCAAACATAAATTGAACATCACAATGAATCAGGAATTTGTAGAGTCTGATCGATTTTTCATGCGTACTGAATTCGAAGGGCCCCCAGCAGGAATACCTTTGATCACAGAACTTGAAACCATTCTGCCCAAGGGCGCAAATATCAGGTTAGGTGAACAACGCCCTAAAAATGTTGTGCTCATGGTTTCTCATGAATCCCATTGCTTGGGCGACATTTTAATCAGACATGAGTTCAAGCAATTGCCCGTGCGTATTCTTGGGGTGATCAGTAATCACACCTCACTGCAAAACCTTGTTAACAGGTTTGATCTACCCTTTCATTTTGTCTCGCATGATAAACTTACCCGCGAAGAGCACGAGGCGAAAATACTCACCTTGATCGATTCGATGGCACCCGATTATGTGGTGCTTGCTAAATACATGAGGGTGTTGACTCCTGATTTTGTGAAGCGGTTTAATGGCAAAATGATCAACATCCATCATTCCTTTCTACCCGCATTCATCGGGGCAAAACCCTATCAGCAGGCTTTTGATCGTGGGGTTAAAGTCATAGGCGCTACCGCACATTTTGTTACCGAGCAGCTTGATGATGGCCCGATAATAGTGCAGCAAGTAATTAATGTTAATCACACCGCAAACGCCCAAACCATGGCGCAATCGGGCAAAGATGTGGAACAGATTGTGTTATCGAAGGCGCTGAAGTTACTTTGCGAAGATCGCATTTTCCTTTCGGGCAACCGCACCATCATCTTTGATTAAAAAAAAGAAGCCCGGATTTCTCCGAGCTTCCCACCTATACACCCTTGTACTATGACTTTAGTACTACTTTACTTCTGGCATTAGAATTGCATCAATCACAT
>DBCB01000203.1 GCA_002303765.1 Planctomycetaceae bacterium UBA969
GCAAGCGAAGCGAATGGTAATAATATTGGTAATAAACAAAAATCCTTCGCTTGCGCTTCAGGCTTATATTAATATAAATATTAGCGTAAAAAGAGCAAAATATGATTAATGAAGCATATCGGAATTCGATGGAAGAAACATTGGCCTACTTTTTGACATGGACCACCTATGGCTCTTGGTTGCCAGGCGATAAACGCAACTGGGTTGACAAGAGAGGTGAACTTCGACTCCCAGATTTTAAATGTCAGAACGCAGCTAGAGAACGGATGACGGAACACGCATTGACATTTGAAATCAAGCGACGCCTTATAGTCGAAGACACCATTGCTGAACATTGCCGGATTCGCCACTGGCAACTTTACGCAGTCGCAGCTCGGAACCAGCACATTCATGTGGTAGTATCGGCTGTTGGGCGGACACCTGACGATGTTATGAGCCAATTCAAGGCCTGGTGTACGCGAAAACTCAAGGATCACGAACGAACATCGGGCGCCAAAATTGTCCGGAAAAATTGGTGGACTCAGCGTGGCAGCAAGCGCTGGCTGAATGATACTAAGAGTATAAAAGCAGCAGTCAGGTATGTCTTAGAAGAACAAGGCGAACCAACACCACGGCCACAAAAAGGTAATTCACATGCCTGAAGCGCAAGCGAAGAAAATCCTTACTCGATATCACAAGCCTGAAGCGCAAGCGAAGGGAATGGTAATAATGTTGGTAATAAACAATAATCCTTCGCTTGCGCTTCAGGCTTGTATGAATATAAAACCAAACATTTTCTCCTTCGCTCGCACTACAGGGTGCGGTTAGGGTTGGGTGTTTATTTTCCGGCAGTATCGCTACGCTCAACCACTGGCTAAAGGTTTGCATCCCTTCAGGATGGTGCAGCGATACCTCCGGAAACGAAACGCTATGTCCTCGATGCCGAAGGCATCACAGATTGTAGCCGGTGGTTGAGCGTAGCGATACCTCCGGAAATAGATTCTCTTGCCTAAGCTGAAAAACTCCCCCGATAATTTGTGGCTAACCACTCTAAATTAGCGTTTAATATATTTCGACTAAGATTAGATTAAACTCATATAAAGCTGAGCGTGTTGATTGATGAAGCCATTAAAACAACTGATACATCGTTTGCTGGATAGCTGCGGATTTAAAGTAATGAAAAATTCAGCACATACAGACCTAATCAGAGAGCTAGAGAAAAACCTAGAAAAAAGGTTTGATTTTCTACAAGAGAGAATAGTCGCTAACAGCTTTTTTTTTAAAAGAAATGTCCCCGCTTGGTACCAGCCCATTGCATCTGAACCCGGCGTGCAGTTAATCCTGCGAGACCTGATAAAACCAGGCGATACCTGCCTAGATGTTGGCGCCTTCCAAGGAGATCTGACATTGGTGATGTCCAGACTGGTTGGACCAAAAGGGCAGATAGTCACCTTTGAAGCAAACCCCTTGATTCTCGAACGGTTAACCAACAATTGCATTTCCAACTTTCTTACCAATGTATTCCTCATACATGGTGCGGTATGGCATAAATCTGATGAATGGCTACAATTTTTCAATAACGGCGCAGCTTCGCGAATTGATATCAAATCAACTGAAAAAATTGAAGATTTGTTTCAAGTAAAATCAATAAGCTTGGATGATTTTCTAGCAAGAAACAAAATGATTCCAGATGTTGTAAAAATGGACATCGAGGGTGCTGAAAAACATGCATTGCGTGGTTTTGCCAACAATTTAGACCTGCACAAACCCCATCTTGTCTTCGAGCACGCCACGAATGATAGTGATGAGGCCTTGGTTATAATCAAGAGTCACGGTTACCGGACATTTTGTTCGAATCAATATCAGGAAGTCCACACCTCTGCTGATTTTTTAAAGGGTTCTGAAATTCGAAATGTGGTCTGCATCCATGAGTCCAAGATCGGGGGCACCGGGTTTGTTAATCCACTTTCATTGGTAGAGAAAACAAAGTTTAAATTGTCTGATTTTGAGAAAATTTCGGAGAGTGTTTATTCGATAAAAACCAACCTAGATGCTGGAAGGTATATCGCACTTTTAGAACTTTCTACCCCAGCGGATGCAACCATCTCTTACCAGATTGCAACCGAAAGAGGCATACAAGGGCAATATTATGAACAATACTGTAGATTCGAACCGAGCTGCAGAGACCTTCCATTTGATCTTTCAGAACCACAAACTGTAAATATTAATTTGGAAACAGTTGAGAGAGATTTTTCTTCAACCATTCAAAGGTGCTCCATTAAGATTTTCAGGGTTGATGGTTACCCTGTTTCCAAACACTTTATTTGAAAACCCTAGAGCAATCCAAATCAACTTGTTGCTATTTCCTCGCAGGCTAATAGACAAGGGAAACAAAGAATACATCGGGTTAATTCACATCCCCAAATGTTTCAGCACTTCAAACGGTGGTTCATAAGCTTTTACCCCCTCTTCACGAGAGGTGAAAAAGTTGAACAAATAAATGCCATCTGCACCTGATTTGATAAGTTTTGAAGCTGCAGCCTGGTATTCCTCTGCAGAGAGATTTTTTAGCGCACCCACCTTTTTGCATTCTATACCACCATAAACAGGCACCTTATTGATGGCTTTTCTCCAAACGTTCATGGGGAGGTCCCCCCGTTCCTGAAAAAATTCTGATATAGAAACAAAATCAACCCAGCCACGTTCAACCCAGTTTGGCACATCGCATCCAAGTAACTTAGCTGTCTCTGGTGTGGGTGGGGTACGGCCGTAGTTCGACGGTGGACGAACAGAAAGTACCAGTTTACGTTTTCGTTCGCTCCCTACCTTGTCGAGCATCTTTCGGGTCATCTCAACCAGTGTGTTCATTTTTTCGCAGCGTTCTTCGGTGGTACCGTCCTTGAAGAAAGTTGGAAATCGATTTAAGTCAAGTTCTATGCCATCGCATTCATAACGTCTGGTAGCTTCCTCAATTAAATTGAATACATGGGTCCGTACTTCGCTTCTGCCAAAATCCAATGCACCTTTGCCACGATACCGCTCATTACCGAGCCGATATTCCGGGTGATCGACCTGGAACTGGGTGCGCAGAAAATCATCGCCATGATCATCATTCATGCGAAAGGTAAGCAACGCTTCGCGCCCTAGTCGCCTAGCCTCGGCCAGCAAGATTGCATAAGGATCAATTTCATCGTCAAAGAATGACTTCAAATTTTTGAATCTTTGTTTCTCAGAAGCAGGCCATTTGCTCCGTTCTTCAGGAGTCGAAAGGGCGCCACGCATGGTCCCAATCTTGGTGGGATAATACATAACCTGTGCGTTAACGCAGACTAAAACCGTATCCACTCTACTGCCTTCAAAGCAAATTTCCTTTATCAGTTGTTTTACATCCTCAACAGTGATGGCAGCAGGCCCCTTTACGTTGGCCTTGGTTGAAAAGCAAGAATCGCCATCGAAATTATAAATCACCCTACGTGAAACTTTAATTTCAGCAGTTTGAAGTTGGCCTGCAAAAACAAACAGGATAACTAGCAAGAGCGTATGTTTTAATAGAACAAAAAAGGCATGCGAGCCAAAGAGATTGGTTTTCATTTAATAACCACTTTTAAAAATGAACGTGACCCCAGATATTTTAAAACAATTACTATTATTGCTTCTTAGAAGCCAAATAGCCAAGCGAAACGAGGAATTCATCAGCTTGATCAAGTGTTTCTTTCATTTTCTTGTTGTTAAAAAACCCATGACCTTCGCCCTCGAACCCAATGAGTTGACAGCGATTACCAGCTTTGTTCATGCGGTCTGAAAATTCCGCAGCAGAACTGTAAGGCGCAGTGGAATCTGCTTTGCCATGAAAGATGATAGTTGGAGGAACACCTTTCTTTACATGGTGTGCAGGGGAAAATGCCTCGGGGTCGCAACCAAATCTTTCTTTGGTCGATTTTGCCAAAAAGCCCTCTAGCATTAATCCGGGAATAGGGGCCAACACCAATGCGGGGTTAAATAACACCAGCGCATTGGGTGTACTTGAAACTTTAATATCTTCGCCAGCAGCTTCTAAGCCGGGCAGGGTGGCAGTGGCAGCAGCAAGATGCCCCCCTGCAGAGCCACCACCCGCAGCAATCCGATCCGAGTCAATCCCCAACCGCAATGCATTGGTACGAATATATCGAACACAAGCCTTGGCATCCGCAACGCAATCAATTGGTTTTGCCATGTTGCGTGATGCAACTCGATAATCTGCAACAATGGCAACCATACCTCGCTCTGCAAGGTGCTGGCACTGGGGAACAAATTGAGCTGGAGTGCCTGAGGTCCATCCACCGCCAAAGAAAAACACAATGGCGGGCCTGGGCTTTGTTGCTTTTTCTTTTGGTCCAAATATCCAAATTTTAAGTTCTGTATCACCCACCTTACGGTAGGTCTCAACTTTAGAACTTTCTATCATCGGCGGGTAAGCCTTGTTAGCTTTTTGCTTTTGTTCCTGTGCCATGGCTGTGCCAGAAGCCATACTCATTAATAAAAGGAATGAAATGAAAGCATTCTTTAGAGTAATCTTAAACATTGTGATACCTTTTTAAATCAATTTGTCTAAATACATAACGAGGATAATATAGCCTAACCAAGGTAGTTAAGAAACAGTCATTCCCATCCAAGCAGAATCTTTAAAATTCTTCGTCGAATTATTTGCTTCCCTCACTTTTGTGACCTAGGTTACAAAAACTTCATTTTGTTCATCCTTCAGCCTAATATTAAAAGGTGCATCATGTATCTAGGAGATTTGCAAACTCGTCGAAGATTTTTAGGCGATACAGCAGCAGCCTTAAGTTTAACTTCAGCCGGGATCGCCAGCGCCCAAACTGCTCCTACCACCATACGAATGCCAATAGCGCCCCGAAGGCAATGGGATCAAAAGAACGGCTACTGTGGAGAATGTTCGATCCAGCAGGCGGCACTTTATTTTGGCACTTATGTCTCTCAATATGTTTGCAGGGCAATTATCAATCCTAACCAGCAAAGCCAATTGCTTGTCGCAGTCAATGCCCAAAAAGTTTTAACTGCTTTAAAACTGAACTCAACTGAGTTTAATTACAATGGATATGCATCGCCGCAATTTCAAAGCTATTTTAGCTGGGTAAAGCAGCATCTCAAATTGCTGCGCCCTGTTCTTATAACAGCTTTTGTCAAAGGATTAAGCGATCCAGATTATGATCACATCATGCTTGCAACGGGTGTCACCGCTTCAAACTTCACAACTTATAATTCAACCGATCAGCTTTACTTCAATGACTGCTACAGCAGCCAAGTTAGCTTGCGTACTGCATCAACCCTTAACGATATTAGATCCATGCTTGTCAACGGTTCAAAATATCCCTTTTGTATCCCTACCAAAATCTGCTATGGCTGTGCCGTGCTTGGAATTCAAGACACCTCTGCAAGGGCTCTGCCCGTTAGAATAACTCTGGGCAACTGGACAGAGCCAAATGTCATCGCCGGGGTTGCGCCATCAACTCTGAGTGCTTCTGTAAGCGTAAATGGTCTAGTTGTGGGAAAGTCTTATTCTCTATTCAGGTATAATGATTATCGAACGGTTCCCACAGCGAATTACACTTCTAGCGCCTATTCCACGGTACGAAATTTTGTTGCAAGCGGTACGACGGCCAACTTCACAGAAAACATCGTATCCAATGGCGTAGCAATTTTCCGATGCGTACCCACAGGAAGTTAAATTCGAAAACAAAATCCCTGTATACCAATATTTAGCAATGGTTTAAGCAATCCGATCCCAAGGAAAAATTTTGATTATAAACCATCCATGCCATATGCTGGGTATAGATGATGGATGAGAAATAATAGCAAGGTTTATTCCCAGTATGAAAATTTTGCATGTTATTGTTTTATTATTAATTGCTCTTTACAGCCCCATATCCACAGTTAAGGCAAGCCCGAATATCATCATGGTATTCATTGATGACATGGGCTGGGGCGACTTTTCGTGTTTTGGAAACAAGGACGTACAAACTCTAAATGTGGATCGGCTTGCAAAAGAAGGAATTCGTTTCTCGCAGTTTTACGTCAACTCGCCCATTTGCTCGCCTTCGCGTTGCGCTTTAGTTACTGGCCAATATCCATACCGATGGAAGATAAACTCTTTTTTGAATAATCGTGCTGATAATGAAAGACGGGGCATTGCCAACTGGCTTGATCCCAATGCACCAACCCTTGCCCGAATCCTTCAGCAGAATGGATATGCCACGGGGCATTTTGGTAAATGGCATCTTGGGGGTCAGCGAGATGTAGATAACGCCCCTCCCATTTCCGATTATGGATTTGATGATTCGCTTACCAACTTTGAAGGTATGGGAAAAAAGATTCTCCCACTTACGATGAAACCGGGCGAAAACAAACCAGGACGTATTTGGGCTGATGCCGAGCGTCTTGGAAAACCCGTAATCTGGATGCAGCGCTCTGAGATCACGAGCGGCTTTGTTTCTGCTGCAATACCGTTCATCGACCTAGCCTCCAAAGATAAAAAACCGTTTTACATCAATCTCTGGCCCGACGATGTTCATAACCCGTTCTGGCCACCTGTTGAGAAATGGGCAAAGGATAAGCGTGGGATGTATCTTGCAGTATTGAAAGAAATGGATCGGCAGCTTGGCAAACTTTTTGATCACATCCGCAACACCCCCGCCTTGCGCGACAATACAATTATCCTCGTATGCTCAGACAACGGCCCTGAACCAGGGGCAGGCAGTGCAGGTCCATTTCGAGGCACCAAGGGAACTCTTTACGAGGGCGGTACCCGTTCACCATTAATCGTCTGGGCACCCGGATTGATGGATAAAGAAAAGATGGGCTTTTACAATGAAACATCTGTTTTTGCGGCCTTTGATCTTGTTCCTTCGCTAATCACGCTTGCAAAAATTCCAGCTCCCGCAAATATCAAGTTTGATGGCGAAAACCTTGCACCGGTCTTGCTAGGTAAAAGTGCTGGTTCTCGAATCAATCCAATAATGTGGCGTCGGCCACCAGACCGAAAAACCATGCCACCTTCTCAAGAAAGATTGCCCGACCTTTGCATTCGTGAAGGTGATTGGAAATTGTTATGCGAATACGACGGTAGCCAACCCCAGCTTTATAATCTCTCTTTAGATTGCGCTGAAACTGTAAATCTAGCAACCAAGCAACCCGACCGGGTCAATAATCTTACCAAGGCATTACTTATGTGGAACAAATCTATGCCTGCAGATAACGGGCCCATCAAGTTAAACCCAAGATAAATAGAACCCAAAGCCCCTCTTACCCGTAAACTTCACTTACGCCACCCAAGATAGTGAGGCAATGAATTGCGAGACCTCAAGCGTTATTTCTTTCCGAGTGTCAAATAGATAGTTGTGAAACCAATAATTGGACCACCATCTGCAATGCGAGTATCGCGGATGAAACAATGCTGAAGCAATCCTTGTTTATCCAGGGCCAAGCTAAGAACATGCTTCGAAGGAATTTCCGCTTCAACAATCTTCTTCGCAATCGTGTACATTTCGTCCAATGTCTTTGGCTCGACAGCGCCCTCATGCTTGCCAATTCCTTCGCCGGTTTCTACCCACTTATTCTTAAGCACTATTGGCATACCAGGCCTCGGAGCATCTGCTACATCGAACCGTCGCTCAGCTACTTTATTTGCTTTCACCACTACAACCGTCTCGTCTTGGTAGCCTGTAAAAATGGAACGGATAACTTTATAACTATAGTTACCACCGCACGACTCTTTAACCATCTTCCAGGTAGTAAAGCTAGCGGCAAGGCGCTCGCTATCAGTGGGGTTAGCAGCAAAGACGCAGCAAACAAGAAAAGCAAAGGTGACGCATGTTCGAATAACCATAATATTAACTCCTTAATTAACAAATCGTACAGAAGTTTACGATAAAGCTCAACAACGAAAAACGCTTTAACTCGGAAATGCAACGGAGATCAAGGGCAGGCGTAGGGCTTGTTATAGTGCAATCCTAAAAGAGCTGGATCGGAAATCGGGACAAGGTTTTTGATAACATCCCTATCCCTAATACGCCTTCACTGTTTAAAAACATCATGATTCCTATGGTGATTGGGAATCCCTTTGCAAATACGATGGTATTTGAAGCCTACAAAGCTTATAGTATAAGTAGGTTCAAGATACTATTAGCATTGCTGTTGCCCGCCGAATCTTTCCTTGAAAGACCTGTCCCACCAGAAAGAGCCAAGATAATGACGCTAAATAACAAGAATCGCTCGTGCAACGGCCTCCACCGGCGGGAACTTCTTCATTTAGGAGCTGCAGCACTCTGCGGATTGACTCAGGCCGATTTCCTGCGTGCTGATGCGCAATCCACTCTAGATCCTTCTTATCGCAAAAGATCGATTGTCAATGTCTGGTTGGCCGGCGGCCCTTCCCATATAGATACTTTCGATATGAAACCCGATGCCCCTGTAGAGTTTCGCGGAGAATTCAAGCCGATTGCGACTTGCGTTCCGGGTATTCAAATCTGCGAGCATCTTCCGCGTATTGCCGAGCGGATGGATCGCATCGCCCTGATTCGTTCACTGACCGGCACCGTCGACTCGCATGATGGTGCAATGTGTGCGACAGGTTATCCACCAGGCAACATGAAAAATGTTGGAGGTCGGCCTAACATCGGATCCGTTGTTGCGAAACTTCAGGGCCCAACTAACGGTAATGTACCCACATCAGTCGCAATGCTTTCTAGTTATAACCCCAGCGAACAGGCGTACTTTCGTTCAGCAGGGTTTCTTGGCCGTTCCTTAGACTGCTATACCCCGGACAGCGAAGCTGGGCGCGCGAACCTAATATCACGCAATATCACCCAGGATCGCAGAGACTTATTACCTCACTTCGACACCATTCGAAGAGAAATAGATACACGAGGCAACATGCTGGCGATGGATATCTATGCCCAGCGCGCCGTTCAATTCGTAACATCCCGCGAGTTTGCGGATGCCCTCGACATAAACCGCGTACCCGATTCTGTGAGGAGTCGTTATGGCATCAATTTTGGAGTAAGCCCAAAATCAAAAAAACCTCTCGGGCTCCAAAATGCTCGGTTTCTAATGGCTCGTCGGTTAATAGAATGTGGAGCACGTTGTGTTAACCTTACTTGGGAAGAAGAAGGCGAACGCCGATGGGATACCCACAAAGACAACTTCAACGCCCTTCGCCATGAATTATTGCCTTCCTTCGATATTGGTCTCAGTGCTTTTTTCGACGATCTCGAAACTCGAGGTATGCTCGAAGATGTTCTAGTACTCGTCTGGGGTGAGTTCGGTCGTACTCCACGAATCAATAAAGATGCGGGACGCGACCACTATGCACCAGCAGCATCCGCACTAATGTTCGGCGGCGGGCTCAAAGTCGGGCAAGTGATCGGCAGCACTACGAAAAATGGCGAAAGGCCACTCGATCGCCCTATCCATTTCCAACAGATGTTTGCCACACTTTATCGGCATCTCGGTATAGATCCGACTCAAGCCACGGTACTTGATCCAAACAACCGCCCCCAATACCTAATAGAACATACGGATACAATCCGGGAACTGGTTGGATGATGCTATCCTAATCAAGCGGTTTCATGAAAGACATACAACAGTAGTGTAATTCGACTAGCAGACCCATAGAATTTCAACATAATAGATCTTTCATTATTTCGATGTAATTGCCGCTATTTACTTCTTTGTTTTATCTTTAGCTTTGCTAGCATCTTTGGTTTGAGTTGCCCGCTTCCAATCAACCTTGACATCATTTTTCTGCGGTTCACCTTTGGTGCTACGGCCATCCGCAATGTACTTCTCCAAAAGACTAGTTAACCTCTTAACTGTTTCAGATTGTTTGTCATGTAAATTAATTCTCTCCCCAATATCGTTGCTGAGATCAAAGAGTTGCAGTTCGGGCATTCCAGATTTTACAGTTCCGGGGCGTGGATCACTCCAACCACCAGAGTCCTTACACATTAAAAGGTTCATGTTACCCTGACGAATTGCGAATGTGCCATTCACCGAGTGATGCACCAATGCTTCACGAAGCGAGCTTTTATCCTGCCCAAGTAATGCAGGAAGAAAACTGACACTATCTTCGCCCGCATTTGCAGGAAGAGGCACCTTGAGGATATCCGCACAGGTAGCCATCAGGTCGGTCAGGCAAAGGAGTTGATCAGATTTGGTTCCTGGTTTTACAATTGCGGGCCAGCGAACAATAAAGGGAATGTGATGCCCGCCTTCAAAGATATCTGCTTTGTGGCCACGGAAAAGATGACTCGGATTATGACCCTTGGAAAGTAACTCAGGAAAATCCGCCTGGGGTGAGCAACCGTTATCACTTGTTAGTACCACGAGTGTGTTATCTGCAATCCCTAGGCGATCAAGTTCAGCCAAAATCAGCCCCAAGCTATGATCGGTCTGCATTACAAAGTCGGCATAATAATTAAGCCCGCTTTTTCCCTGCCAATCCTTGGTGGGCGCAATCGGAGTATGTGGCGAAGCCAAAGGCAGATATAAGAAGAAAGGTTTTCCTGCCTTAGCATCAACACTACGGGCCTTTACAAAATCAATTGCCTTAGTGGTAAGAGTGGGTAGAACATCTTCAACTTCAAAGTCAGGCGCTGCAGGACCCTTGCGACATTTCCCTTTTTCTCTTCCAAGAAACATAGGGAATTCTTTCTCAACAGATGGAAGCTTTGCGACACGATCATTCTCGATGAAAGTGTAAGGCACCATATCTAACGAAGCGCTGATGCCATAATAATAATCAAAACCAACACTGTTGGGGCCATTCTTAATCGGCTTGGAATAATCGACATTATGAACCTGACTAGCGGACTCAATATTTAGCTCTGCAACATCCTTGCCTTCTTTTTTAACCCAGTCCATACCGAGGTGCCATTTGCCTATGCAAGCTGTGTTATACCCTTGGTTCTTAAGTAGCTGAGCGGTGGTCAGCCTGCCTTGTTCGATAAGCCTTGGGCTTAAGCCACCAAGCACACCACTTTGCAATTTGGTACGCCAATTGTATCGGCCTGTCATAATCCCATAGCGGGTGGGTGAACAAACAGAAGAGCTTGAATGCACATCGGTAAAAATCATGCCCTTAGCTGCAAGCGCATCCATATGAGGGGTTGCAATCTTCCCTTGCGGGTTAAGGCATTTAACATCGCCATAGCCAAGGTCATCGCAAAGCACATAAATGATGTTGGGCTTGCTTACAACCTCTGCTGCAGAAAGATTTCCAAAAACCACCATCATCAGCGCAACGCTTTTAAGAATATGCTTCATTTCTATTCCTTACTTATAAACTTTAAGAAAAGATGATTGTAAATCTTGGATTAACCAAGGTACAAGAATAATCAATGAAGTTATTCTTTAACTTTAAATTAATAGGATGGCTATGATGCACAAATGAATCAACTTGACCACAATTTTATTGATCGAATCCACTAAAATTAATATCAAAAAAAGCACTTAAGTTTCAACCATGAAAGATATAACATAAAAACAAACGTTCTTACTTTAAGTTTTGGCCTAATGATTTTAGGTGTCCTTGCTGCGCAAAGCCCTACTGACTAAGCAACCCATCTTAAAAGTAGGGATAGCGTTGGCTTTAACAAAGCCAGTTCGATTTTTCAAATGCAATCGGGTTGGGCCAAGCTTCCCCAAGAAAAAATCGACTATCTAATGTAAACCAAAGCTGCCCACAAAGAGTGACCGTTGGATTGTCGAGATTTTCAGCGTTTCTTTCGTGAGCGGCGTACACATTGACTTTGCTGGAAGCCACCTGTAAATTTGAGTGTTATGAACTTTTTTAGCCGTCAGTAATTTTAACGATTCTCATAGACCAGATTTTATGAATATTTTAATTTTTAACGGACATGGTCGCATGGGTTACTTTCACTGGAGTTTCGGTCTCCTTGGTTTGTTCTGGCTCTGTCTGCCAACAAATACCTATGCCATCTGTGGTCTTGATTCCGCTGCCTTTGAACAGATTAGACTGAGCCAAGTTTTGT
>DBCB01000197.1:0-3163 GCA_002303765.1 Planctomycetaceae bacterium UBA969
TCATCGCTATTTATCCTAATATCACAATCGATAATCTAGTTAGCTTTTTTCTTTTTAAGTTCTTCCAAGGCTTCTTTGGTAAGAACTAAACGCTTTTGTCTTAATACCGTGTAGGCATTCAATTCAGATGCTGGAAGAACTTTAACCCCAGGCAAATTTCTTGCAGAAAGGTAAAGTTGTTTGTTTAGACCTGAAACACCCAGAAGGCATGTAGTTTCATCAAGTTTCAAGGCTTTAAGAATTGTCAAAATTCCTTTAGTCTTGATTTCGGTGAGTGTTAAATCATCAATAATCAATGCTTCGTTATCTTGAAATTTACTCAAAAGAGCCATTCTTGTTGCAGCTCGAACTGCCTTCTTTGGAAGATGGTATTCATAATCTCTTGGTTTTGGACCTTTAGCGGTACCACCACCACGGCGTTTATTTGTTCGTTTATTACCAACTCGTGCGTTACCGGTTCCCTTTTGACGAAACAGCTTTTTCGTGCTGCCTGCTACTTCGCCTCTGCGTAGTGTGCTATGGGTACCAGCGCGTTGGTTAGCAAGGTGCATAAGTACAACATCGTGAAGAAGTTGTTTTTTTACTTCGCCACCGAAATCAGCAGGGTTGATGCTTTCGCTACCAACTTGCTCGCCTTGTTTATTGAAGACATTTACTGTTAACATATCCATCCCGCCTGTTTAATCGCCCTAATCAATCAATACTTAATGATTAATCATTATTACAAATAATATTGTTTTCGGCACAAATCGGCTGCCAGAAACTTAAATTATCACAACAAACTATGGATAAATTTGAGGGTTATTCGTTTCCAGAGGCTTAAAGCCTTAGATCTAGAAAGAAGTAAACACCAAAGTTATTTTGTAGCACCTGCCATCACGCGAATTTTGATATCTACACCTGGTGGTAAACTAAGGCCTTTATTAAGGGCTTCAATAGTTTTACCCTGAGGTTGAAGAATCTCAATCAATCGTTTGTGAGTTCTTATTTCAAACTGTTCTCTTGATTTCCGGTCAATGTGCGGACTCCGCAACACTGTGTATCGTTCCACGCGTGTAGGCAATGGAATGGGGCCATTAACGATAGCACCGGATTGTTCTGCAATTAAAACGATTTCTTGGGCAGTTCTGTCCAATACTTCGTGGTCATATGCTTCCATCCGAATTCTGATTTTTTCTTTACTGCTTGCCACCGTTCCGCTCCTCACGATTACTTCATTATTCCCGATATAAAGGGAAACAGTAAGGATATGCACTTAGGAACCCACTGTCAAGATTCACAAAAATATAAGTGCAAAGCATCCAAACACATAAAATAAGGAATAATTGGTTCTTTTCAACAACAAACAAAAGAAAAACACTAATTAGGCAAAAAGACTAGGCAATTTTAAGGTTAAAAAGCGAACGGATTAAGCATATTTTTTAAGACTTCATTCGGGGCAGGGGAGTAAGAGTATGGTTCCATGGTGGAAGAAGCGCGTCCTTGACTTAAACTTCGCACTTTATCTGCATAATCAAATAGTTTTGCCATGGGAACTATTGCCTCAACGACCCTCATTTTGCCACGAATATGCAATTCGCGGATTTCCGCCCGCCTGGCATTTAAATCAGCGGTAATTGGCCCTAAATATTCTTCTGGAAGGGTTACTTCGAGTTTCATGACTGGTTCTAATAAAATCATGTTGTCTTTTAAGGCTTTTTGGACCGCATCAGCCCCTGCAGATTGAAAAGCAACCTCGGTCGAAAGCTGTTCGTCCATTTTTGCACCGGTAATAATTGCTTGTACATTCATCACCGGGTAACCAAGTTCACCTGATTGAAGCGCTAGTTTAATGCCTTGTTCTGCAGCATTTACAAGTAATTGGGTTAAATCATCATGCTTAAGTTTGTGCGAAACCTTGATGTTATCCTCGCTTTTATCGGAATTCGGTGGATAGGGGGAAAATTCGACCACAAGTTTTGCAAAAAGGCCAGCAGACCCGGATTGCCTGATACATTCCCCTTCCACTCGCAATGCTTTTTTTAGGGTTTCGCGATAGCTTACTCTGGGTTTTCCTGCTCGAACTTTTAGGCGAAAATCCCGCTCCATCCTGTGCTGTTTGATTTCCAAATGAAGCATTCCCATACCGCTCATCAGGGTTTGCCCTGTTTCTGGGTCGATTTTAACAGAAAAAGTTGGATCTTCTTTTCGCAACATATTTAGGGTATCGATCAATTTTTGTTTATCCGCGGAGGATTCCGGTTCAATTGAGCGGCTGACGACAGCTTCAGCAAATTTGATTTTTTCTAATAAAATCGGATTTTGCGGATCGCAAATAGTATCTCCGGTAATTGCTTCTTTCATACCAACTACTGCGACTATGTCTCCTGCGAAAGCTTCGGTTAATTCTGTTCTGCTGGCAGGATCTGCAGCGGTGTGGTAAATCTTTCCGACAAATTCTTTGACATCACGGCCGGTGTTAAGAACCCTGCTTCCCACTTTCAATACACCTGAATAGATGCGAACAAAAAAGAGTTCTCCATGTGCATCAGAAGTAATTTTAAAGACAAGACCACAAAAAGGATCTTTTGTATCAGAGTTTCTGTTTTCTTCGTTATCTTTCTTTTTAGGATTGATGCCTTTGACAGGAGGCCTGTCCAGTGGACTCGGGAGGTACCAACTTACCCCGTCAAGTAAAGTTTGAATCCCAATATGCTCGCGACCACTGCCGCATAATACGGGCTGAATGATTCTTTTAAGAGTCCCTTCGCGCAATACTTCACGAATCAGGTTCGTCGGTATTTCCATGCCTTCTAGGTAAAAAGTAGCTATGCGATCTTTGGAATCTATCGCACTGATTTTGTCGATAAGGTTTTCGCGCCAAGTGTTGGCATAGTCTTGATACTTTTCTGGGATATCAAATATCTTGATTGTTTTTCCTTGATTAGCTGGGTCGAATTCTAGGGCTTTCATTTCGACAAGGTCGATGATTCCATGAAAAGGATTATCGCTATCTTTAATAGATCCGCTTCCCATTGGGATGATGATGGGTACAGGTTTTGCTTCGAGGCGAGATGTGATTTCTGTAATTGCGTTTTCGAAGTTTGCGCCAACCACATCCATTTTATTGATAAAAACCAATCGAGGAACTTCGTATTTATCAGCTTGTCTCCAAACTGTTTCG
>DBCB01000197.1:3194-3317 GCA_002303765.1 Planctomycetaceae bacterium UBA969
ACCTTTTTGAGCATCAAAGACTACAACGCAACCGTCAAGGACTCTAAGGCTGCGCTCGACTTCGGCAGTGAAATCGACATGCCCTGGGGTGTCGATCAAATTGATTCTTGTTTCGCGCCATTG
>DBCB01000121.1 GCA_002303765.1 Planctomycetaceae bacterium UBA969
ATGGAAGCGCTGAATTTGCTAGTTCATGAATGCAGCGATGGGCTTTCCGATGTCGTTTCCAAGACCTCAGACCAGATCATCAGGCTTACTTATACATTTGGTCGGGATGTGCAATTGCAAGACCTCAAGGCAAAACTCATCCTTGTGAAATTGCGGACCGTTGGCAAGGTGATTTCCACCGCCCCTACCGAGGCGGAATTATCAGAGGGAAGGGCATTTGAAAAATTCTCGGTTGATATTACAAGTCAGATTCCAGTTGAATCACTTGTTAGATTGACTCAAATTGATGGTGTTCAATCCTGTTACATTGAAAAAAATCCATCCATCAAGGCGGAAGCCTTTTCTTCTTCAACCCCCCCCGAAAGTATTTATACATCCGCATCGGTTTCCACAAGTCAGTTAATCCTGACTGGAGAAAAAGATAGAAAATCTTTAAATGAAACTCCCTCGGGAGTTTCAGGTTCTTCCAGCGATACCCTTCGGGTGCCGGTTGCCCGACTGGATGATTTGATGAATCTTGCTGGCGAACTGGTTATCCAGAAGGCAAGGCTTGCCGGTTTGGTGGATTCCTTTAAGGCATTTTTTAGCAATAACGCTGTTGCAAAAAAACTGGAATCGATCATCTATGCGCTGCAGATGAAGAGTTCGTCCAGTGATTTGGCCTCACTTTTGGTCGATCTTGAAGATCTTAAGCAGGATGCCCAAACCATCAAGGGGGGGTTAAGGCTGCTGGAAGATCTTCGCATGGTGCAGGATCATCTGGGGCGAACTTCATCAGCGCTTCAACGCGGTATACTTGCCACGCGCATGATTCCAATCGGCCCGATGTTCAACCGTTTCCAGCGTATGGTGCGTGATCTGGCACAAACAACGGGCAAGAAATTTGATTTTGAAATTGTTGGTGAAAATGTCGAATTGGATAAGCGGTTGATCGATGAACTTACAGAACCGCTGTTGCACCTCCTTCGTAACGCAATTGATCACGGACTTGAAGATAGCGAAACTCGGATAAAAAAAGGCAAGAACTCCACCGGTCGTTTGCGGCTTAGTGCAAGCCATAATGCAAACAGCGTGGTCATTCAGGTTGAGGATGATGGCAGGGGGCTGGATATCGAAAAAATCCGCAAAAAAGCCATCTATCTCGGTATGATTGGAGAAGAAGAATCAGGGTTGCTAAACCACAAGCAGGTAACTGAATTTCTTTGGAGTCCCGGGTTCAGCACCGCTGACAAAATTACCGACATTTCTGGTAGGGGGTTCGGGCTGGATATTGTTCGTAGTCGCATCAACAGAATTAGTGGCAAGATTGAACTGTTTAGCGAAATGGGCATTGGAACCACTTTCCAGATACGGCTGCCTCTTACGCTTGCAATCATGCCAACTCTTCTTGTTCGTGTGGGAGGCCAGGCAGTTGCCATACCGATTGAACTGGTGCTTGAGGTGGCTCAGATTTCCACACGGGAATTGCATCAGGTTCAGGGTGTCAGAACCATGGAACTTCGGGGTAAGTTCATTCCTGTTGTAAATGCAAGCACAGTCTTCAATTGGAAGGGTAATCAAGATTCCTTTATAACTGATAATAATCAGACTCAGGACTTGGATGGAAAATCATTGCAAGAATCTAATCCCACCTGCAAGGTGGTTATTGTGACTTCGAGCAGACTTACCGCAGGGGTGGTGGTGGATGATTTTCTAGGTAGGCAGGAAATAGTCATTAAATCGCTTTCCGACAATTACGAAAATATTCGGGGACTTGCAGGTGCAAGCATTCTGGGCGATGGTTCTGTTTGTCTGGTCATGGACACGGATGGATTTTTGCAGGCGGCTCTAAGTCAGGAAGGATCAAAATGAGCGGCAACCACTATGTCATTAATTCCAACTCCATCAAGCAGTTGGAAATAGCGTTTAAGCAGGGGGCAACCGAGGCGGGAAACGCCCTGACTCAGTGGATTGGTAAACCCATTAGTGTCCATTTAGATTCCATCACTCCGGTTCCACTTGGGGAATCCATGAACCTGCTTGGGCAACCTGATGAGCCAGTATGCTGCTGCATCATGCATCTTGAAGGTGCTTTTAGAGGCCGTCTAGCCCTGGCTTTTTCTGATGAGAGCGGGATGGCGCTTTCAGAAATGCTCACAGGCATTGCGGGATCAAACGAATGGGGCGAATTGGAGAAATCAGCCGCCCTCGAATCCGCCAATATATTGGGTTGCGCATTCCTCAATGCCATGGTCCAGTCGGCGGCAAGTAAGGACATTGCCACTGTTCTACCTTCACCTCCAAGTTTTCATCGTGATTATGCCATGAGCCTTCTTCAGGGATTATTTTTGGAACAAGCGATGATCGCAGATCGTGTTCTTTTTGTTCGAACCCAGTTTTTTATGAAGGGCAAGGCCCTCGTTTGGCATCTGTTGTTTATTCCGGACACTTTAGAATCGTAAGGAAATACGTTTGAATGGCAGGCAATGGAAATAATTTACCACGGTTCGTCAATATGGGCGATATTCTGATTGGAAATGGGGAGGAGCGATTTAGCACCGTCCTCGGTTCGTGCATTGCCATCATGATGTATGATTCCTCCAAAAAAATGGGGGCCATGGCGCATATACTTCTTCCCCAAAGGCGGACCATTGGAGATGATAATATCGGAAAATATGCGGATGTTGCAATTCCCGAGATGATTGAGCAACTGGTGAAGAAAGGTTGTGCGATCAGGAAAATCTGGGCGAAACTTGCCGGGGGGGCAGCCATGTTCAACGCAAGTTCCAGCTTCCTGATTGGTGAAAAAAATCTGGTTGCAGCGCGGGAGGTGCTTGAGAAAAAGTCCGTCCCGGTACTCGCAACGCATTGTGGCGGGACCAAGGGTAGAAGAGCGTTGTTTTATCCCGGCTCTGGGAAGATAATTATCACAATAAATGGCGAACCGGAAGTGGAGATCTGATGTCATGAGTTCAACTGCTAACCATCAAAAAAAGATCCTCGTGGTTGATGATGCATTGATTATTCGCAAGATGATCATTGATCTTGCCAAGGAATGTGGGTGGGAGATTGCCGGCGAGGCGAAGGACGGCCAAGAAGCCTGTGAAATCTACAGCAATCAAAAGCCCGACCTCGTTACTATGGATATGGTCATGCCGAACATGAATGGCCTTGAGGCACTTAAAAAAATTCGTGGAATTGATCCCAACGCACGCATTATCATGATCAGTGCTGTCAATCAGAAAGACAAACTTATGGAATCCATAGAGGCAGGCGCCAGCGATTTTATTGTCAAGCCATTCGACAAGACCCGGCTTAAAGCGCTGCTGGGCAAAATCCTAAGTGAATAATCATTGAAATAAAGCAGTTAATAAACAGGCACCCGGCTTTAATTCAGTCGGGTGTTTTCATTTTGATGACCCATTCGAATCGTTCTTTCGTGATGGAGTTTCTTCTGACATAGCGAAGTGGGTATCCATCCTTGCTGGAAAGTGAAGCTGTGGTGAAGAAAGGTTGGAAGGATTGTTGGCGTAATGGTTTTTTGATTAGGGCATGCATTTTTCGGATCCATTAATTAGTAGAATATATGCAGTCAATTGGTGGCTACATGGATAAAAAGCATATGCCTAAAAGTGGACTTGCGTGTCTTTTTTTGTAAAACAACACATAGGCTTTTTAAGACTTTTCGGGGGCAGTCGTGGATAAGAAATCATTGATGATTGTGGATGATTCAGCAATGATGAGGCATTTCCTTCGCACGAAGATTGCGGAAGGTTTTCCGGAGCTTAATTTAGAAACCGCAAAAGATGGCATGGATTGTGTTGCCATGTTTGAGGAAGGCAGGCACGATTTTGTGTTTCTGGATCTTGTCATGCCAAGGATGGGCGGGCTTGAAGCGTTGAAGGTTATTCGCAGAAAAAGTCCGAATACACGGGTTGTGATTTGTTCTGCCCTTTCCAAGGAGGGCGCCGAGATAACGCTGGAGGCTCTTTCTTTGGGGGCGGTGGATTACATTACCAAGCCCAAGGTTGAAGTAGGCAAGCAGATAACTTGGGAACAGTTTGAAGAAGATATATTCCACAAGCTTAACGCTCTTTTAAAACAGGATGAAATCTCAGGTAAAACCTCAGCGGCCCGGCCAAGCCTTTCCAGCCTTCCTGCACCCCAAAAGGTGGCAGCCGTCGGTATTGCTACTTCCACCGGTGGGCCACCCGCTTTGGAATCGCTTCTGAAGTTGCTAAAGCCGGAATTTAAGATCCCCATCTTGGTGGTTATTCACATGCCACCTATTTTTACCACACGCTTTGCTGCTAGGCTAAATCCTCTTATCTTGGGCAGAAAGGTGCTTGAGGCATCTCACGGTATGATGATGCGCCCCTCGGAAATTTATATTGCCCCGGGTGACCATCACATGTTTGTTCAAACGGTGGGAGGTTTGCCTTTTCTAGGTTTGAATCAAGAATCTCAGGAGAATTTCTGCAGGCCCTCTGCAGATGTTTTGTTTCGTTCCATGGCAAGTGTGTTTGGCAAAAATACGCTTGTTTCGGTACTCACCGGCATGGGCCAGGATGGAATGCTTGGTACAAAAATGATTCGTGAAAAAGGAGGTATTGTAATGACACAAGAAGCGACAAGTTGTGCCGTGTATGGAATGCCCAAGGCAGTTGTGGAAGCTGGAACTTCTCAAGCTTCACTCACTGTTCAGGATATGGCAAAGGCCATTATGGATTTGAGCTTGAATTGTTAGAGCTCTGATTCGTATGCAAGAAAAAAACAAAGCTTGGTTTAATCACATCAGAGGTTGGTATTTAGCAAATTGCAAAGCCCTAGAGAGTGGAATTTTAGATTTAAAGCAATCGATCTGCGTGTAAATAAATGATACTTCATTTTTAGTAAATATGCCTTATGGGGGAGAGGTTTGGAGCTTTTTTAAAGTTAAGGCATCGTTAACACAGAAAAGTTATCAGGTTTTGTTTTAGCCAACAAGAATTAGCCATCAATATTAAGGGTAGATAACGAATGTGCAGGGAGAATTGTTAACAAAAAGGTAGTAATAAGAATTTATTCTGTTGTTTTAGAATTAAAGACACATTATGATTATTTGGGTAGAATAGAAAATGTAGGCAAATTGTTTAGGCGGGTGGTAAAGCCTTCCTTTAACGATTTAGTTTATTTGGAGCCTTTCCAGGCAGTTTTGGAAGCATTTTGATACAACCCGGTCTTTTGGTTTCTGTTCGCAACCTTATTTGGAAGTATGGAAAGTTGCCGAAATGGAATCCGAACCGATTCCGTTTGTCAGGAAGTTGATTCAAGACTACCGTCATGAAAAGGACCTTCTGAATTAGGTCAAAAAAAGTGAAAGATTGCTATAAGTGCGCAGACTTGAGTTTGAAGAATTTTAAGGTTTTATCACGGGGATGTGGGTGCCTGATTTTGCTACGATTTAATTTCGTTCTTTAAGTTCGGATTAGTTCAACGACTTTGTTGGGAGTTCCTCGGGTATGACATTCATTCAAACCAAATCTTCCCAAATACAGTCTGGCAGCATTTCCATGCTGGGAGAAGATGCTAGGAAAGAACGAAGAGATGCAGTCCAAAAGTACCAGCAATATGTTGGTTTCATTTTGGATGAACAAGAATATGCTATTCCTATTGAAAAGATTCAAGAAATTGTGCTTTACACCGGTGTGACACGGTTGCCACAGGTTCCGGCCTTTGTCGAAGGGGTAACGAACCTTCGTGGAAATATAATTCCCATACTAAATCTCCGGTTTGTTTTGGGAATGTCAGGCAGGGAAATTAATACTGACACCCGTGTTGTTGTCGTGCATGTGCAGAAAAAAACCGTTGGCTTGATTGTGGATAGTGTAACCCAGGTTAAGAAAGTGAATCCAGAGGGGATTCAATCGCCTGAATCGGCGATAGCCATGGGCGCTTCCAATCACATTGCTGGGCTAACCAAGGAAAACGATCATCTTCTTATACTGCTTGATATCGAAAAAATGATGCAATCAATCAACGTACAGGAAGTTATTAAGCAGGATTAAATATCTTACTTATTCAAGCATTGAAAGTTGTAACAGGCTGTGTAGTTTTGTTTTGTTTAAAAAGGATTACTTGAGATGGCTCGTCAAAGAAAAAGTGCTGTGGCTTCCCAGGGATCAACAATGGGGGATCTGTTTGATTTTCCGGAAAATGCTTTGGCATATGCCAGGTTTTCCAAGTTGATAACCCAGGCTCAGGATGCAAAACGCATCAATTCGATTGCACTGCCTGGGTTCAACAGCGCCATTGGTTTTTCATTCTCGACCTATTGGGAATTTAACACGAAGGAGCAGCATTTCACCCTTGCAATGGATTCTTGCGCTGAAGGGTTGGAATTGAGCCCTGCGATCAAATCCTTGGTCTTGAAGAGTGGAAGTATTGCCAGTAGGGCCATCAGGCAGGCAGATACCATGGTGATCGAAAACCTTGGGTCATCGGAGTGCCCCCTTTCCAACGCCATGGCCACGGTTGGCATGAAATTAGCTGTTGCGCACCAATTGTTTTTGGATGGAAAAACGGCGGGAGTTTACCTGCTATTTTCCAAGAAGGCAATTGAGCAAAAGTCTGCAAAGGATCAGTTGCTAGATGAGCTTTTCAAGCTGGTTATTGAAATGCAGGGTCGTGAGGCCAAGTCTTCAGAAATGGCAAGAATCTTCAACATGGTAGAAAATCTTCCCATCAATGTGATGTACACCGACATTGATTTCAACATCCGTTACATTAACCCCGCTTCCGCAAGAACTCTGGCAAGGCTTGAAAAATACATGCCAATCAAAGTTTCCGACATGATAGGTAAATCGGTGGATTTGTTTCACAGGGCGCCTGAACACCAGCGAAAACTTCTCAGCAATCCCAATAATCTGCCACATAAAACTATTATCCAGGTTGGTCCGGAAAAACTCGATTTTTATGCCAGCGCAATCTATGACCATAATAAAAACTATGTCGGCGCCATGGTGAACTGGGACATCATCACCGAGCGGCTTGAGAATGAAAAAAGCCTGCAGAGTGCACAGGATCGTGAGAGGGAACAGGCTGTCTACCTGCAAAACCAGGTGAACTCATTACTTGAAAGCGTTAATGCAGCCGAGGCGGGTAATCTTACCGTGGATGTGACCGTATCCGGGGATGATGATATCGGCCAGATGGGCAAAGCCCTCAAGGCTTTCCTACGCAGGCTTCGTGATGTTCTAGGAACGGTGATCGAGGCAATCAACCAGCAAACCGAGGGGAGCAAGTTGATTGCTGAAAGTTCCGCATCCATGAGCCAGAGGACCCAGACTCAGACCGTAACCATTCAGGAAATGAATGCCGCTGCTGAACAGCTTAACCTGACCGTCAAACAAATCTCGGCGAATGCGAATCAGTGCAAATCCCAGTCGAGCGATGCTTCCTCGCTTGCCAAGTCTGGAAGGGAAACGGTGGAGAAGGCTGTTGCCTCAATGCACTTGATTGAAAAGTCCAGCGAACAGATTTTCGACATTATTCAAGTGATTGGCGAGATAGCCAGCCAAACTAATCTTCTTGCGTTGAACGCCGCGATCGAGGCTGCTCGCGCAGGCGAGCATGGCCTGGGCTTTGCGGTGGTTGCAGACGAGGTTCGGAAGCTTGCTGAAAGATCTAGTCAGGCTGCCAAGGAAATAGCCCAACTGATCAAGGAATCTTCCAAGCGGGTGACCGAGGGGGCCCAGCTTTCTTCAAAGGCGGGCGAATCGCTAATTGCCATTGTGAATAGCGTTACCACCGCCGCTGAAGGAATCACCAAGATTGCCGAGGCCACTGAATCGCAATCCAGTAGTACCAACCAGATGATGGTCGCAATCCAGAATTTTTACAAGAGTATCGAGGATAACGCCGCCAGTGCGGAAGAACTTGCAAGTAGTGCAGAGGAGTTGGGCGCACTCGCCTCCAATCTGCAAAGCACGATTTCAAGATTCAAGGTTTCCTAGACTTTACGGGGTGAAGGATTATCGCACCTTTGGCCATTACTCCCGGAGAATGATTCTTGTTGGAGCTTAATGACATAGAAATGGCCGAATTCCAGGCAATTATTTATCGGATTTCTGGAATGCGGATCAATGAGACTAAAAAGATTCTGTTATCAAGCAGGTTACTTCGGAGATTGCGTGCTACTGGAATAGCAACCTACGGAGAATATCTGAAGTTGGTTCAATCGATTGCGGGCAAGGCGGAATTAGACGCCATGATGGATGCCGTGACTACCAATGAAACTTTCTTTTTCAGGCACGACAACCATTTTGCTTGGATGGAAGCCTACCTCAAGGATCTTTCGAGCCAGGCAATGAAGGGGCTAAGGCCCAAGAAACTGCACATATGGTCGGCGGCATGCAGCACTGGAGAGGAGCCTTACTCCATAGCAATGATGTTGCTTGATAACAAACTGATTTTGAACGGGTGGGAATTGAAAATACTTGCCACAGATATTTGCTCCACGGTTTTGGAAACGGCTCGCAAAGGAAGGTATCAGGGCCGAACTTTGGAACAAATACCCTTGAAAAAGTTAAAAAGGTATTTCAAGGATTCGGCAGAGACCGGATTTCTTGAGGTTAAACCAGAACTAATGGAGATGGTGGAATTTCGCAAGCACAACCTGATGCAGCAAATGATACCACTCAGGCGGTTTGATTTGGTGTTTCTCAGGAATGTGCTGATTTATTTTGACAAGGAAAGTAAGACAAAGGCTTTAGATCGCATATCTGAATCCATGGCAAGTGAAGGTTACTTGGTATTGGGGGTGGCAGAAGACACCCTTGGTTGCTGCAAGTCCCTGAAAAAAATTCAGTCGTGGCTTTACCAGAAAGAAGCCGGTTAGACAGAAAACATGAGCGCCAACGAATACCTACAAATGTATCTGGAAGAGACCGGGGAATTCCTCGAGAGTCTTGGGCATTTGCTACTGGCCTTGGAAAAGACACCAAATTCGATTAACTCGCTGAATGAGATTTTCCGGATCGTTCACACCATCAAGGGTTCTGCAGCGGTCATAGAACTTGAAGACGTTTCTGAGGCGGCACACCAGATGGAAAATCTGCTGACCGCCTGGCGAAAAAATAGTGCCAAAGTTACAAGAAATGGTATCGACGTTCTTCTTGCCTGCCTAGATGCACTTAAAGCTTATCACCAGGAACTTTCGGCCACGGGCCAACCTCCCGAAGTGCTTAATGTTCCA
>DBCB01000140.1 GCA_002303765.1 Planctomycetaceae bacterium UBA969
GGTAGAGGTGTCGGCGCAGGCGTAGGAGCAGGCAAGGGGGTTGGCGCGGGGGGATTCGGCATCGGAGTCGGGAGGGGTGTGGGCGCAGGCGCAGGCGCAGGCAAGGGCGTTGGCGCAGTATTTGTGTTGGGTATGGGGGCGTATACTGGTTCTCTCATTGGATTGGGCAATGGAACATTCGAAGTTACTGGAGCGGGGTTTGAAAACCCGGGCGAAGGAATGATCATGGTGGAAGTTGGTGGTATGGTTTGTGTTTCCACTGAAGGGGCTTTACGAAGATAAGCAGGTGGTAGCTTTAGGGTAAAATCTTTTTCTGCCTCGAAAAGTCTGCCATCATCCAGTTTAAAATGCACGATAACCCTGAGTTTGTCGGAATTAGGCCATAGTTTCCATTGCATGGTAAGTGCATAGCCTGTGGTAAGAAGGCCATTGCGCCATGATTTGCTGAGCTCATCGTTGGAAACCTGCCAAGTAGAAAGAGGGGTCTTCAAGCCTTCGGTAGAGATTTCGATGACTTGAATTAAAACACTTCCTGGAACTTTAACCACATGGCTCTCAGCATCTTTGGGCTCAATAATTACTTGAAGAGCTTCTTCGCCTGTTTGGCCATCAAGGTCAACGCCCCCTGTTTGTCTACCTAGGGTGATGTTTTTTAATGGGTAAACTTTGTTAAGGGGGTCGTAAGGCGTTCCAGGAGGAACTTCGCCCCTAGTAGCATGCAGCTCCATTTCCATGGCTTTGTTGTAGGTTTTAGAACGATAGAGTTCGTTTTTTAGATAATCGATATCGTTATCGCGTGCGCGAAGTTCAGATTCAAGCTTATGATTGGGAGATTTGCAGCCTGCAATGAATATGCAGAGCAGCAAGAGAGAACAGAAATAAGGATAACAGCGTGTCATTACTCAAAACTTCCGGGGGCGGTTTAACCACACACCCGGAAGTTTGCCATGGGATTTATTCCTTGGCGGCTTGGCCGGGTGTCATACGCTCTAACACATTATCAATGAGGCCATATTCCTTGGCTTCCTGAGCACTCATAAAGTTGTCGCGATCGGTATCGCGTTCAACCTTTTCGAAGGGTTGCCCAGTTAGCTGTTGGAGCAGCTCGTTCATCTTCTTTTTCGTACGCAACAAGTGTTTGGTTCGGATTTCAATATCCGTTGCAGGGCCCCTTGCCCCCCCAAGTACTTGATGAATCATCACTTCCGCATGAGGCAGTGCGTTACGCTTGCCTTTGGTACCAGCGGCAAGAAGGGTTGCGCCCATACTTGCAGCCATACCGATACAATAAGTCGCTACATCGCAGGTGATGTAACGCATGGTGTCAAAAACACCCATACCTGCGGTAACCGAGCCGCCTGGTGAGTTAATGTAAAGATGAATATCCGCCTTGGGGTCATCAAACTGCAGGAATAACATTTGAGCAACTACTAAGTTTGCACTGTAATCATCAATTTCCCCTTGGAGGAAAATGATTCGATCCTTAAGCAAACGACTGTAGATGTCAAATACCTGCGGGTCGCGTCCACTGCGTTCAACCACATAAGGTACCAGAGGCATGGGATAGATCCTTAGGAACACCCCGGCTCGTAAATGAGTTATCGGCAGCCGGGTTGGGGTAAAATGAATAAATATGGCAAGGAAGGTGACTCATCCACCATTCCAGCGTCCTATTTTTCCTGTTTTGCCTCGGAGGTGCGGGTCAAGATCTCGTCCACCAAGCCAAAAGCCTTTGCTTCCGCAGCATTAAAGTAACGATTTCTTTCGGTTTCTGCCTCGATTTCGGCCAGAGTTCTGCCGGTATGATTGGCAAGAATCTGATTTAATCGGGTTTTTTCCTTAAGAATCTCGATCATTTCAATTTCTACATCCGAAGCTTGGCCACCAATTCCACCGCTCCAAGGTTGGTGAATCATCACCTTGGCGTGAGGAAGGCAATAGCGCTTGCCTTTGGTGCCTGCTGCCAGCAGTATAGCTGCGCCGCTCGCTGCAACTCCCATGCAGAAGGTGGCTATAGGGCATTCCAAAAATTGCATGGTGTCGTAAATGGCTAAGGTTGAAGAAACCGAGCCACCAGGCGAGTTGATATAGAACGAAATTTCGGTCTGTTTGTTTTCGTTTTGCAGATAAAGCATCTGCTGAATCACCATATTGGCAGTTACATCGGTGATTACTGGCTCGTAGACATTGCTGCCCGAGCAGCCAAAGAAAATAATGCGGTTATCGAGAAGAATATCTCCGGTGCCATAATTGCGCTGGCGAGTGTAATCTCGCTGGCGCTGAGCCATATTGGCCATTGGTCCGAATCCGTAAGGTTGCATGAGGGACTCCTACCTGAAACGAGTTTACTATTCCTTAGAAACACCTTGATCTTGGGGTGCCGCATCAGCTTCTGCTGTACCGGTGATCAGAGTATCATGATTTGGAAGAGGTTGCTCTGTATATTCTGCAGAATCAAGTACCAGATCCAATGATTTTCGTTCAATTACTTCCACTGCAAGTGCTTCGATCAAATCTTCTTTTTCTAATCTTGCACGAACTTTACGTGGCGATTCATCATTCTGCTGTGCAATGCGTTCGACTTCAAGGTTCAAATCGTCATCGCTAACTTCCAGCTTTTCGATTTCAGCAATTTTCTGCAAAACAAAGTGCTCTTTAAGGGCTGCAGCAGTGCTTTTTAAAACATCTTGTTGTAGAACGCGAACCCGTGCGTTGATTTCGTTATCGCTCAAGCCATTGGATTGCATATCCATAACTTTGCGTGATAAGGCTTTCTTAGCCTGCCTGCGCAAAAGATCTTGGGGTAATTCCCAGTTGGTTGAGCCTGCGATAAGTTCCAGAATTTGATTTCGGGATGATTGGCGTTGTTGGTAATCCAACCTGCGCTTGAGTACAACTTCACCCAGTTCTCGGAACTGATCTAAATTCTTGCAGCCAAATGCGCCTAATATTTCGCCTGTTAATTCTGGTAATTCCAAGGATTGCAATCCCTTGACCGTTACCTTTGCCTTGACTACCTTGCCTGCCAATGCTTCGTTGGTTACGACGCTAGACAGTTTGATATCTACATCGCGGGTTTCGCCAGGCTTTGCCCCGCCAATTTGTTCGATGAACTTTTCTGCAACACCATCTCGGAATGCAAGTTGCTTATTAACGCGGATTTCGAGGTCTTTGATTTCCCCGATCTTAGCATCCCCATCATTAATGATTGCATCCAAGGTGAGGTAGTCGCCTTCTGCAACAGCAGGATTTTTCTTGTCAACTTTCGTGCCTAAAGGTTCAACCATGGAGTTGACTTGGGTGTCGATTTCTTCTTTGGTGAAGGTGTGGGTGTAGCGAATAAGCTTCAAACCTTTATAAGGCGGAAGGTCGAATTGAGGTCTTACTTCGACTTCAAATTCGTAAACCATCGGGCCATTTTCAGGGATGATTACCGAACTGGGGTCTAAATTAGGTGGGCTAAGTGGTGCAATATCGAAGTCTTCAGCTAATTGTTCAAGGCTTGCAAGAATTACTTCATTTTTAACTTGGCCTGCAACTTCTTTTTGGAATCGTCTTTCAACAATCTTGCGAGGCGCTTTGCCTGGTCTGAAGCCTGCTACGCTAGAATCTGTAACCATTGTTTTGAAATGGTCGTCCATTCTGGATTGGATATCTGCTCTGCTTACGGAAACTTTGATGTGCTTTTTGCAAGGGCCTGCATCTTTGATATCAACTTCTTGAGTCAACTTCACAGGCGCTTTTGCATCTTGATCTGCGCTATGATCGTGATCACAGTTGGCATGATCATGATCGTGCTTGTGGGTTTCTTGAACTTCCAATCCGGTTTTGGTCTCAGTCATGGCAATCTGTTTCCAACATGATAATTTTGAGGGATCCTTTAACAGTATACTATAGGCAGCATGACGATGATCATTTTAATTTGCCATGCCAGTTTAAATGTCCGCTGACCCCTCATGGCCCGAACATTTTCTGGAAAAAACCAAACCGAAAGAATCTTGATAGCTAGCGTTAAGCTTTGCAGTCAAAATTCTTTCGGCCTACATACAGAGCGGGTGATGGGACTTGAACCCACGACAGCCACGTTGGCAACGTGGCGCTCTACCACTGAGCTACACCCGCAGACATCACCAAACTTAGAATTAACCAAGTTGGCAATAGCAACATTCTTTATAAGCACTTCTAGCAAGGATTCAAGATATTTAGGTTGATGTATTAGGAAAATCACTTACCGAGAACCCGCTTAATCAGACGAAAATAGATTTCTTGAACAGATGCAGCCGAAATTACGCTATCAACGGCAGCCCTATCTTCCTCAAAAACAGCCGAAAATCCCATGAAAGTTGGGCTATATCCGTTTAAATCTAATGCCAACGGCCCGCCCTCGACTTCTTGGAGCACCGTTACAATGATTTTTAAGTAATACAGGGGGTCTAATAATATTATTAGGCTAGATTCTTGAGGTAAGTCCTTTCTGCATATAGGGTAATGGTTTATTTTGTCTAGTTTGTTGGCATTTTTATTAAAATCATCAAAAATTCTTTTACTTTTGTTCCAATCTTCCCCAGTTACCAAAATCACCTCAGTTTTTGTCGTGGTCACCCACAAATTCATGGACCCTCCCATCATTTTTTTAATCATTAATTTCTGAAATTTGTTCCAGAATTGAATTCCTTTTGTTTCCCGTACCATCAAATTTGTCATTTTTTCCAAATCCCATTCGAATGACACTAGATCAAAAGTTTGGCCTGCCAAAGATTCTGCTCCCTTTTTTATCGTTGGGGCCTGTTTTAAAACCCCACTCTGGAATTTCTCTCCTCGGCCTAATTTTTCTAAAAGGTTGAGAAATCGGAGTTTTGTTTCTTCCGGGTTTGCAGATTGAATGATTTGCAAACCCTCAGGCGGAAACGAGAGCGCATCATAGCGATTGTTCGCAAGTTGCAAAAACATGTCAAAATCTTTGCCCAAAGCTTTTTGATTTTCTTCCGGAGTTAGCCCCATGAAATAAGAAGCTACGCTTTTCATCACGGGAGATTGGGTTTGTTGCGCCATGTATAAGGTTTTACCTGCGGGCAGACGCTGCATATCTTTCATCGCATCAGGTTTTGATCCTTTGAAAAACGCTGCAGTTTGAGTGTTTGCTTTGAATTCTGTTTCGCCATGAAACACAATCCCCGTGGGCCGGAAATCTATCGAAAACACCATCCCCTTGCTGTCTTCAATTCCTTTGAATGTCAGAGCAATTGTTTGGCTGATTAAGTCGCTGCCTAGAAGTTTCTTAGTTCCAAAAATGGATTCCAAATCTTTGAGAGAGGTTTCAATCTCTTTTTTTGTTTCTGTTAGGGAATGAGGGTAATCTTTTTGGATAGCCTCTAAATTTACAAAAATGCCTAGATCGGGGGATTGCAATCGATTTGCCTGTATTCTGCTGATTTTGGTCGTGATGGGGGTTGGCCTTTTTGCGATCAGATTTGCGATATCTCGATCGGGGGTTACCAGCACTTGGTTTTTTCTTGGAATAAAAAACAAAGTTGAACCATTTTCCATGGTGACCACTTCTGCGTTTTTCTCAAGCTTGATGCTTTTGATTTCAGAGTCTTTTAAAACCCCTTCGCGAAAAGCGTTGTAATTAGTTACTTTTATCGCAGCAAGAACTTTGTTTGGATTCGCTGCCTTTTTGGGTTGGGGAAATTCCATTGCTGCAAAAAAGTGTGGCCCGTTAGGAGCTAGGCCAGTTAATTTTCGACCTCTTAAAAACTCTAAAAACCCATTCACGATGAAATTCTCATTCAATGGCATCGCATCGGGCACCGCATTTTTTACGAATTCATTCAAGCTTCCCAGAGTTCCTTCAATACCTTTTATTTGGACAACAACTAGTGCGCTCGCAGGAATTGCATCCAGTGCAGGGGTTTGAACCATCTCGATTCCAGCCTTGGTGGCATCTTGTGGCGCAGAAAGCAACAACAAAGGAAATAGAAGCATTACCACATAACACAAAATAGATTTTATCTGCATGTTTATTCCCCCTGCATCTTTGTCAAATGCAAAATCAGTACATTCAATCTTTAAAAGTTATAATCGTTGAAGTGGGTTTTTGAAAGCGAGCCTAGGATTTCTTGTCTTCAAGTGCATCCATCCGGAACTTACCCCATGTCATAGGCCGGGCGAATGGTTCGATATGAAGCATAACCTCGCCATTTTGAAAGACACGAACTGTGCCGGAAGATTGGCTGACTGTTACAGCGATCGCTTTGGTGCTTTTACTAATTGCTGCTGCAGATGCGTGCCTGGTGCCTAATCCCATACTAAGAGTAAAACCTGAGTAGGAAGCTTCGATTCGCCTGCATGCAGCCACTGCAACGCCATCTCTTCGAATAATAATTGCGCCTTCCAGTTTGGCGATATCTTTGATTTGTTCGCGCACTGCGAGGTTTCGAACATCGCGTTCTTCGTCGCTGTAGCCACGGAAAGGATTGAAGTTCATGGGACGTGAAAGACCCATCACTTTGCGTGTGTCCCCCACGACAAACATAGTCCCGATCGGGTGGCCTTCTCTGCCTTCTCTGCCTATTTCAGTTGCAAGGTCGACCACGGCTCTAAGGGTTTCCAATGGTACTTGAGTATCCAGCCTGCGAAGATCTTGAGCGCTTAATTTTTCGAGATGTTCGCCTAATTTTATCAGGCTGAGGGTATCTATCATGTCGGGCTTTTCTTCGCCCACTTCAATACCATTGTAAAGTACCACTACCTCTGCGCCCTGCCTAAGTTTTTCAGATCGTACTGCTTCGAGTAATGCAAGGCTCATGCGTTCTTGGGTGGGGGTGGGGCCGGATTCAATCTCGATGAGTGTTAGATCGGGGTGATCTTTGATGCGCACGAAGTCATCTTCATGCCTTGCTGCAACCAATATTCGTGTACCTGATAGCTCTTCAAGTACCTTGTCCCATTCCATCGGGCCATCTGCAAGGATCAAAACAGCATCAGCGGGAATTTTTTTGACTAATTCCTTTGCTGCTCTTAGCAGTTTGATGGTTTCAGGTGCAAATGCCATGCAGTCCCATTTTCGTTAAAAGATTTTTCTAATTGATACCCAATGATATTTTGAAAAGTGTCATCAAACAAGGCAATAGGTTCTTTATTTTTGAAATTGTTGCCTGACTGGTTCGGAATGTAGGAGGCGAATGTCTGACTGTTGTTATTCGACCTGGTAGCGCAACAAAAAAGAATACTCATTCCCTTGGTTTGGTTTTTGAACAGCAATCAACATGGTTCCGCTTAATGCGCGAACCTGTCCTATAAAGCTAGACCCCTGTTTTTGTAAATTCATTTGCGGTTTGTCGTTTGAAAGAATCAGCACTTTAGAGAGTTCGGGCGATTCGATTGCAATGCGATAAATCTGACCTGTTTTAAGCTTTGCGTTTAATGGAGCCTCGACAACTTTGATTTTGGTTTTTGCGACATCGAATATTTCCGGGAAGCCACCGAATGATGAACTTTTAGTGGTTTTTAAGATACTGGCGGGGCTTAGTCCGAGCTTGAATAGGCTAGATTGAACCAGTGGTTGCTTATCAAAATCTTCCCTAGAGATGGTTTTTTCAATTAGTTGCCATTTGGAATCTTCAGGGAAATGCGTAAATCGCATTTGCTCTGGGGGCACCATGAAGAACATGGGTTCAAAGTTTTTGACAAATGCTTTTTTATCGACACTGCCAGAACCAAAAGTGGAGTCAATAAGTTCCCATTTACCATCCAGTTTTACCGCATTCCAAGCATGGGATTCAAAAGCAGGCTTTCCCTTGGTATCTTTGCTGCCGCTGCGCGCAACCCCTGTCACCTTAACTGCTTCCAGCCCGGCTTCCTCGCATAACTTTAAAAACATCCGAGAATAACCTTCGCAAACACAAAGGCGAGTTTTGAGCACCGTTTCAATCGAATTGTCTCCGGGGTTCTTTGCTAAAAAGGCCTCGACATTGTAAGCAAGCCGATCGGTTACCCAGCGGTAGATGCACCATGCTTTTTCTTTGTCTCCCTTGGCTTTTGAAACCAGAAAAGCTGCAAGGGTTACAAAATCTTTTTCATCTGCTGATTTTGCAGATAGAGCATGCTTTTCCAATGCGGTGAATCGGGGGTTTTTGGGTGGTTCTGCAAAGCTACTACTCAGCGCGATAATTAAAAAGGCTGCAATCGTAAGCGCAGGAATTCTTCTTAATTGAGTCATTGATTTAACCATCTGTTTTATACCAAGAATTAAAAGAGTGGTAGTTTTATACCATAGGTCTGATTAATATGTCATGAGTTACCATCGAAAAATGATGCTTTTATAAAAGTTGGTTTGACTTCCAATCGAATATAAGTCAGCATAAAGGTAGTCCCACCGGAGTATGTATGAATCCTGACTTTAAACTACCATCACAGTGCAACCCTAAATTAACTAGGCGCAAGGTTCTGCAATTAGGCGGTATGTCGATGCTAGCAGGTGCTGGCTTTGGCTCTTTGCTTCAAGCCGGTTCCAAAACAAACTCCGGAAATAATAAAGCCAAGTCGGTAATCCTTGTAAACCTGTTTGGTGGCCCTAGCCATATTGATACCTTTGATATGAAGCCCGATGCGCCCAAGGAAATCCGGGGCGAGTTTAAATCTATTGCTTCGAAAATCCCCGGGTACCAAATCTGCGAACATCTTCCCCTTATTGCTAACAGGCTTGATAAAGCAACTCTGATTCGAACCGTTTCGCATGGTTACAACAGCCATAATCCCTATTCCGTGCTCACAGGTTTTACCGGTGGTTCCGATCGAGAAAATTATTTTGCAAAGCCCTCGGATCATCCAAGCATGGCTGCGGTATGCCAGCACTTTGGCATGGGCAAGGAAGCAACACCATTTCATGTTATGATGCCTGCGTTTCCAGGATTCAGCCAAGGGCTTCGAAGGGCAGGGCCCTATGGTGGTTACTTGGGCAAGCAATATGATCCCATCACTACAATGTGTGAACCCACCTTTGCCCGCAAAGGTTCATTCTATGATCCGGTTCTTCCAGTAGGTGATCCGGTGCTTGCAGCCTTTGGCCAAACCCCTGGCCTTTCACTTGATCGCATTGCAGATCGCAAAAGATTGCAGAGAAAAATGGATGATGTCTCCAGAAAAATTGGTGACCCTGCTAAGTCTGCCAACCTTACCAGACAGCAAAAACAGGCCTATGACCTCCTTACCTCTTCAGGTGTGCGAACAGCACTTGATCTCGACATGGAACCAAGCTTGCTTCGTGAAAGGTATGGCAAAAACCTTTATGGCTCTAGCTTGCTCGCGGCCCGAAGGCTTGTCGAGGCAGGTGTTACTTTTGTTACTGTCAATTGGGAATGCGGCGCTGATTCGCATGGCGGGCATTGGGATATGCACAGCAATAACTTTGGCATGCTTAAGTTTAATCTGCCGATTCTTGACACCATGGTTACCGCATTGATGGACGATCTTGAAACGCGCGGGCTTCTCGATTCCACTTTGGTGATTGTTACGGGTGAAATGGGTCGCACGCCTAAGATCAACGGCAGTGCAGGGCGCGATCATTGGCCGCAGTGTGGATTTTGTTTGCTCTTTGGAGCGGGCGTTAAAAAAGGTTTTGTGCTTGGCACTTCAGATAGGCAGGCTGCTTATCCTGTTGATCATCCCGTTTCGCCTGGTGATCTTTGCGCCACCGTTTATAGCCTTCTGGGAATTGATTCAGAGGCTGTGGTTCATGATACGCTAGGAAGACCCACTGCCATTTCGCATGGCGGCAGACCCATCCAATCAATTCTTGGTTAAGGCCTTAGATTTCAATAATAGCTTTTTGTTTGCACCCTATCGATTGTGGTGTTGATAGCATTAATAACTAAATGCTACAGTTATTGTTTGGTCGCTTGGATCAAAATTCAAATTATTTTTAGGGGTGAGTTTTTATGCGTAATTCAAGGATGAGTTTGTTGGGTGCATGTGTATTTGTTTTTGGCAGTGTTTTAATTGCTGCTGAATTTCAGGAGAGTGTTGAAAAAGACATGCAGCT
>DBCB01000190.1 GCA_002303765.1 Planctomycetaceae bacterium UBA969
TTGAAATCGTGCCATCTCTTCGGGCCTTGCGTGACCGCCTCGAAGCACCATTTTTAAGGCAACCATGCGCCCGAGATTTTTCTGCCATGCTTTATACACCACCCCCATCCCACCCCTTCCCAATTCTTCAAGAAGTTCGAACTCTCCAAAGTATTTTGGCAAAGATGTTGCTGGGGTGGGTGTTTCGTACAAAGGTTTTTGAGGTTTGAGCAATTCAGGTCGTCCAAACACATCTGCAAATTGGCTCGCGGCCCAAAGTTCTCTTAATTCTTGTGCAAGCTCAGGGTGCTCTACACATACCTGCTCAATGTTGTTGTTTCCATTTCTGGATTGATTCAACAAATCTTCCAGAAGGGTTGCAAGGAGTTCATCAGAAGTATCTTTATTAGCCTGCGAACGATTCTTGGTTTTATCCATGTTAAAGCCCCCCAGGCAATAACCCACTGCGTAGCTTTCGTACTGCACGAAGGTAGCGCATCGATGCCGCTGCCTCGGTAAGGCCTAGCAAAGCCGATACTTCTTGATTGGTCATCTGCTCGGCATGGCGCATGAGAACTATTTCGCGGTCATCGGGTTCCAAGAGGTTAATGGCTGCATCTAATCTGCCTTTTAGCTCTGCATGAATAGCAGCAGAAGCTGGTGTAACTTCGTTGGCGAGTAGTTGGCCTGCGAGTTCAATTGATGATTGGTCATTCATCCCCGAGATGACGAGCGGTTTTTCGCGATCAAGGCTTCTTCTTTTGGCAAGCCTATGCTTGCGGTGCGCATCGATAATGTGGTCGAGTGCGATATGCCTAAGCCAAAGATGAAAAGGCATGGATTCTGGGTTTCGCAGATAATCACTCAGCCTGCGGTGGGCTTCAAGCATCACATCTTGAACAATATCGCTAGCATCAACCCGGGCTGAGAGTGCGGGGTCAATTCGATTATTGATCATCCGCCTAAGAGGTTCCCGGTGATGTGAAATCAATCGATCTACCGCATCGGGGTTACCAGACTTGGCATCGGTTAGCAATTGATCTTGAAGCGGATTGTTTTCATTCATTTTCTTGTCCCTGAATAGAATACATGCTTATTTTAGCAAATTTGTTTCATAATAACCCAACTAATGTCAAGGAATGTGCACTGATGACCAAACTGAAGAAAGGGTCAGAACATGTCATCTGAGAAATCATCATCGATTTCTTCATCTGGGATGGGTGCTTGTTCTTCATTGGGGTAGGGCTTCCAAACTCTTGTAAGGTAGTAAAGAGCGAAAGCATCATAAAGGAAATGCACCATAATGGGTGCTATCAGGTTGCCTGTCCATACAAAAAGGAATCCGAGATAAGCCCCTACCAATGTGGCTAGCACAAAATAACTTTTGCTCATGGAATGCATCATGCCAAACGAAAAGCTTGCAGCCATGACTGCTGCCCAAGGTGGGCTATCTTGTGCCAGCCAAGTTTGCAGCACACCGCGGAAAACCATTTCTTCCCCCACCCCTGCAAGCACGCTTATCCCAATAAGATCTGGAATCGTACACCTGCGCATCATAGGCCGGATGGTATCTTTACTGATGGTTTTTAACTTGCCTAGAAATGGAATTGATCCATGTATCATAATTAGAAAGATAGGCAGCAAGGGCAAAGTTGCTGCCATTCCGATCCATGAATCGTGCCAGTTGATAACAAAATTACTTAATGGATGCACGCCCAGTAACCAACCAAGTGGGTATGCGCCAAGAACCAACCCGCCTTCAACCAAGATGGAGATGGTGATAACCTCGGCTCTGGTTTTAGGAAGTTGATCCATCTTAAGTGGGCGGCTCGGCAGAAATAATATTCATACCCGACATAGGGCATTCAATTGATTGTTATAGCAAGTTCACATGATTTAGGTCAGGCAATAATGTCATCTACTACTCTGCCATGCACATCGGTCAGTCGGAAATCCCGGCCTGCATAACGATAAGTAAGCTTCTCGTGATCGAAACCTAAAAGCTGCAACATGGTGGCATGTAGGTCGTGAACATGAACCTTGTTATCTTGAGCAGCAAAGCCGAATTCATCGGTATTTCCGACAATGGTGCCACCTTTTACTCCCCCGCCTGCAAGCCACATCGAGAAACCATGGTGGTTATGGTCTCTGCCATTGATTTTGCCCGCATTGGCTCCGGGGGTGGGAAGCTCGACGGTGGGGGTTCTGCCAAATTCTCCGCCCCAAATAACTAAAGTATCATCAAGCATGCCGCGTTGTTTTAAGTCGGAGAGTAAGGCCCAGATGGCTTGGTCGCATTCCTTGGCAAGGCGTCGATGATTGATTTCGATATCGTCATGGCTATCCCAGGGCTGGCCCGCACCATGCCATACTTGTACAAATCGCACGCCTCTTTCAAGAAGTCTACGGGCGATTAAAATTTGTCGGGCTTGAACACCAGGGCCATACATTTCCAGAACATGCTTCGATTCTTTGCTGACATCAAAGGCATCTGCAGCATCCATCTGCATGCGGTATGCGAGTTCGAATGATTGAATTCGTGATTCTAGGATTGGATCGGTCAGCCGGTCTTTGGCATGTAGTGAATTCAGTTTTTGTAAAAGGTCTAACTGTTGTCTTTGTTTCTCTAGAGAAAGATTTTTGTTACGAATGTTCTCGATGAGTTTGTTTACTTCGGTTTGTTTGGTGTCGATGTAGGTACCTTGGTAGATACCGGGCAGGAAGCCTGCCTGCCAGTTTTGAGATTCTTGAATGGGGTAGCCGCCTGGGCACATCGCAATAAAGCCTGGCAGATTCTGGTTCTCGGTTCCTAGGCCGTAGGTAAGCCAACTGCCCATACTTGGCCTGATAAGCCTTGCTTCACCACAATTCATTAGTAAAAGCGATGGCTCATGATTGGGAACATTGGCGTGCATAGATCTGATGATGCACATATCATCAATATGCTGAGCTGTCTTTGCAAAGAGTTCGCTTACTTCAATCCCGGACTGCCCATACTTTTGAAACTTGAAGGGCGAAGGGAATGCTGCGCCAGTTTTTCTCTCAGTTTTTGGGTTGTCAGTAGGGAGAGCTTTGCCCGCGTATTTTTCTAGTGAGGGCTTGGGGTCGAAGGTGTCTACATGCGAAGGGCCACCGTTCATAAACAAATGGATCACCCTCTTGGCCTTTGCTGCGAAGTGTGGTTTTCGCACTGCGAGAGGGTTAGCTTCAGAGGCATTCGCGGATTGCAACATACTTCCCAGAGCAAGAGAGCCCATACCTATCGCGGATCGTTCCAACATCATTCTTCGGTTTAACATTTGTGACGCCTTTTGTTAATCAATGAATTGGAATGCGTTACTTGCAAGAAGCACTTGGCCTAGTTGTTTAAAACCATCGGGGCCTGAAGCTTCTACAAATTCGAGTGCTGATGATACTTCTTCTTTTGTGGGGGATCGCTGTAATGCAACCCGGTACATTGCTTGAACTTTTTCAAAGTGGTCATCGGTGTTTGTAAATCGGAGCGTGAATTTTGATGCTTGCTCTTGTACAAATGGGGAGTTTAAAAGGTATAGCGCCTGCTGTGGAACACTGGTGATAAAGCGCTGCGGGCTATGAGTGTCGGGCAGTGCGAAATCGAATGTGCGTAGCACGCCTGGAAGATTCTGCCTATCGATGAAGGCATAGAGTGCGCGCTTGCTGCTGAAGGGTGGGGTAAACATTTCGACCGATCTTCCGCCCACAGCGGGTTCAAGGGTGCCTGCCATTGCCAGCATGCTGTCGTGCATGGTTTCGAAATCCAGCCTTCTGCGATTCATACGAATTAAGAGAGAGTTTTCTGGATCGTTGTTTTGCAATTCCGAACGGGGTGAACTTGTTTGCTTAAAGGTTGAGGAAAGTAGCATTTGCCTGATCAGGTTTTTGGTGGACCAGTGATCTTCCATTAGATTAGATGCGAGGAAATCAAGGAGTTCTGGGTGCGAAGGTGGATCGCTGCGAACCCCGAAGTCGCTGGGAGTTTTTACCAAGGGGTTGCCAAACACATGAGCCCAAACTCGATTGACCCAAACCCTTGAAGTAAAAGTGTTTTGTGGTGCAACAATGGCTTGTGCAGCTTCGAGCCTGCCACTGCCTTGCTTGAATGGTGTGCGGTTTGCACCACTCACGACTTCAAGAAATTGTCTGGGTACTTGAGGGCCACGGTTGCCTTGATTGCCTCGGATGAAAACTACGGGTTCAACAGGTGAGGGCCTATCGAACAATACCATTCCTTTTGGGGGAGAGCCCGGGTGTTTGGATTTAAGTTGTTTGATGCGGTTGTCGTAAGGCTTGATGGATTCTGAGAATTTTCGAGGTTCTTTGACTTTGATTTCCGCATTGTCTGTTTCAAACTTTTCTTTTTCTTTAATGAGCTTTGCCAGCTCTAATTGGAATTCTTGCGCTTCAGGCCCACTGCCTTCAAGCCCTAAATCGGGAAGGTCTTCAGGTTCCTGCGAACTTGCAAAAACGCCATACAGGGAATAGTAGTCTTTGGTAGGTATGGGATCATACTTGTGATCATGGCATCGTGCGCAAGTTACAGTAAGGCCCATGGTAGTTCTGCATAATACATCGATTCGGTCATCGATTATGTCGTTTTGATTATTGATAAATCTTCTACCAACGGTAAAGAATCCGAGTGCAGCGAGATCGGATTTGGAGGCGCCCGATTTTGGGTTGTCTGCTGCGATTTGATAGGTAAGAAATTTATCGTAGGGCAGGTCGTTGTTGAAAGATTGAATCACCCAATCGCGAAAGGTGTATGCGTAAGGGTAAGTGCGATCAACGCCCACACCAATATAGCCACGGTTATCTGCGTAGCGTGCAAGATCAAGCCAATGTCTGGCCCAGCGTTCGCCAAAGTGTGGTGAGTCTAAAAGCCTGTTGACCAACTTTGGATAAGCTTGCGGGTCTGAATCATTTAAGAACGATTCCACTTCCTGAGGAGTTGGTGGTAGCCCTACGAGAACAAAATAAACCCTGCGGATGAGGGTTCGTTTATCTGCCTGGGGTGAAAGGGAAACTTTGTTTTGTTCGAGTTTTGCTTGGATGAAAAAATCGATTTCGTTGTTGGCGAGAGAGGGTTGAGCTATTTTAGGAGGTGCAGGTTTCTTGATCGGTTTAAAGGCCCAATGATCTTGGTTAGCAATGGCAATAGCGTTTGGGTTCTTTTTTAAGTCTGCAGGCCAGGGCGCCCCTTTGATTATCCATTCAGAAATATCGTTGATTACCTGATCGGGAAGCTTTCCCTTGGGGGGCATTTTAAGCTCACTCTGATAATGCAATAATTTTAGTAGTTTGCTTTCTAAGGGTTTAGTGGGATTGAAAATAGGGCCAGAGTCGGAGCCTTTGAAAAAGTGGTCTTTAGAATCGAGGCGAAAACCGCCTTGCTGTTTGCTGCTACCATGACATTTTTCACAATGCTCAATAAATACTGGGCGAATCTTGGCTTCAAAAAAATCGATGCTCGCAGCATCTGCATTTAACAAGAGCAAGGTCAGTTGGCAGGCTAGAAAGCTGTTCATGGTAATACATCAATATCGGCGGATCAGGTAATGTAAGGCTAATCCATTTATAGGAACGACTAGGGTTTTATGACAAAGAACGCCACTTATGACTATTTTAGGGTCTAAGCGTTGCTTTGTACTGTGAAATCGATGGTTTTTGATTTTAAGAGAGTTTTCTGGGGGGCATCAATGCCCAAATTTAAAATGAAAACTGTTTCATACTCAATTAACATTGCCTGCGAAGTTTTAATACGACATTCTTGCTTATTGAATCAATTTAGGACACAATGCCCCTTTGATCTTTTTACCTTTACCTAAGGGAGTCTTTGATGAAAGTTGGAATGAATCTGCTACTGTGGACTGCTTTTGTGACTGAAGAGCATTTTCCTATCTTGGAAAAAATTAAAAAGACCGGTTACGATGGAGTTGAAATCCCGCTTTTCGATGGCGATGCTGAACACTACAAAAAAATCAAAAAAGAACTCGATAACCTTGGACTTGGTTGCACCACGGTAACCGTGGTGAATGCGGACACTAATCCCATCAGTCCGGATGCTTCGGTGAGAAAAGCAGCTTTGGATCGTATTAAATGGGCGTTGGATATGACCAGCGTGATGGGTGGCGATTTATTGGCGGGGCCATATCACTCTGCATTGGGAGTTTTTTCAGGCCAGCCCCCAACCGCAGATGAAAGAAAAAGGGCGGTTGAAGTTTTAACCCAAGCCGCAGATCATGCACAAAAAGTAAAAGTTAAAATCGCAATTGAGTATCTCAATCGCTTCGAATGTTATTTTCTTACCAACGCACTGGATGCAAAGAACCTTGTTCGGGAAATCAACCACCCTTACTTTGGTACCATGTACGATACCTTCCATGCCAACATTGAAGAGAAAAACATTTCTCAAGCGATTGCTTCCATGGAAGATACTTATGTTCATGTTCATATTAGTGAAAATGATCGAGGTACTCCCGGAAGTGGTCATGTGCATTGGGATGAAACTTTTAAAGCATTGAGGAAAGCCAAGTACGATGGATGGCTTACCATTGAAGCTTTTGGGCGAGCGTTACCCGATTTGGCCGCCGCTACCAAGATTTGGCGCGATATGTTCCCTTCGCCCGAAGATGTTTATGGCAATGGGTTTAAGTTCATTAAAGAGAAGTGGGAAGCGTTCAAGTAATTAAAATTATGGGTATTTGGGTGAATCAGCCTTTTCCCAAATACCCATTTCTATTAGATTTGACTTTATAAGGACTAATTTTGGTCGTTCCAAGGAGGGGATTGTGGCTATAATTCGCCATGCTTTAATAGCATTATTTCTCGGTTTGCTTTCTACGAATGCAGTTTCTGCTCAAGCATGGGCAGATAAAATGTTCAAGGATGGCCTTGTGCATGATTTCGGTGTGGTGCCAAAAGGTGCCCAACTTTTTCACCGATTTACCATCACCAACATTTATGCAGTGAAAATGGAAATTGTTAATATCCGTAGTGGGTGTGGTTGCACCAGCGCTTCTTCGTCTGTGAAAGTATTGGAACCACGGGAATCTGCAACCATTGATGTCACCATGGATGCCCGAAGGTTTTCTGGTTCGAAGACGGTGATTGTTTATGTCACGGTTGGACCAGAGTATGTTTCTACCGCTGAAATCAGAGTTACAGGCAATAGCCGAAGTGATGTCGTTTTTAATCCGGGACAGGTTGCGTTTGGGGTTGTTTCCCAAGGGCAGAAAGCAGAACAAACCATTGAGGTTGAGTATGCAGGCACTCAAAACTGGCAAATTACGGAAGTGATCTCTAAAGATACGCCTTTGGAAGCCACTTTTAAGGAAAGTTACCGTAAACCCGGACAGATTGGCTATCAGGTGAGTGTTACTTTGAAGCCCGATGCGCCGTCTGGGAATCTTAAAGAGTTTATTCACTTGAAAACCAATGATACCGGCACACCGTTGCTTTCGGTTTTGGTGGAAGCCACGATTCAATCTTCGATAAGTGTATCGCCAGCATTGCTTTCGCTGGGCACAATCAAACCCGAGGAAAGTTTGACTCGTAGGGTGGTAGTTCGTGCTAGTAAGCCATTTAAAGTTTTAGGAGTGGATGGCTTGGGCGAGGGGATCGAGTTGGGAACCCAGCCTACAAGCGAGCCTTCGATGGTTCAGACAGTAACTTTTAAGTGCGCAATTAAGCAGGAAGGCCAGTTCAAGAAACAGCTAAAGATCAAGACCGACCTTCAAGAAACACCTATTTTGGTAACAATTGAAGGAACAACTGCTCCTTAGCCGCTGTTTTAGGCAGCGGAAGTCGTGCGGGTGGTTGATTTTCTAGTTTCTTGAACTGCATCGCGGATGCGAATGAAGGGTTCAGCTAGATCGATATCCAAACCTTCAAAAAAGCTGGTAAAAAGCTCAGCTTCTTGAACGGTTCCTGCTAAATGCAACCCGACTCCTCTTGGGCCTGTTATAATATGGGTACCTTCTGGAGCTGCATCTTCTGCTTTTGCAAGGCAAACCACTGGAATATCTAGCTTTTTGCGTAAT
>DBCB01000155.1 GCA_002303765.1 Planctomycetaceae bacterium UBA969
ATAGAAAGATTACATTCTTCGCTTTGGGTTTATGATGCAACCCCCCGATTGAAGAGGCGTTGGCCTTAGAATCATTAAGCATTTCAGATAATGCAATGCCGCCTAGGCCAATGGCACAATCCTTGAAGAAGTGCCTACGAGTTTGATCTAAAAGAAGATTATGATCTGGCATAAGATTATTCCCGTGTAATGAATTCGTCGAGGTTTAGCAAAGCTCGGGCCACCAAGAACCAATCTGAATTCGTAGAGATTGCAGAACCATTTTGTTGAAGCAAGCGTACGACAACTTCAATTTCAGAAGGCTTGGGCAGTCTTGCGAAACAAATCAAGAAGGCTTGATTGATGCGTTCAATATCCGAGGATGAGTAGGATGCAAGCCGGTTCCCTAATTCCTTTGCGAACTCAACATGCGCTTCATCATTAAGAAGGGTCAATGCCTGAAGAGGAGTGTTGGAACGGTTTCTGCGTGTACAGGAAGAAACAGCATCAGGCGCATCAAAAACAACAAGATTAGGGTGCGGCGCAGAACGCCAGAAATAAGTGTACATACCCCTGCGATAACGGTTAGAACCGCTGTTTGGTTTCCAATTTTTAGGGACTTGAGTGAAACTGTAAACGCCTTCAGCCTGAGGCGGAAAAACACTGGCTCCACCTATCTTGGTGTATAACAAACCCGAAGAGGCCAAACCCACATCACGAACAATTTCTGCATCAAGGCGAATGCGATTTTGGCGGTAGAGCAATCTATTTCGCGCATCAATCTTTTCGTATTCGGGCCTGCTTTTCGAAGCTTGCATGTAAGTTGCAGAAGTCACCATCAAGCGGTGCATCGATTTCATGCTCCAGCCTTGATTTCTAAATTCTGTAGCCAGCCAATCAAGTAATTCTGGATGGGTAGGCATGGAACCCTGGGTGCCAAAATCATTTTCAGTTTCAACAATACCCACACCAAAGAACACTTGCCAAAACCTGTTTACAGTAACGCGTGCTGTCAGAGGGTTATCTTTATCGAATAGCCAGTTCGAGAAATCCATTCGGTTAGGTTTGGGGCTGCGAAGCGCATGCAAAACTTGAGGCACGCCCGATTCAACCGTTGCTCCCTTGCGGGTAAACTCACCTCCGAGATGTATGTTCGTTGCTCTTGGCTTGGCCATTTCTTGAACTACAAGAGTAGAATCAATCTCAGGTATTTCTTCTTTGGTCTTATAAATTGCGGCATCCACAGTCGCTCGCTTATCGTTAATAATTCCTTGGGTTAACGCTGCGAAGGCATTGGGTGCAAAGACCATTCCAACAATGTGGCGCATCCTATCCACCTGCCTGAAATAAGCGTCAATATTGCGTTCTTGCGAAGGAGTTCTGCCATTCGGTGCAATGCCAAGAATTTCATTAATCAAAGGGGGAAGAAACTCTCGATCTTTGGACTGTATCTTCAATTCAAGGGTTGTAATCTTAGCAGGGGTCAAAGGGTCCAACTGCTTTTGAGAAGCTTCAAGTTTTTTCAAATGAAGCTTTAACTTGTCTCGTTTTTTTATTTCATCCGTTGGGGCCAGCTCTAAGTTTGGCTCATCCACGGTGTTGAAGAATGCAAAGAACTGATAATATTCTTTCTGCGATAAGGGATCAAACTTATGATCATGGCACTGGCAACACCCAACCGTAAGCCCCAGCCAAACGGTGCCAGTTGTATTCACTCTGTCCACAACCGATTCAACCCGAAATTGCTCTTTATCAATTCCACCTTCTTGGTTGATCGATGTATTACGGTGAAAACCTGTTGCAACCTTATCATCAAATGTTGCCCCTGCTACCAAATCACCCGCAAGTTGCAAGGTAGAAAAACGATCAAACGGCATATCCGAATTTAAGGAAGAGATAACCCAATCACGATATTTCCAAATTGAGCGCGGGCCATCGATGCTGTAGCCATTCGAATCCGCATAGCGTGCCTGATCTAGCCAAAGCCTACCCCATCGTTCGCCATATTGCGGAGAATCCAGCAAGCGGGTTACCACCTTCTCATAGGCATTGGGAGATTTATCATTGAGGAAGTTTTCGACTTCGATAGGCGTAGGGGGTATTCCAGTAAGATCTAAAGAAACCCTGCGAATAAGGGTGGAACGATCAGCTTGCGCCGATGGAGTCATTTTATCTTTAGCAAGCCTACTCATGACAAAATAGTCGATGGGATTTTTGCACCATTCTTTATCAGCAACAATGGGAAGCGATGGTTTGGTTACAGGCAAAAAAGACCAGTGCGTGGTTTTTCGAACATCCTCGACTGCGAGGGCTTCGGAAGCGGGAAGCTTGGCACCGGAATCAATCCAACTACGAAGAAGTGAGATTTCATCCTTGGAAAGTTTCGCACCTTTGGGAGGCATCTGCTCCACATTCTCTTTACCTGTCACTGCATGAATGATAATGCTATCACCACTCTTACCGGGTAACACCGCTGGGCCACTATTTCCGCCCTTGAGAATTGCACGGGCACTATCCATGCGAAATCCGCCACGCTTACTTTCAGCATTGTGGCAACTTACGCAGGAACGAACAACAAAGGGTTTAATCTCCCGATCAAAGTCAGGAGTAAGGTTAAAATTCAGAGAGATTAAGAAAGCAATCAAATGCATCGTGGGGTTCACCTATCAAGTATTTAATTATTACCAATAATCCATGATTGAGCAAGCAAAAAAGACCTTTATAAAAGTTGGTAATGCTAGGTACCCTGTTTCAAAGAAACCATATTTTCAGCAAGCAATTTGACTTGAGACACCAAGTCTGCCTGGGTTTCCCTTTGTTGCGCAACAACCTCAACAGGAGCCCGTTGAACAAAGCTTTCATTAGAAAGCTTTGACTCAATAGCTTGAATCTGTTTTTGCTTTTCCGCCATCATTTTTTCAAGGCGAGCAATCTCAGCATTTACATCAATCAAGCCTGCAAGACTGATATAAGCTTCGAAATCTGGGTGCACATGGGATGCAGATTGCGAAGGGCGAGTGACTTGGGGCCCGCACTCTAATTCACCAACGCCGCCTAAGTGTGCTAAAAATGGTTTTAAGGACTTAAGATCGGAAGCAATTGCATCGGAGCATCGCACCTTTATATCTAGCATCTTTTTAGCATCAAGAAGATATCGATTTCGAACATCCCTGATGGCTCGAACCAGTTCCTGCATGCGTGCAATTCTAGCTTCAATTGCGGGTTGATGCCAAGCTTTGGGATAGTTTGGCCATGCGGCAATAACCACGCTTATTTCCGCTTTCTCAGGAACAGGCAGACCACGCAAAGGTGCAACTTCGCCGAGCGCCTTCCAAATGGTCTCCGCAAGAAATGGCATGAAAGGATGAATCAAACGCAGGATTGCATCTAAAACGCCCGCAAGAACTCTTTGAGCCACAGGCTTCGATTCATCTTTCAACCTGCCCTTACTCATCTCGACATACCAATCACAGAACTCGGTCCAAATGAACTCGTACAAAGTTCGAATAGATTCACTAAAGCGAAATGATTCAAGATGGTTGGTTAGTTCTTCGGTGGTTCGCTGCAACCTGCTTAGCAACCATTGGTCTTCCAAAGGAAGAGAAGCAAGATCAACCGGCGCAGGCTGATAACCTTCGAGGTTCATGAATAGAAAGCGTGCTGCATTCCAAAGCTTGGTTGCGAAATTACGACCTTGCTCGAAGCGTTCAGATCCCTGCGTAGCTGTGGGTAATTCTAGATCAGGCGCAGGCCAAGGCCCACCTGGCCTGAAGGTTTTCTTGCAACTCGGACAAGTGATTTTCTTGGTCCGCATGTACATATGCTCTTGCTTCACCGTTACCAAAGTTTCGCAATGAGGGCAGATGTTGCCCACGGGCATTCTGCTATCCTGCGTTTCGGTTGCAAGGTGCGCCATCTGATACCTTAAGGCATCGGCACCATACCGGGAAATAATATCAAGCGGGTCGATACCATTGCCTTTGCTCTTACTCATTGTTTCGCCAAAACCATCGAGGATTTTGGGATGAATGTAGACCTTATGAAAGGGAATCTTGCCTGTGTTGAAAAGCCCAGTCATCACCATGCGAGCAACCCAAAGCGTGATGATATCTCTGCTAGTAACGAGAACACTGGTAGGGTAATACTTTGCAAGTTCTTTGGTTTGCTCGGGCCAGCCTAAAGTAGAATGAGGCCACAATGCGGAACTGAACCAAGTATCAAGAACATCGCCGTCCTGAACAATTTTGAGATCCCCGCCCAAAGCATCTTCCGGAATATCAGTCAATGCGCAAACAAGCCATTGGTTGTTTTCGTGATCCCAAATCCAGCAAACATCATCCCGGTTGGCAAATGCCTTCTTCAAGTCGGCTTCATCGCACTTTGCATACCAGATTGGAATTCGATGCCCCCACCAAAGCTGCCTACTGATACACCAATCGCGCTTTTCACCTAGCCAATCAAGGTAGGTGTCTGCATAGCGTTCGGGAGTAAATTTAACCTTATCATCTTTCACCGCATCAATTGCAATCTGCGCAAGGTGATCCATCTTTACAAACCATTGGTCAGAAAGAAACGGCTCGATGGGAGTCTTGCTACGGTCGCTATGCGCCAACTCGATATCGCGGTCTTCTCGGCCTTCGAAGAACCCTAGTTTTTCCATATCTTCGGTAACACGCTTCCTAGCTTCGTAGCGATCCAGACCAGAATAAACGCCAAAACCATCCTTGATAGTTCCATCGTTTGCGAGGATGTTAATCATGGGCAGGTTATGCCTTAAGCCACAGGCGTAGTCATTTCGATCGTGAGCAGTAGTAACCTTGACAGCACCCGTACCAAACTCTTTCTTTACAAGAATGCCATCTGCGATGATGGGTATTTCACGCCCTGCAAGCGGGATCAAAACCTTTTTTCCTACAAGGTGGGTGTAGCGTTCATCTGAAGGGTGAACTGCAACAGCTACATCGCCCAACATTGTTTCGGGGCGAGTGGTGGAAAATCGGATAAATTCATCAGAGCCAGAAACAGGGTAGCGAAAAGTCCAGAACCCACCTTTGACGGTTTCGGTAAACGTTTCATCATCTGCGACAGAAGTCTGCAGGTGTGTATCCCAATTGACGAGCCTTTTACCTCTGTAGATAAAGTTTTGCTTGAACATCTGAAAAAAGGTGGAGCGAACCGCACGGGCGCAAATAGGATCGAGGGTAAAACGGGTACGGGCCCAATCACAACTAGCACCGATTTCGCGCAACTGACCTAAAATGCGTTTCTCGTATTGATCTTTCCATTCCCAAATTCGATTGACGAGTTTTTCTCTGCCAAGCTCATGCCTGGTCTTACCATCTTCTTCCTTGACTCTTCGTTCAACAACAGCCTGGGTTGCAATACCTGCATGATCAGTTCCGGGCATCCAAAGAACGTTAAATCCCTGCATTCTGCGCCAACGGGCAAGAATATCCTGCAGTGTGCTGTTAAGCGCATGGCCCAAATGAAGGGCCCCGGTAACATTTGGCGGGGGTATGACAATGCAATAAGGATCGCCCTTGGCATCGGGGTTGGCATGAAAAAACTTGTTGTCTTCCCAGAACTTCAGACAATCCTGTTTCGCCTGCTGGGGCTCATACTGCTTGGGCAATTCACTCGACATTTAAACTATCCCTTTGAAACCATGGATTTCGAAAAAGTAACAGGAGAACTGCACACCTACTTTGCTTCGGCTTGCTCGCGATCCTTGATCAACTTGTACTCGATACTATCTACCAAGGCCAGCCACGAGGCTTCCACAATATTTTCACTTACACCAACTGTAGACCATACATCTCGCTTGTCATGCGATTCAATAATAACTCTAACTCTTGCAGCAGTTCCAGCACGGGCATTCACAACACGCACCTTATAATCTGCAAGATGAAGGTCCGAAAGATTGGGAAACAATGGAAGAAGGGCTTTCCTTAATGCGCCATCTAATGCGTTAACAGGGCCATCGCCTTCGCTCACCGTGTGGGCCTCTGAAGCACCATGGCGAATTTTCACCGTGGCCTCCGTTGCGGGCAAACCATCCTTAGACATTTCAATATTCACACGATAAGAAAGCCTTTCAAACAAGGGCTCATACATTCCCGCGGCCTTACGCACCAGTATTTCAAACGATGCTTCCGCTGCTTCAAATTCATAACCAGCATTCTCAAGATCTTGGACTTGGTTAAGAATCTTAGTCATCAAGGCTCGATCGTTAGTGAAGTCAAACTTCGAGGTTTTGCTGAGAATGGTGGATATTCCTGAAAGCTCGCTTACAAGAATTCGCCTTTGATTCCCCACGATCGTTGGATCGATATGTTCGTAACTTCGAGACACCTTGGCGACCGCATGGGTATGCATGCCACCCTTATGGGCAAAAGCACTAGCGCCCACAAAGGGCTGACCATTTCGAAAATTCATGTTTGCAGTTTCATACACATACCTAGATAACTCGGTAAGATGCTTCAAACTGCCCTCTGCCAATACCTTGTAATTCTGCTTGAGCGCAAGATTGCCCAAAACACTGATAAGATCAGCATTACCACATCTTTCGCCAATCCCGTTGATCGTGCCTTGAACTTGAGTTGCGCCCTTGGCAACCGCAGCAAGAGTGTTGGCAACACCGAGTTCACAATCATTATGACAATGAATCCCAACTTGGGTCTGAGGCTTTAAAGCAGCACGAACGGTAGCAACCCCCGAGGCAATTTCATCGGGCAAAGTTCCACCATTGGTATCGCAAAGAATGAGAACTGTTGCGCCAGCAGCTTCAGCAGCCTGAAGAGTCTTAATGGCATAATCGGGGTTATTTTTGAACCCATCAAAGAAATGCTCTGCATCGTAAAAGACCTCGCGCCCCTGATCCTTGCAATAGCGGATGGAATCAGAAATCATTGCGATATTTTCTTCAAGCGTGGTACCTAGGATTTCAATTACATGCAGATCCCAGGTTTTACCAACGATTGTGATAAGCGAAGTTTCAGCATCCAACAAAGCCTTAATGCAGGTATCGTTGGCAGGAAGCACGCCTTTTCTGCGAGTCATTCCAAAAGCAGAAACCTTGGCGTGCTTGAGATTAAGCTTGCGCACTTCCCTAAAGTATTCAAAATCTTTGGGGTTGGATAAAGGATATCCGCCTTCAATGAAGTCTACGCCCAACTCGTCAAGCTTTTTGGTGATGTGCAATTTATCCTGTAAGGAGAAATTGACCCCTTCACCTTGGCTGCCATCGCGCAAAGTAGTGTCGTAAATAAAGACGCGCGTCATCGTAAAGCCATCCCACAAAAGAAGAAAAACAGAATCGGGAACAATGGCCCGAAAAACAACAATAAGACATTAAACCAAGAGGGTATAAGTCTGTCCACTACAGGAAAAGCAAGTTTGCCTGCCTGAAGGGGCGACTTGCCTGCATAAACCTAACCATGAGGGAGCTTGGATTCAGCAAAAGTTGGCGGGCAAACAAGGTGTCTGAGCCAGTTTGCATCATCTTTTTTGGGATAATCCAGCCTGAAATGCGTACCTCGCGATTCAGTTCGTTGCCTTGCAGAGAATATCATAAGGCGGGCTACGGTAAGCAAATTCGCCAACTCCCAACCCTCCCGGGTCTGAAATTCCCTGCGCAGCGCATACCTGCACCAAAATCCAACCGTGCGTTCCGCCTCTGCCAACCCCTCTTCATTCCGAACAATTCCCATGTACCGAACCATCAAACTTCGAAGCGAATTAGTAACATCCGTGATATCGAGTTCGCCTTCGTTATCCGGTTTAATATTTAACTTGATCGGGGGCACTTCAAATCGATCCGACATTTTTCTAGCTTCACTTACTGCGCCATCCGCACATAACTTCCCGTAAACCAACCCCTCCAAAAGGCTATTCGATGCCAACCTGTTCGCTCCATGAAGCCCGCTTGAGGTTACTTCGCCTGCACCCCAAAGGCCGGGAATATTGGTTTGCCCCAACCCATCGACTTCGATGCCGCCCACCATGTAATGCGCACCAGGCCGAACTGGAATGCGATCGGTCCGGATATCCAATCCAAAGTTCATGCATACTTTGGCAATTCCAGGAAATCGCATCATGACTTTTTCAGGATCAATGTGGGAAAGATCCAGATACACATTGGGATGCTGGGTTTTATCCATAGTCCGAACAATTGCTTGCGCAACCACATCGCGGGGCGCCAACTCGCCTCTAGGATCTTCATCGGGCATAAATCGATGCCCATTCTTATCCAATAGATAAGCACCTTCTCCTCGAACCGCCTCACTGATTAAAAACCTGCTTGAACCCGCAACATAAAGAACAGTGGGATGAAACTGCATGAACTCCATGTCGCGCAACTTTGCACCTGCCCGGTAGGCAGCAGCCATGCCATCACCCGTTGCAACCGGTGGGTTCGTAGTTTCACGATAAACCATCCCTACTCCACCACTCGCCATAATTATCTGCTTGGCCCAGACAAGAAGTTTACCCCTGCGGTGCCTGTGTACCAACGCCCCAACACAACGGCCTTCGTGCGTGATAAGATCAAGGGTAAAAGTCTTCTCCCAAATTTCAACATTCTTGGCTTCTCGAACCCTATCAATAATCGCCCTCATCACCTCATGACCGGTGGAATCTCCCAAGGCATGAACAATACGGTGATGACTATGTCCACCCTCTTTACCCAATGCAATATGGCCCTGATCCAAATCAAACTTAGTCCCAATGCTAACGAGGTTATTGATTTGCCCAGGAGCTTCGCGAATTACCGTTTCAACAATTGATCTATCGCAAAGCCCAGCGCCTGCAACAATGGTATCTTCAACATGATTTTCAAATCGATCTTCAGGGGAAAGAACTCCTGCGATCCCCCCTTGAGCGTAACTTGAGTTGCTTTGGGCTATTTTATCTTTGGTAACAACTAGAACCCGTAAGTCATCAGGAACAGATAACGCTGCCCTTAAACCAGCTATGCCGCCACCAATAACCAAAATATCCGTAAAGACATGCGGAGTATGCTTGGGATGAAAGCGGACCAGATATCGTTGTGGAAATGCCATACTTCAAGGATAGAGCAAAACATGAGACTTTTCCATGCTTTGCTTGCAATTCTAGAATAAAAATCAGGGTTTGAACCTCAATTATTCAGGCTCAGCTAGCTTCTTAGTGAATTCTTTGTATGCTTCGCGATAAAGTGCTGGTGGTTTAGCCAAATTAGGGGCCTTCGAATCATTTTTCTCGCCGCCGTTAGACTCATACCTGCGACCACCCAAACTGGGCCCTTTACCTGTAGACTGGGCTGCAGGATCCTTTTCTTTGACCCCAAGCTCTGCTTCAATTCTGCGCTTCTTCTCATCCAAAAATCGTTGCAAATCTTCAGGGGACATTTTAGCATCCTTCAGCACATCCGGACTTAGCCTCTTCTTGTAATTATCCAACTGGAGCTGAACAGCTTTGCGCTTATTCTCTTCACTTGCAGCTTCAGATTCTGTTTTCGCATTAGGATTTGCCACCCCCGCAGCATCGTTGGGCTTACGATCATCGGTTCCACCGGGACCGGGGTTATCTCCACCATTTGGCTTTCCAGATTTACCTTCACCTTCTTTACCTTTGCCTTCTCCATCCTTGCCCATACCTTCTTTACCTTTGCCTTCTCCATCCTTGCCCATGCCTTCTTTTCCTTTGCCTTCTCCATCCTTGCCCATGCCTCCTTTACCTTCTCCATCCTTGCCCACGCCTCCTTTACCTTTACCTTCTCCATCCT
>DBCB01000112.1 GCA_002303765.1 Planctomycetaceae bacterium UBA969
CAGAAAGCCCTGCGAGTGATTTATTCACTCGCAGGGCTTTCGCAATTAACACTCAATGGTTATTATTTCACACGCTTCCAGATATGAACCCATTGGCCGCTCTCATCTTTTTCCGTGGTGAACTTGGTTGGTCTTGGTTTGCCTGGCATAGAAAACGAAACTTTGAATTCATCTCCATTGATTTCGTAAATACCCAGAATGGTTTTACCCTTGTTACGGCCACTGCCATCGGTTGCGTCAATAGTCTTAGGTGATTTGGTGTTATCAACGGTTTGAATGCCTTGAACGGATTCACCGGTTCCCGCATTAAGGGTGTATTGGCTCCCTTTGATGACCAGTTTAAAATCCTTGAGATCTTCCTTGTTGAAGGGTTTGCCATTGGTTTCGCCACCTCCACCAACATAAGAACCGTTTAATTTTTCATCAACTTTTGCAGTGTCCGCAGCAATCATAAAGCCGATCGCAATAATTAACATGATACTTTTTCGCATGGGATTGGTCCTTAAAGCAAGGTGAAGAGCATTTGGATATACTTAAAGCCTTATAAACATTATGAATCAAAAAAACAACATGGAATTTGATCCGTCTTTTCCATCTATTTTCTTTGTGCTGAAAAATATCCGGTCCCTGGTATATGTAAAAGAAGTTTCCAAAAAAGCAGGGAACTGTTACGATGCTATTATGAATAATGAATTGAATATTTCTAAACTACATTCGTTGGCGAAAAGCCCAGTACTTCCGCATGGTTTGAATAATGTTCTTTTGCCTTCTTGCTCATTGCATGCTGATATTTTGGGTATGATTCTTTATGGTTCTCAAGTTCGGGGCGATGCTACCGAAATATCTGATATCGATGTACTGGTAGTTTTGGACAACGCCAAAAAAATTAACCGGGCTCTTTATTCAGAGCTTGATTGTTTAGAAGGGTTAGACCCCCGTGTCTGCATTATGCTCGCCCATCTTCCAAACGAAGAAAGCAAGGTTGGATCGCTTTGGCTAGAGGTTTCGCAATGTTGCGAAGTGTTGATGGATACAGCTAAAGCAATTGAAAAAGTAATTACACGAAGTAAAAAACTGGTTCAAGATGGAAAAGTGGTACGCAAAGAAAGCCACGGACAGGGATATTGGGTTTATGCATAATCACAGTCTTACTAATGATTATATCGTTCGAGCAGGAAAACGATTGCTTGCTTTAGAGGTGCTTTACCGAGAAGAAAGTTGGGCGGATGTTGTTCGCGAAAGTCAGGAAATTGTTGAACTTACCTTGAAAGGTATGCTGCGGGCTTGCAACATGGAAGTGCCTCGAATCCATGATGTTAGCAGCGTCTTGCTAGAACATAAAAAACGTATTCCTGAACCTGCCCGATCTTCAATCGATTTTCTTGTCAAGGCTTCAAGATCCCTTAGGCGCGATCGCGAACTTGCTTTTTATGGGTCAGAAGATCTAACGCCCTCTGAATTTTATACCTTGCATGATGCTGATACTGCATTTGAATATGCGAGAAAAACACATCAATTGGTGCTTGATTCCCTAAAGTAGAACTTCTCCAATCCGAATTGGTCAAGGCTTTAAGCCATCTTTTGCAAGCACTTCCTCGGGTAGTAATAATTCACCTGGTGTTTTTGCAAAGTATGGCGGTACCGTAAGAAGCCTTACCGGACCCCTGCAATAGCGCACACGCCAAAACTTGCCATCCTCCCCGGGAGGTACAGGTACACTGTAAAAATTAGGCTCGCGCCCATTCAGCCAGAAGTGGGGCCTATCCTGACTATCGCGAACTTCACCATGTTCACCGCCAAAGAGTCCAATCGTTTTAGTTCCTTTGGGAACATAAAAATAACCCATCCACAAACCATAAAAGCGATTCATAGGGTTTTCTTGGGTTGAAGCGATGGCCATAAACTGTTCCTTGGGCCAGTTGACTTGGGTGCGATCGTTGCCATCTTTAACGGTAATTTTGTAAAGGCCGGGTTGCTTAAGAGCAAATTTAAGGGTCCGCTCAATACCATCGGGTGGGATAGAGGTATTGGTTTCAACAAGGGTTTCTTTTTCACCTGTTTGGCTCTCGCCTCCGATTTTATAAAGTTCGACTTTCACATTTCCTCGGTCACGATAATGGGCAATCATGCCTCCCATGATGGTAAGTTCAATATTGGAAGGCGCTTTGGCGTAAGTGAAGAAAGTCTGTATGCCTCGACCCGGGGTGAAATCGCCTGGTGGAAAATTAGCGGGTATAGGCAGTCGGCCCAAGGCAGGAGCCAGATTGGTGCCAAAGGTTAAAGGTTTGAAATTCAACTCAACCAATTTGTGGGTTGCTATGCCCTCGGTGATGTAGGATTCAATTTCCTGCGGAGTGAAGGGTGCGCTGGACTTCCAGGGGTTTTTCCCCTCGGGGATTTGCCATTTGGCATCTGCAGGAACCGAAATGGTTTTATCACGGCCCGCAAGATCGCGGTACAGCGCATAAGTATGCACCATCATGGTGGTTCTCATGCGATAAGCGTGCTTGATAAGGTTTTCAAAAGCAACCTGCCTGCCTTTGCCATCAGCAGTTGCATAACGGTGGTAAAGCGAGCAATATCTGGTGTAAAGTGCAAGGTCATCAAGGCGCAAGTTGATTTCGGTTGCTGCAGCCAATTCCCGGGCTTTCTGAAGCGAACGATACATTCTTCCTAGTTGATCATCAACTACAAGGTGGGGCTTGGAACCATTGATCTGGTCATAGAAATCTTTCATTGCGGAGCTTGCGGAACCAAAGGCTCGGTCGAGGAAATCGCGTTCGATGGCGTCACGATTCTTAGCTTCGCGTACATCCCAAAGCATGCGGGATGCGAAATAATAACCCAACCCATTGGGTCCCCAGTTATCGCTGGATTCCGCAGACATGAATCGTGCACCCTTGGCATGAAATTCCGGGATGGTGCGTTGTAAGTAATCAAGGTTCCCGCCACGGGCATGCCCTGGCTGATCCCTATCCCAAGTATTTACGCTGTAGTATTCCCGTATTCCAAGTGTCGCTCCTTTTTCCGCCCATCCTGTAATAATGTCTTCCAGCGACATGCCACCCTTGATGAATGCAGTGGCAACACTGACCACCACCTTTGGATGCACTTTAATGTTGGGCGGGGGCGAATGAAAATTATAGCCATAGATACCTACAAGTTTGCCCGGGAATTCCTGATTGATGGCTGCTGCAACTTCGTTGGAAAGAGTGATAGCCTGATCTGAAACACTACCCAGCTTGGAACATAATTTGCATTCGCACCAACCTCCACCATCACTGGGATCCATCGAGACACTATCCAACAGTGGGTTTTTTCGCACCTGCTCAACCGCATTGCGAACGATAAGGGAACGTATCTCTGGGTTACCCAAACAGGGCTTGGGGTTTCGAACTTCTTTGCGCTCATTGTTCAACAAAGGCCAGTATTCATTATGATTGGCGAATTCTTTTTTCAAGGCTTTGACAATACCATCGTAGGCATGACCCGTGCTTAGATTGACGCCTTGAAGGGCTCGGTTTTTTTCGCACCAATCACGGTACGGCTCCTTTGCATAATCCCACGCACCATAGCCGTACCAGATCCTCCTAGAGTGATAATCAGGCTTTTCAATCGTATCGACTGCAATCTCCATGCGTTGTAAATAAGGCACAACTTCCCAATGCTTTCCCGGAAAGAACTGCCTATATCCCAACCGTGCCAGCAAATCCCACATACCATGTTGCACCGCAAGATCACTCGCACCCAAAACATATAACCCTTCCGCATGGCTTCTTACTACATATTCTTCTCTCTTAAGAATATCGGTGCTGTTGAATGTTGATGCAAGTTTAAGGGCAGGAAAATCTGAGGCCAAACCAAGGATTATACCTCGGGTGCCATTGCCTGTTTCAACCGGGAACTTTGCTCCTGCTATTTTCCCGAGATAATCTGCAAGCTTGTTCGCATTGGCTTTGGTTAAAGCACTGGCATTATCTGAAATAACAATTGGTATCAGGGCCTTACCATTCTCCGCCATTGCAATCTTTACAGGCGTTGCAGCAATGAGTGCTGGGGCCAATACCAATAAGGCAAAAGTAATGCTCAAAGATTGCAAAGTTTTCATTTTTTGTTTTCAGTTGTAAGTTTGTCTACTAGAAATTCATGCATGGTTCGATGCTTGATATCGGGTGCGCCTGGATAAACCAACTCACATTCCACTTTAAGCTCATCGAGTTTTTCCTTCAGCTTCACGCCAAAGTTTGCGCTGTGGGTAGGGTCTTTTTCTTCCTTGCCCATTGCAGGTGGCCCACCATAAATCATGTAGATGGGCGGATCCCCCGCACTTGCATGTTCAAAAGGAGAATATTCCTTGATCCAAGGCAGCACGGATTCCCTTGCTGCAAGAAACTGTGGGAACTGAGTGTCACGGGTTTTACGATCTTTGTGGTCTGGGTAGAAACCAAAAGCATGGCCACCATATCTGCTGTTAGGTGTCCACTCTTTCATTTGTTTGGGATCAAGTGTGGTTTGTGCGCCATTAACCGCAGCACACCATAGGCGGGTCGATTCCCTTGCGATTGGGTCTGTGCTTTGGGGTTCTGCGAGTTCGTTATGAAAAGCGAGCCAAAGGCTGGAACAAGCACCTGCTGAGCCACCCGATGCGCCGATGCGAGCTTTATCAATATTCCATTCAGAAGCTTTGTTACGCACAAACTGGAGCGCTCGGGCTGCATCGTTCAAGGGCCATTTGACAGGTGGTTTTATGCCAGCATCGATTGCATCTGCAATAAAACGATATTCAATCGAGACAACTGAAATGCCCTTGGCGAGATATTTATCTGCATCGGTGATGCGCCTATCGCCCGCAACCCAACCTCCACCATGAATGAAAAACGCAAGTGGGGTGGGTTTATCAGACTTGGCTTTGTAGAAATCTAAAACCTGTGCGGGATGCGTGCCATAGGCAACACCTTCTAAGGTTGGTTTGCTGTAAACAGGATCTGCAGCAAAGGCAAATCCGACACTAAATACAAAAAGTAAAGCAAAGGTTCGTTTCATGAAGAGTTTTCCAACTGGGTTAAAGTTTATTAGGTTCCATTTTAATTAATGATCCGGAGGAGTATCACCAGAAATTTGTCTAGCTCCGTGAAGGATCGCCAACACCTGTACTTCATTTTCTGTTATGCGATAAACAATTCGGTAGGGCCATTCAACAACCTGTCTTATATCTTGGTTTTGATATTCAGGAACCAAAGAACCAGAGTGAGGAAAATCTCCAAGCAGCCTAGATTTAATAGTTAACTTATCAACTACTCTGATCGCATAAAGGGAGGAGTCAAGGGAGATGTATTCATAAATGGCAGTAAGATGGCCTAACGCAGCCTTAGTCCAGCGAACTTTCAAACTGCCAATCCAAAGCGACGACGAACCTCATCAACTTCAATTAATTCGTTTTCATTTGCAGACTTCAAGCCTGCTTCTATCGCCTGACGAATATAAACTTGCTCCATAACATCATCCCAAGTAGCGCCATTAGGCAACCCCTTGATCAACTCGATTGCGGTAGAACGCACATTATCGTTTTCAATCTGGGCCATACACACCTCCAGTTAACTTAATACATGATTATAATCTATTCTGCGATAGTTCGTATGTCGAAAATAATGGCCTATCTAAAAACTTGTTGAAGGAGATTTATCCCCATCCATTTTAATTGGGTGGGTGGCATCGATGCCCATGGCAGCAACTGCACCTATAACTTGAACAACAGCACAAACTAGAAATACGGAAGCCCACCCGGCTTTTGGGTCATCGGGGTGATAAGATTTGATGAGTATGAAAAGCTGAGGAGCGATAGCTGCTCCAAGATTGCCCCACATGTTGCCCCAGCCAACAACCGAACCCACATATTTCCCGCCCACATCTTGACAATAGGCCCAGAAGGCAGGATTGCCCATATCAGTCGCTGCAGCGACAACACACATCATGATGGTGACCCAGAGGGCATCACCAAGAAAAAGACAAACTATGTAGGAAAGCCCAACGATAACGCGGGAAGCAGCCATGGGAATACTTCGGCCCCATCTTGGCCCCGCAAGCCGAAAGATGCGATCCGTCCACCATCCACCTATGAGCATGCCTGCAATACCGAAATACAAGGGTAGTGATTGATAAAATGCACGTGTATCTGCGGGGGTGCCAAAAACTTTTTCGAGGTAATCTGGGAAAAGAGTGATGATGAAAATCCAACCAAAATTGGAGAGGATCATCACGATGGAGGCAAGCCAAAGCGAAAGGTTGGTAGCAAGTGCAAAGAAGTTGGGAAAGCCAGGCTTGGAAGAATCTGGAACATGGTTGGTTCCATTGATCAAATCAATTTCAGCTTGATTTATCAGAGGGTGCTGGCTTGGCTCATCGCGATACCAGACCCAGAAAATGATTGCTCCCACCATGCCGATTATACCGTAAATGATAAAGGGCTTGCGCCATCCATCCGAAGCTCCCGCTGCTAGAAAATTCGTGAGCATGGGTGCGATTGCCCCGCCTAGCCTGCCACCGATTGCTACGATTCCACTTGCAGTGCCGCGGCCTGATAATGGTACCCATTTACGAACAATGCCGTTGGCAAGTGGGTAGGCTCCTGCTTCAAACAATCCACATCCCAGCCGTAGTAAAAGAAACAAACCATAGCCACTTACCATACCCATCAACCCGGTACAAAGTGACCAGAAGAAAAGATAAATTCCGAGAGCGATGCGGGGCCCGTAGCGATCGCCTATCCACCCTGCGGGTATTTGGCAAAGCGCATATGCCCAGAAGAAAGCGGATAAAAGATTGGCAAACTGAACTTCGTTGAAGTCCAAATCTTTCTTGATGGAAGTGCCAAGGATGCTAAGGCAAACCCTATCGAGGTAAAGCATGATTGCGACCATGGTGGTGCATAAGATCATGCCATTTCGAATGCTTGTGGGTTTATCGTTATTTATGGAAATGTTCAAGAAAATACCTTCATGGTAAGAAAGCGGGTAGGAAGGAATGCTACACCAATGAGGCCAAGTATAGCAAACCCATGCATAGAATCACGCTAAATCATTTGCCTGCATAGGCGGTTACATCAACTTCATACTTCAAGGCCCCACCCAGGCAATTGACGATGGTGGTACGGGCAGGGAAGGGTTCCTTGAAATAATCACGGTAAAGTTTGTTGTACTCGGGAAGATCCGCAGGGTTATCAATATAAGAACGAACCTGAACGACATTGGCGAAAGTAAGGCCAGCAGCGTCTAGGATTTTTCTAGTGTTCTCCAGCGACCTGCGGAATTCACCTTCAAAAGTATCATTAACAATTTTTCCGGTTTCATCAACGGATGCTTGGCCAGAAACAAAAACGAAATCGCCCGCTTTGATAGCTGGACTGAAAGGCAGGTGGCTTGTCGGTGTGCCTTTGCCCCGAATCACTTCAATGCTCATGTTGTTAATCCTTTACTTGGTTTTTAAAATCTCTTCGATCTTCAATGCCACTTGCCTGCCTAGCATATCATATCCTTCGCCTTTGAAATGCACATCCATCGGGTTTTGTACTTTTGAAAGCTGAGGGGTGATAAAGTTAAAAAGATCGTTTACATGAACCATATTTTTTTTCATGATGTCTGCTGCGATGCGATTTTTTTCGATGATGGCTGTTGATGCTTCAGGGCCATCTTTGGTATCTGGAGGGATGGGCGTGGTGCTAGCCCAGATCAGCTTTGCCCCTGTTACCTTAAGTTGTTTTACAATCAATTCTAATCTATTTTCGTAATCCTTAGCCGAAGTTTTGCGATCATGAATACCAAAGTTAAAATGAATGACATCCCACTTGCCTTCGCCCAGCCATACATCCATTTTCTTAATTCCATTGGAGGTAGGGCCACAGTTTTCAGGTGCACGATGAACATTTGCTTTGCGTTCAAGCGCAACTCTTGCAGGCAAAGTATAGCCTCTGGAAACTGAATCACCTATCAAAAGGACACGGGGTAATTTGGGATCATCCTTGACATAATCCCAAGCGGATATTCGATTATTCAATTTTTCCAACTGATAAATGGGAAGATAGAAACTCCCCAGATTGTTCTCGAGTACAGTTTCCCAGACCTGTTGTTCTTTGGGCCGTTTGCTTTTCCACAGTTGAAACTTTTCATTCGTAGCTTTATCTGCTGCTTTCTTTTTTGCAATCTCTTCTGCAGAGGGGGGTTCCGTTCCCTTTTTTGTGTTCTGGGCAAATGCGGGTACAAGACAAATCATTTGCATTAAAATCAGGGTTCTGAGCATTCCCAAGAAAAGCTTCAATCCATTATTTTTGCAAACATTCATTTAATTGCTCCTTGGTTAGTTCGCCTTCCCAACGGCTTATCACCACCGTTGCAACACCGTTGCCAATTAAGTTGGTGATGGCCCTACATTCGCTCATAAATCTATCAACGCCAATCAATAGCGAAAGTGACTCAATGGGAATTGAGGGCACTGTTGCCAAAGTTGCAGCAAGCGTGATGAATCCTGCGCCAGTGACTCCACTAGAACCTTTTGAAGATATCATTGCCACTAAAAGAAGGGTTATTTGCTGGCCAAGATCTAGTTGCGTATTAGTTGCTTGGGCTAGAAAAACTGCTGCCATGCAAAGATATATGTTGGTTCCATCGAGATTGAAGCTATATCCAGAGGGAATAACCAGCCCTACCGTGGATGGTGAACAACCAAGTTTAATACTTTTTTCCATCATTCCCGGGAGAGCTGTTTCTGAAGAGCTGGTGCCCAATACCAAGAGAATTTCTTCCTTGATAAAGGAAAGATAGCGGAAGATTGAAAAACCAGTGAACCAAGAAATACTGCCTAAAACTATGAAAATGAACAATGCGGAGGTGATGTAAAAACCAAGCATGAGTTCAAGTAATTTTCCAAGAGCGCCCAAACCATAGTTGCCAATCGTGAAGCCCATAGCTCCAAAAGCGCCTAGGGGTGCGAACTTTACTACGATGTTCATCAGGTTGAAAAAAACTTTAGAGCTTGTGTCAATCACATCCAAAATAGGTTTTGCTCTTTCGCCCATGAAGGAGATTGCAAATGCCATCATGATTGAAATGAAAAGTATTTGTAGCAAGTCGCCATTGAAGAAAGGCGAAAAAATCGTGGTGGGAATAATGTTGAGAAAGAAATCGACCATGCTATGCCCTTTGGCCTTTTGTGCATAGCCAAGGCTAAGGGCGGGATCTAAAGAAGCGGGATCGATGTTAAATCCTTCGCCGGGTTTCAAGATATTGACCACCACAAGCCCGATTAAAAGTGCAAGTGTTGAAACAATTTCGAAGTATAAAATGGTTTTGAAACCAACCCTTCCGAGTTTTTTCATGTCGCCCATGGAGGCGATGCCATGCACCACGGTGCAGAAAATAATCGGAGCTATCATCATTTTTACAAGCTTGACAAAGGCATCGCCAAGTGGCTTGAGTGATTTGCCAAGGTCAGGAAAAAATGCGCCAATGCCTATGCCCAATGCAACCCCAATCAATACTTGAATGTAAAGAATGCGGTACCAGGGTTTGCCTGTAATGGGCATAAATGATCACAGCCGTTTGTTGAAAGAATAAAAAAGCATTTTAATCTGCAAGACCTATTTAAACCAGCAAGAAGTTGCAGGGGTGTGTTTAATATAAATGCGAGAACGAAATTGGGCCAGCAAGAAGTTGCTGATGTGTGTTTAATTTAGATGTGAGAACGAAATTGGTAATTTTGGTTCGAGGCTTAATTTTCCCTGACAAGACGAAGCCCTGCGCTATAACTTTCATAAGTTGGGGTAAAGTGGAACCGATCGGCAGCCCGAACAACCGTGGTAAACAGGAATGAGAATGATCCGCCACGCAATATCTTGCTGCTACCATTTATTGGCCCTTGGGGATCCTTAACTTCTTCTTTCGGATACTTTGCATACCAATCATTGCACCACTCCACAACATTGCCATGCATGTCATAAAGGCCGAAAGCGTTGGGTTTATAGCTGCCTACTGGGGTGGTTTTATTTAATTTGGAGCGGGAAAAGTTAGCATCCTTTGGGGTTATTTTGTCGCCAAAGGAAAAAGTAGTTGTAGAACCTGCCCTACATGCATATTCCCATTCTGCCTCGGAGGGTAATCGGAAACGGCCTTTGTTCATTGAGTTCAATTTGTTGATGAATTCCTGACAATCATCCCAAGATACATTTGTTACGGGTAATTTTTCACCCTTGGTGTTGCTTGGGTTTTTGCCCATCACCACCATCCATTGTTCCTGGGTCACTTCAAATTTACCCAGATAAAATGGTTTTGTAATAACGACCTTGTTTTGGTTTTCATCATCTTCACGATCGGGTTCTGTCAGGGGCGATCCCATAATAAACTGGCCCGCTGGAACAAGAACAAGTTCAAGCATTATCCCTTTACCCAATTCGACAGCGACTTCTTTTGCAGGCTTAGTATCTTGGGCGGTCGTGGTTAAAATTACATGAAAAAGTAACAGGGTTAGACTTAACATAGTTTTCATTTATGCCTTTAACCTTGAAGATGATGAATCAAACTTCCCGCCTATTACTTTGGAGGTCACCTTATGCCTTTAGACTTGCGAACGCTTCTTTCATTTTTTCTTGGCCCGCTTTATTTACTTCCAACTCCTTGGCATTGAATGCGGGTAACAGTTTATCCCAGATGAGGGTTAATTGCGCCTGCATGTTTCCTGTATGTGCGGCGATTGCGATTACTGCATCTTATCTGGAAGAACGATGCACAAGTATATATGAAGAAGATTCTTTTTTCTATGTCTTGATGTTAAATCTTTATTTTTGATGCATTTCTTGCCCACCATCCCAAGATGGATCAGGCGGGTTAATCACGAAGTCTTTGCAACGTTCCAGATGGATTAAGGTAAGCCGATCGTTCGGATGTTGCTCTGCGATTTTCGCGAAAAGTTGCTCCCCAGTTTTCCAATCCTTGTTTAAGTAAGCAGCAAAGGCAACTTTAAAATCGTTGCAAAAAGCCATTGTTTTGCTGGATGTTTCATTGGTTATACCTAGGAGTTCGTGCGCCAGTATTTTCTTTTCTTTACCTTTGACAGCAACCAAGTCTATTGGGCGGGTTACCAACTTATCGCCACAGGCTATTAGAGTGGAATCAGAAATGATGATCGATGTGCCATAGGTTTTGTTAAGCCCTTCAAGCCTACTTGCAAGATTAACATTATCACCCATCACGGTGTAGCTAAGGTGTTCTTCTGTGCCAATGTTTCCCAGTACTACATTGCCTGTATTAATTCCAATCCTAGCAACGAAAATTGGTTTATTTAAACGGGCCCATTCTTTTTGCAGGAAGGAAAGATTATGAAGGCCTTGAATAGCAGCTTTGCAAGATTTGAAGGCATGATCTTCACAGGTTTTCGGAGCATTCCAGTAAGCCATCACCGCATCGCCTATGTACTTATCTACCGTGCCTTGATTTTTATTTATTACAGAAGAGAAGCAACCAAGGTATTCATTGAGTTGTAATACCAAATCATTAGGCGAAAGGATTTCGGAGTAATGGGTGAAGTTGGCGATATCCGCAAAAAAGATGGAGACCTCTTTTTCTTTGCCACCTGGTTTGGCGACGACTCCTGCATCAAATAAGCTTTTTAGCATTTCCTTGGGAAGATATTTGGTGAAGGATTGAAGCCCGATTTGCATTCGACTCATTGATTTGGAAAGGTTTTGAACTTCTTTTACATACGGGGTAGCTATTGTAATTTTATAATCGAAATCGAGGTTACCTATTTTAATTGCACAAATAGCTAGGTTCTCAAGATTTTTAGCAGCTCTTCCGGCAAAAAATATGGTGATAACTGTACCGATTAGCATGATAAAAAGGGTGATAAGCACGGTGATTTGAAATTGTTCATAGGACTTGGCATATAAAATATTTTCTGGGACATATAGACACAATACCCACCATGGCATTTGGCCGGGAACTAAAGTTGCTGCGCTTCCCATGTAGCCTGTTCCATGATCAGTGAATGTAAAAATTTTGTGACATGCTTCATCTGGTATTCGGGTGAATTCTTCAGGCAAATTTTTAATCAGTGATGAAATTGCAGAGTCTTTCATTTCTTCTGGCTTACTAATAAGGATCAAGTTTCCTTTTTCATCCCTCGGGAAAGTTTCATCCCGGAGTGAATGTGCGATTAAAAACTTGGATCCATCTTGGTGCTTTTCGAAGATGAAACCCTTTAGATTTTGTGTATGAACATCATCCAGTAAGGATGCCAGATAATCACTTATCATGAAATTGCCTATTTGCATGCCTATTACAGCAGCGAGCTCTCCATTTTTGTCGAAGAGGGATTTAACGCAGTAAATTCCAGAGCCATGTTTTTTAATATTGTCGGCGTTTTTAAAATTAAAGGCTTCAGTCCACATGCTTTTGGAT
>DBCB01000015.1 GCA_002303765.1 Planctomycetaceae bacterium UBA969
ACAGGGCCCATAAGCAAAACAAGTTCATCGTAAACGAATTTTACAATTTGTTCGCTAGGGTCTAAACTTCGAAGAACTTCTTGGCCGATTGATTTTTCGGTGATGCGATTAATAAAGTTTTCAGCGGCGGTAAAGTTCACATCGGCATCGAGAAGAACGATGCGGATAGCTTCCATCGCCTCGCGGATGTTCGCCTCAGAAAGGCGCCCTTTTCCACGCAGGGTTTTTAAAGCTGCGGCCAACCCTTTTCGTAAACCATCAAACATAGCAGTCCCAATAAAAATCGAATGCGCCTAAATTGCGCTAGAACACTATCTTTTATTATAAAAGAATGCACTGCAGGTGCAACCTATCGTTGGAAAACTCGCTCTTAATAAATATTATCGTCACTTTTAATCTAATTTGATTGTATCAATTATCATGAGTAAGTGAACAAAAGTATACTTAAAAATCGTCGCATTATTTTTTTAAATCATTGACAGAACAATCCCCAAAAGTTTATCTTATATTCTTGGCCTCTTCTCTGTTCCGGCCCCGCTAACGCAGTCAAATGTATTAGCGGGGTTTTTTTATACCTCCAAAGCCTTCTACCTTAAACTACATTGCGTCTTTATCCTTAATCACACGCACCACCCATAATGACAAACCTACACCGAATTTTAGAACCCGAAGTGATGGACACCCTCGAGGAAGCATTCGAATACGACTCTATGGATCACAGCCAAGTCAATGAAGTCTTTTGCAACGATTTTTTTGCTGCAAGGAATCTAACCGATGGCGCTCAGGTTCTCGATGTTGGTACAGGCACAGCCCAAATCCCCTTAGCAATGTGCAGACGCAACAGCGGCCTAAAGATTACCGCAATCGACCTCGCAGAATCAATGCTGACACTAGGAAATAAAAATATCCAAACTGCACGCCTACAAGATTCCATCACACTAGCTCAAGTTGATTCAAAAAAAATGCCCTACCCTGATGAATCTTTTGACCAAGTTATTTCCAACAGCATCATCCATCACATTCCAAATCCTATTGAATGCTTTAAGGAAATGATCCGGGTCACAAAAAAAGACGGGTTATTATTTATCCGTGATCTGCTTCGCCCCTTTTCCATGGCCGAACTTCAAAACATTGTTAATCTGCATGCAGGCGACGCCACGCCTAAACAAAAACAATTGTTTACAGATTCGCTGCACGCTTCGCTATCTCTTACGGAAGTTCGCAAAATGGTAAAACTATTTGGCTTTGAGGCCTTCACAGTAATTCAGTCTTCCAACAGGCACTGGACCTTTACCGCCAGGAAATCTTGAAAGGCTTGAAATGCATAGTCTGATACAAATAGGCCACGGTATAATGTTCACCTTGGAAGCAGTTTATCAACTTCCGTTTGCGATCAAAACTCCGCAGGAACTAATTCGCCAAACTTACAAAACCTTGATTGGCGCACTTCCCTTGGCGATTATTGCAGGGTTGGCAATCGGGGTCGTAGTTTGGATTCATTTGCGCGATGCATTGGTAAATGTCGCAGGCCCATCTGCAATGACATACCTGCCCCAAGCATTGGCGCTGGCAGTGGTAGTTGAATTTGCGCCATTATGTTCGGCACTAATTCTTGCAGGAAGATCGGGCTCAAGCCTTGCTGCGGAAATTGGCTCAATGAAACAAACAGAACAAATTGACGCCCTTACGCTTTTGGGAATAAGGCCGATGCAAGCCTTGATAGCTCCCAGAATTTTAGCATGCGTAATCTCACTTCCAATCCTTACAGTGTTCACCGCATACTTGGCGATTTACTCAGGATTTCTAACGGAATCACTTACCGGTTCGATGAGTTTTTCCCAATATCAAAACGAAGTGTTAAGGGTACTAACCTTACGAGAATCCCTGCCCGCCTTGGGGAAAACCTTCGTTTTCGGGCTCGCAATTGGAATCTCGGGTTGCTACTACGGCATGGAAACCGAAGGCGGTACCGAAGGCGTAGGCAAAGCTGCAACCCAAGGCGTTGTTAGTTCCATCATCTCGGTTCTTATCTTAAATGTGTTTCTTGTAAAAACCATCCAGTTCTTTTTCAACTAGTGATTTCTAACAATCACAAAGTCCAACCTTTTCGATATTCCCTGAACAGGAATTTATCTGCGTCTTTGTTCCCCGTAGTGCCTTTGGCATCGTCCCAACTTATTTTCGCACCACTGCGAAGAGAGACATTACCCAGCAATACAGTTTCAGCAAGCGCGCCACTGTAATCAAAATTACACGTGGTCACTTTCTTGTTTTTTATCGCATCAACCCATTCCTGATGATGGCCTATTGAATTAGGAATGGTGGCAGGTGGCGCAGTAAAGCCCTTAAACTTATCTTCGGGCATAAGTTTATACTTCGAGTAATCAGCTATCAACTGGCCTTTGGTTCCTTCGAAAAGAATTCCTGAAGCAAAACCATGATAAGGTACTACATGATCCCAACCCGGCCCTTTTACGCCATTATACCACGTAAGATGCACCGCGGGCTTTTTGCCCCTCATAGGATAGTTATAATCCGCTTTGACAAGATCTGGAACAGTTTGATCACCCGCTTGAATCCTTTTCGAAACCGCCTCAACTGTTAGGGGCTTTCGCAAATCAAGAGACCAATGCACAAGATCCATGTAATGGCATGCCATGTCTGCAAACACTCCGCCACCAAACTCCCAGAAATATCTCCAGTTAAAGTGGGTAAAGGCTGGATCATAAGGCCGGTGGGCAACGGGCCCAAGCCAAAGATCGTAATCAAAACCGGCAGGCACTGTTACAGGGGTCTTGGAAAGGGTTCGAATATTGGGAAGAGAATTGACCCATACCTGAACTCTACTAATTTCACCCAATACGCCTGCTTGTATAATTTCAACGACTCTGCGGTAATTATTTCCCGCATGAATTTGCGTTCCCATTTGGGTGACTAGCCCTTTTTCGTTTGCGATTTTCACCATCTTTCGAACCTCTAGCACCGAATGGGCCAAAGGCTTTTCGCAATAAACAGGTCTGCCAGATTGCATAACTGCAATGGCCTGCACTGCATGCACATGGTCTGGAGTGCTAACCACGATAGCGTCAAGCTCTTTGAGGTCGATCAATTTCCGATAGTCTTGGAAAAACTTAGCTTTAGGATGAGCACTTCTTGCCTTGGCAGCGTTGTTTTCATCTACATCGCAAAGGGCAACGATATTTTCGCTTAAAACCCCTGCAAGATTCGATGCCCCTTTCCCCGATAACCCTATCAAACCGATGTTAAGCTTTGGCTTATTTTCCTGCGCCCTGATGATTCCCGGAGCAACCATCAAGCCTGCTGCAAGGGTAGAACTTTTCTTAATAAAACTGCGGCGCTGTTCTCGGATATTCATTATTAACTCCTGCAAATCATCAGGAAAGAAGGCGGGTGACAAACACTTATTTCTTTAACATCGCACAGATTTCCGATCCCGTCAACCGGGTAATTGGAACCAAAATTTGGTAAATGTATCCCAATAACACCCAGAAAGCTTGCATGAATCAGGTTTTAACCCTATTATAACTTCTAACTATGAATCGAAAATTACTACTTCTTGAGCTTCTCCTTATTCTTCCCCTTGCGGGATGAACCGGGGATTTTTCTCGAAATTGATGACAACCTAAACGAGAATTATAACCCCGGAGCCAAAAGGTTCCGGTTTTTTTTTTGTCGGGAGTTTTTTATGAGCCAAGATAAGATCATCATTTTTGACACCACTCTTCGCGATGGCGAGCAATCGCCCGGCGCTAGCATGAACCTCGCTGAGAAACTTGAAGTGGGTATGGCTCTTCGCGACCTAGGCGTCGATGTCATCGAAGCTGGTTTCCCGATTGCATCTCCTGGGGATTTCGAATCCGTCCGGGAAATAGCCAGGCAGATTCATGGCCCGACCATCTGCGGTCTCGCCCGTTGCAATAACCCTGATATCGATCGCGCTTGGGAAGCCCTAAAAGACAACCCCAAGCCTCGCATCCATGTATTTCTTGCAACCAGTGCCATTCATCGCGAATTCAAACTACGCATGGCTAAGGAAGAAATCGTACGCAGGGCTGTCGATGGTATTAAAAGAGCTAAAAGCTACTTAGATGATGTAGAATTTAGCCCCGAAGACGCTGCCCGTACCGAACTCGATTTCCTTACGGAAGTAGTTGAAAAAGCAATCGAGGCCGGTGCTACAACGATTAATATTCCCGATACCGTAGGCTATGCCATGCCCGAGCAATACGCCAAGGTGATCGCTCACCTGAAAAAACATGTACGGGGTATTGATAAAGCTATTCTGAGTGTGCATTGCCATGATGATCTCGGCCTTGCGGTTGCGAATAGCCTTGCCGCAGTTTTAGAAGGTGCCCGACAAATCGAATGCACCATCAATGGCATTGGTGAACGAGCTGGAAACTGCGCTCTTGAAGAAGTTGTGATGGCTATTAAAACCCGTCAGGACTACTTCAAGCTAGAAACCAACATCAACACAAAAAAAATATTCTCCACCAGCAAGCTTGTCTCCCATGTAACGGGAATACAAGTTCAACGCAACAAAGCAATCGTTGGGCAAAACGCATTCGCCCATGAGGCAGGCATTCATCAAGATGGCATGCTCAAAGAACGATCTACTTACGAAATCATGAACCCAGTTGATATCGGCTTGGCTCAAACCGATCTGGTACTTGGAAAACACAGTGGCAGGCACGCCTTAAAGCAAAGAGTACAAGAACTTGGCTATCACCTTGATGAAGCCCAGTTCCAAAGGCTCTTCGACGATTTCAAAATCCTCGCTGACCGTAAAAAAGTCATCTACGATGCTGATATCGAAGCACTTGCTGAAGCAAAAATCCATTCCGATCCTACCATTTGGACTTTGGAAGCCGTAACTTGCAATGCGGGCACCGGAACAATTCCTTCCGCTGTTGTTGCCCTTTGGCATAAAGATGGCCATATAGTTCGAGACGCCTGCATTGGCGACGGCCCTGTAGATGCAGTTTTCAAAGTTATTTCAAAACTTACAGGCGTGAATGTCACCCTGAAAGATTATCGCCTGAGAAATGTCACCGTCGGGGAAGATGCCCAAGGCGAAGCTCAAATCGAAGCATTATTTGAAGGCAAGGTATTAAATGGCAGGGCTGTCAGTACCGATGTTATTGAAGCCAGTGCTGTTGCGTTTCTTCAGGTAATCAATCGGGTACTGATGAGGCAGGCGCATGGCGACCGCATCAAACCAACAGAAAATCTCCCCCAGTAAAAAATTACTGCAGAGGGATCAGCTTTAAACTGAAAGGTACTTCAACTGCGATTGGAGTCCCGCCTTCGTATATGATTTTAGAAGGCGCCTTCGAGCTTGCGGGATACGTGACATTTATACTTCGCTTGGTGCCCCCTGGGCCAACCTGCACACTGGTAGAAGAAGAATTGGGAGTCAAGGTTTTGCCCTCCGCATCAAGGATTTTAAACCCGCCCAAATTTGCAGGCCCTACACCGCCAACCATATTAAATTGACCATTTTGAATGATGATATTATTCTGAATCCCAATATTCCCAAATTGGATCCGATTATTTTGACCATTTGCAGCAACCGCATCAGCCGGAATATCATATTCAATACGCAGAGTGTGAAAGCCTTTAGCATCTTTGCCACACTCGTTAATTTTAAGCCATGCGCCTGATTTCCCTTCGATCTTTTTCCCAACTTCCTTCTCGATATTCGTTATTTCAAGGATAGGTGTTGAATCGTCCAACACTTGCAAAATAAGCTTTCCTTCAAGCATCTGAATGCTCATGGATTCTTTTTGTGCCTTAAGAAAATGAATCGG
>DBCB01000001.1:0-1592 GCA_002303765.1 Planctomycetaceae bacterium UBA969
GTTGAAGCTAGCGTGTTGATGATGTCCACCAATAACATTTTCAGCCCTGCAAATGGTCAGCCTATTATCAGTCCTTCCCAGGATATCGTTATGGGTTGCTATTACTTGACAGCAACTCGAGGGGAAATGGGCGAAAGTGGAGAATCAGGCGAAGGCAAAACTTTTGCCAGCCCCAAGGAAGTTTTCACCGCTTTTGATCTGCGAAAAATTGGCATTCATGCCCGCATTCATGTGCGACTTCCCATCCACAAAAAGTTCATCTCCGAAATCCGTTTTGAAAAAGATAAAACCAAGGTTGAAGAGCTTCCAAGAAAATCTAATGGCCTTGTTACAAGCACCGTTGGACGCGTTATCTTTAACAACATCCTTGATGATCGCATGGCATTTTATGACCTTGCTCTCTCAACCAAAAATCTTTCCCGCATTATTGCGGAGTGCTATCAAGCACTTGGTAGACGCGCTACCATTGAACTTCTTGATCGTATGAAAGAAATCGGCTTCCGCGAGTCCACCAGATCAGGCCTTTCCTTTGCAACTGACGATCTGCGAACTCCAGATACCAAAGAGAAAATTCTTATCGAAGCTGAAAAAGATGTCGAAAAGATTCGCAAAAATTACGACAAAGGTAATATTACTGAACGCGAACGCTACAATAACGTTATCGATCTTTGGACCAATGCAAGTAAAGCTATCACCAAACAGATGATGGAAGATCTTCGCAACGATACTCGTCCTGATGAAACTGGCAAAAAACGTCCTTACCTTAATCCTATTTTCTTGATGGCACATTCCGGCGCACGCGGTGGTATCGAACAGATCCGCCAACTTGCTGGTATGCGCGGTCTAATGGCAAAACCTAACGGTACCATTATCGAAACGCCTATCAAGGCGAACTTCAAGGAAGGTCTTTCCGTTCTTGAATACTTCAGTTCAACTCACGGTGCTCGTAAAGGCTTGGCAGATACCGCACTCAAGACCGCAGATTCAGGCTACCTCACCAGAAAGCTTGCTGATGTGGCTCAAAATGTGGTTATCACAATGCATGATTGTGCCACTTCCTCGGGTATTGATAAATCTGCTATCCTTAAAGGTGAGGAAACTGAACGCTCACTTTCTGAAACGATTCGCGGTAGGGTCAGCCGGGTTACTATTAGCAACCCTGTTACTGGTGAAACTATCGTTGAAGAAAACGATATGATTTCAACCGAAGCTGCACTGAAGCTTGAACTTTATGGCATCGACAAAATTACCGTTCGAAGCCCTATGACTTGCCTTGCTCCTCTAGGTATTTGCAGACTTTGCTACGGCATGGATCTTTCAACAGGCTCGCTTGTTGAAGAAGGCATGGCTGTTGGTATCATTGCTGCCCAATCCATCGGGGAACCTGGAACACAACTTACCATGCGTACCTTCCACATCGGTGGCGTGGTGAAGCGCGAAGTAGGTGAAAGCGAACATAAGGCCAAAAAGGCTGGTACTGTCAGCTACGAACGCCTCGACATCGTTATCAACGACAAAAAGGAAAAGATTGCTCTTACCCGAAACGGTGAAATCAAAATCCTTGGCCCCAAAGATAAAGTCCTTGAAACCTA
>DBCB01000001.1:1785-3747 GCA_002303765.1 Planctomycetaceae bacterium UBA969
GAACGCTGGGTAATTATGGAACATAAGGGCGAGCTTCATCCACAAGTGTTCATTAATGATGAACGTGGTCAAAAACTCATGTTCTATTACATGCCTGAAAAAGCAGTCCTCGAAGTTCGTGAAGGCCAAATGGTTTCTGCAGGGGCACTCCTTGCTAAAACTCCTCGCGAAGTTGCTGGTACACAAGATATTACTGGCGGTCTGCCACGCGTTACTGAAATCTTTGAAGCTAGGCGCCCACGTGATCCAGCCGTTATGGCCGAAGTCGCTGGGGTTGTCGAAATTGGCGATAAGCGCCGTGGTAAACGAACTATCTGGGTTGTCCCAGTTGATGATCATGGCAAGCCTTCCGGTACTAAGATCGAGCATCTTGTTCCCCCAGGCAAACATCTTCGAGTTCATGCTGGTGATAGGGTTCGTGAAGGCGATGCCTTGGTTCAAGGCCCTCTTGCTCCTCATGATATTCTTCGCATCAGTGGAACCGAAGCTGCTCAAGCTTACTTGGTCCGCGAAATTCAGGCTGTTTATCGAACACAACGTGTTGATATTGATGATAAACATATTGAAATCATCGTTTCCCAGATGCTTCGCAAAGTCAAAGTTGAAAAAATGGGCGATACCGGATTACTACCTGGCTCCGTCATCGATCGTTTCGCATTCCAGCATGTCAATCAACGACTTCGCGAATGCGTTAAGATCAAAAAGGTTGGCGATTCCAAGTTTGAAGAAGGTAAAATCATTGCCAAGGATGTCTTTGAAGAAGAACGAGCACTGCTCGAAGCAGATGACAAAGTCCTTCCAACCTTTACCAAACCCGAACCTGCTACTTGTAGCACCCAACTCCTTGGTATTACCAAGGCATCGGTTCAATCCGATAGCTTTATCTCGGCTGCATCCTTCCAAGAAACTACAAAGGTTCTTACCGAAGCAGCTTTGGCGGGCAAGGTTGACTACCTTGTTGGACTTAAAGAAAATGTTATTCTTGGTCACTTAGTTCCTGCTGGAACTGGTTTTAGTGATCACCAGAATTCCGAAGTTAAGGTTAATTCTCCTTATGTTGATGAAAGCTCAGGAAACATCCTTGGCAAATCAGATGACAAAGAAGCACTCTTAACTAATTAGTAGGTATAGACTTAGGTGTTTCCAGATTAATTTCTGAAAACACCCGTTTGAAGCGGTTACTTGACCTTGTGTGGATATGTTCCTAATTTAAATGTTTACAGATATTGCGCCCACTTAGGTTCTTTATCTGTGTAACAGAAACTCTTGTTTTGGTTTGATACTATGCCAACGATTAATCAATTGGTTCGAAAGCCCAGAGTTCAACAATTCAGCAAACCCAAGCATCCTGCGATGCAAGGTTGCCCTCATAAAAAGGGCGTTTGCTTGCAAGTTAAAACCATGACCCCTAAGAAGCCTAACTCTGCGCTTCGTAAGGTCGCCCGTATTCGTCTCTCTAACCAGATCGAAATCACGGCATACATCCCTGGCGAAGGTCATAACCTTCAAGAACATTCAATTGTTCTTGTGCGTGGCGGTCGTGTACGCGATTTGCCCGGGGTTCGATACCATATCGTTCGTGGTGTACTCGACTCACAAGGCGTATCTGATCGTAAACAAGCTCGTTCCAAGTACGGTACGAAGCGAGAATCCAAGTAATCATTCCTCCTGATCCAAGCACAAAGGTAAGAAGAATATCATGGGAAAAAGGACTGCAAGCGCTGAAACGCTTAAACCCGATCCAGTTTATAATTCCAAGCTGGTCAGCAAATTTATCAATTGCATCATGACTTCTGGTAAGAAGCAGACCGCTTGTCGCATTTTCTATGATGCGATGGCACAAATCAAAAAGCGTATTCCAGATATGGATCCGCTCGAAGTTTTCACCCAAGCTGTTGAGCATGTTAAGCCAACGGTTGAAGTCCGTAGCAAGCGAGTTGGTGGTGCTACTTATCAGGTTCC
>DBCB01000132.1:0-5001 GCA_002303765.1 Planctomycetaceae bacterium UBA969
ACTCTTACTTTAGAACCTTTTAATTTTCGAACATAGGGCCAAACTAAAACTGACTCCATAGCGTTAGGATTGAATTTGTGCTACCTCAATTTAGAAAAAAGTGCGGGAGATGGGGTGTTGGGGGAACAAAAAAAGGCTCGCTTCAATTTTGAAGCGAGCCTTTTAAATTGGTAAACATGATTACTGATTGAACATGAATTCCTTCGTGTTCAGCAATGCCCAGATAATGTTTTCGTAGGCAAGTTTCTTGTTCATCGTATGTTTGGTTAGATGAGCAAGAGCAGATTCCTTTTGTTGGGGGGTAGGCTTTCGTGAGAAAGCCCAAAGGAAAATGTCGTCAATTTTTTCAGAATCGGGGCGAGGGTCTTTGGCAATCGCATCCGCTCGACCATTTGGCCTTGCTAGCTTATTTTGGATTTCATCGGAATTTAGCAAATGCAATGCCTGAGCAAGGTTTGCTTCGCTAACCCTTTCGCATTCGCAAGCACTAATGCGTTGGGGTCTTCCAAATACATCTAAGAAGTAGGAGGTGTAGCCTTCATCGGGAAGCATAATGGCGCGTTTTGGCGCAAGTTGATCGGTAGGCAAGCCACCAAAACCAGCTGGGCTATCAGTTATTAAACAAACAGCATCAAAAAGAACCTCAGCACTCAACCTTTTGGGGTAGTACCGTGCATAGTTTTGCTTGTCTTGTTTGTTGTAATCATTTGGAACTGCGCTTAATTGATAAGTCCTTGAATTTACAATGGAGCGGATCAATTGCTTTAAGCTATAGCCATTTTTTACTAAGTCGGAGGCAAGCGCTTCAAGCAATTCTGGGTTACTTGGTGGATTGGTAACACGCATATCATCCAAGGGGTCAACAATGCCTCTAGAGAAGAAATGTGCCCAATAACGGTTGGCGATAGCCTTGGGGAAAAACTGGTTTTTTCCATCGACCATCCAATCCACAAGTTTTACCCTTGGATCATCATCTTCGTCCATAACCATGGGTTTTTCACCCAGAGCTTTGTAGTCTGCAACTTTTCCTGATCGTTTGTTGGTAACGGAGCCACTTTTGGTGGTGTATACAACAAGTTTTTGATTGGTATTATTGTTAGATGCCTGACCGGGAATAGACAATTTCTTCCGCCCTATCTTGCCAAAGAATGAAGCCATACCCCAATAATCATCTTGGCTCCATTTTTCGTATGGGTGGTGATGACATTGAGCGCAAGCCATTCTTAGGCCAAGGAAAACCTGCGATGTATCATCAACATACTGTTCTGGGTTTGTCAGGCTTTTGTACCAATAAGTTGGTGGTGTTTCAGATTCATCCCCAGTTGCAGTAAGAATCTCACGAGCAAACTGATCGTATGGCATATCGGATTTAATGGCATCTCGAATCCAACCATGGAAGGCAAAAGTGCCTTTCATGTTTTCAGCTTGGCCGCCACGCTTAACACGAAGGATATCGGCCCATTTTGCAGCAAAATAATAAGAGTATTCTGGAGAATTGAGCATTTTTTCAACCAAATCTTTGCGCTTGTTGGGGCTGCTGATATCAACAAAGGCTTTGACTTGGGCTGGGGTAGGTATGGTACCTGAAAGATCTAACGATAATCTTCGAATAAATTGTTCATCAGAACACAATTCGGATGGGGCCAAACCTAGTTGCTTCCATTTTGCACTTGTGAATTTGTCTACAAATGTATTGTTTTCGAAAGCAAATTCACGTGGTTTTTCAGATAGCGGCACCGTTGCCCTAAATATATTTACAAATTCTTGGTAACGAACCATGATAGCGGCTTCGCCAGCCATCGAATTGGTGCGAACTAGTGCATTATTATCAACGGTTGCAATGTCCTGTTCGTTTGATTCGTATTGAGCCCTACGTGTGACATCTTCCGTCGTACCATCGGTATAATGCGCAGTGACTATAAATTGTTGTTTAGCATTTCTAGGCATTATCCTGTTTTCAGGATAGATGGTGATTTTTGTAACTACCGCATCAGTAGGATTGCCATAGGGTACACCAGCGGCGACCCAACGGCGAACCAATCGGTATTCATCTGAGCCGACTTCCATTTTTTTGCCACCGCCATGGGGCACAATTCCAACTGATTTTGTCAAAAGAAGGCTATTGTCTGGCGATGCAGGAAATACCCTTCTGCCTCGGCTTTCTTGTACTAAAGAGATAAAATCTAAATCAGGATCAAATCCAAGCAGGGATAACTTGAAATTATTCTGGCCACTTGCTTTCCCGTGGCAACCACCCGAGTTGCAGCTTAGTTTTGTGAAAATAGGTACAATTTGGTTGGCGAAATTAATCGGTAAGTTTATGTCGCAATCCGATGTCTTTGCGATGACTTGCAACTTTTTAGTACCGAACGAAACATTGATTGAGGAATTCCCGTTAGAAAGGGGTACAACCCTACCTGAGGGGGTTACTCGCAATATTTTTGAGTCAGCAATTTCATATTGGCTTACTGAAGTGAGATCAAGCAGCATGCCTGATTTGGTAGTGCCTGTAATAACCATTTGAATTGCGTCATCTAAACCACGCAATTTAACTTCGGTTGGGAAAACTTCGATTTTTGTAAATTCGGTTTCTGCAGGAAGTACAAATTCTTCAACAGGCTTTGTGCTTACCTTATCTTCGGCATGCGAATAACTCGAGCATGCTAAAACCACCACAAAAAAACTAAAAGTCTTTATTTTTAAAGACATGGATCGATCTCCTGATAATCCATGGAGGGGGTCAAACGCTACGAAGTAAATACATTGTGGACGATTTTATTCAAATAAGCAACAAATTAATCGATAAAAAAAAAGAGACCCGTAAAAACGGGTCTCTAGGACTGCTTCAAACTTCTTGAATTATTACTTTCCTGGAGCTGCTGGAGCTGATTTTACCCTTTTACGAGGATCGAGCTCGATTACACCAAACGCTTCTTCATGTTTTTGAAGGGTCATTCCTAAGGTTGTAAACAATCTTTTTGCGGTATAGAAGTTCATAATAAGGCGTTGGTCTATACTTATTTCTTGTTTCCCGGTTGCAAATGGGTTGGAATTAAGTGCTAAATCAACAATAACTTCTTCAGGGGTTGCAGTAACACGGGCAAAATTTGCATAAGCTGCGTGTATGTTCCGTTCTGAAAAAGTCACTTCGGTTTGCTGTCCAGCGTTTAGTTCTTCCTGAACTGCTGGCTTTTTTGTATCTGCCATTCTACGAATCTCCTGAATTTACATGAAAAGTAACACCGAGAGTAGGATGTTTAATTTATTTTGCTGGAAAAGGGAAGTTCAATTTGAAAATTATAACTTTTGCATGATAATAGATATCTAAGCGCCCGTAGCTCAATTGGATAGAGCAACGGTCTTCGGAACCGTAGGTTATAGGTTCGAATCCTATCGGGCGCATTTTTCAACTCTTTGCTGTTCATTATGCAAACTGATAAATAAGTGATTGTTTGATACGTTTTTAATTCTGGCAGATTTTAGTTTGTAAAAATGTTCTTAGTCTTGTTGCGTCATCTGTTCCTATTCGCAGTGTTTCTTTTTCGCAATATACTACAACGCAATCCCGGCCCCAGATGTTCCATACCCATCCCCCACTGATGCTGTAATGGATTCCCCAACCATCCAATAGAAGAGTTCTGCCTATTTCAACTTTGATGATGGTTTTATAAAACAGCTTCCGCTTGCATAAAGGCAAAGGTAATTTGCCAAAACCAATAGTAAGATAATTTCCTTGATCAACAGTTTGGAGGTGTTGGAACCCAAATGCTAAGAAGATTACAAATATGCCAGAAAAGAATAAAATGATTCCTGGAAATATTGAGATGCTCCAGGGGAAAAATGTAATGGCTGCGATAAGCTGTAATACTCCCGTTGCAAAAATGATTAAATATAACGATGATTTTTGTATGTGATCGTATTGAGGTTGCATGATTAGATGCTGTTTTTTTTGTAAGCGAACCACTGCTTTAATTGAAGGAGCACGATATAGCCTACAACTATTCCGCTAATGAATCCAACTAGAAGGTATTTTAAGTCACCTGAAAATAAGGTCGGCTTTACAAGGGTTGGAGTATCATTTTCAGGCTTAATTTCTTCTTCTTTTGTTTTTGTTTTTGTTTGTTCTTTGGATTCGCTTGCCTGCCTACGAAGGATTCGTGAATGTTCAAATAAAATTGGGTTGCTGCTCATTTGCCTAGCGTTCACAAGTTCGTCTAGTACTTTAGCTGCAGAATTAGGGTCGCCCGTAACATTCAGAATTTCACCGTAAAGCCAAAAAAGATTGTTGTCTTGAGGAAAGCAAGAAAGTAATTTGATCGCAAAATCTAAGACATCAGGGTAAAGGGAATCAAGGAAGAATGGGGATGCGGTGCCCGGAGTGAATTTGTTTTTTTTCCATTCTGATTCGAAATCGCCAAAGATGCTTGTGATAGAATTCTGCGAAGTTAGGCGCCTATCGCGGTTCAATTGTTTTTCTTGTAGAAATTTAAGGAAGAATAATTCGGAACGGCGGTTGAATTGCCAATTTGTAAAGGTTGAGTCAGAAGGTTTTGGGAAATATTGCAGGCCTTGTTTTTGATAGTCGATTGCCCGTTCTAATAGAAGATCATCGCTGGAATAAGCCATTGCTAGGTTGAAGTAAAGTTGATGTTGGAGAGTCGAAGCAGGATCTAGTTCTTTGCGAACAGATTCAAGGCATGCGATTGCTTTTGTGGGTTGATTTAATCGTAAAAAGCAGGCCCCGAGACGAATTTTTTCTTCAGGGGTTGCAGTTCCTGCGTTTAATTTTGCTTCCAGTTCTTTGTTTAATTGAATGTAGATTGGTCTGAGCGAGGCTTCGGCAGGTTGTTGTGTGGCATCCTCAGGAATGCCCAAGGCTCTTAGTTCGCTGAGAATTAATCTTATTTGTGCAAAGCTTGCGTTCTTAGGGATTGCTAAGGGTTCTCCCTGCAAGTAAATGCCTGCTAATAGCGATGTATTCCAACTAAAAGTTGCCAAGGT
>DBCB01000132.1:5155-6717 GCA_002303765.1 Planctomycetaceae bacterium UBA969
GCAACAAAATCTTCGAGTATGCGATTGGTGACGGCTTCGTAAAAAGAGCCTACATTTCTAAATCTTTGAAGGTAAAGTTTTAACGATTTCAGTTCTACACATACATCTGAAGGTGTGTAGGTAAAAGTCATGGTGCCAAAATCTGGGTGTCCTGTTTTGGGGCAAAGGGAGGTGAATTCCGGGCAGATAATCTCGATGATGTAATCTCTTCCTGGTGAAGGATTTGGGAATGTTTCCAGTTGATTGCGGTTTGGTTCATCAAAGCTTACCATCTTAACTCCGGTGCATATTTAAAGTTATCTTTGTAATAGAATAACATTTGTAGTTTGGTGTAGTCTATTATTTCAACTAATTTCTGGCCTATTTTGTTTATTAGGAAATCTATGGTAATGAAATCACTTGCGGTTTTTATGCAATCTACTTTGTTTGTTTTTGCGGGTTTTTGCTTTCCTTTGGCTGCGCAAGAATTATCTGCCCTGAAGTTTGTGGATTCATTGGAAAACCCGTTAGGGGGCTATTGGCCAAATTTGGGCGCCAAGGGGAAAAGTTCAAGTCTGAGAGCTACGGTCGCGGCCCTTCGTGTTTATAAGTACGAGGGAAAGACGCTCCCAAATTTTGATAAACACATGGACTTTATGCTTTCTTGCTGGCATGAAAAAGATGAGGGCTTTGCTGACTTTCCTGGCGGATCTACCGATGTTATTCTGACCGCTGTTGGCCTAATGGGCGCACGCGATGGCGCATTTCTAAACGAAAAAAAACGAACCTTAGGTACAAAATATCTTGTAGATAATGCTAAGAATTTTGAGGAAATTCGTATGGCCTCCGCTTTTCTGGCAGATGAGCCTTACGATGCGAAGGTTGCAGAATCTTGGAAAAAAACAATTCTGACTCGCGCTAATAAAGATGGTACTTTTGGTTCTGGTTTTAGCAAGCCGCGCGATAGTGCATCGGCTTGGGTGACTTTACTCCGGTTGCAGTTTCCTCTAAAGAACGATGAACAATTAAGTAAGGATTTTAGAATGAAAGATGGTGGTTTTGGAAGTGAAAGTTCTGATCAGTCGGATCTTGAAACTGGTTATAGGGTTTCCAGGTATTTTCATATGATCAAGAATCAGAAAATGTTGCGCGAAACGCTTGGTTTTATTGAAACTTGCAGAAATGAAGACGGTGGATATGGTCCTAGGCCTGGGGAAAAGTCTTCCATTGGTTCTACTTACCACGCAATTATCATTAAAAAGTGGGCTGATCCACGAATTCAAAAATAAGGCTTAACTGATGACTCATCTTGCATACTTGGGCTTTGGGAGTAATTTGGGGGATTCCCAAGCTTTGATTTTCGATGCACTCCGTTGTTTAGAACAAAAAGCCAATGGCAAAATTCTTGCTGTTTCAAGTTTGTATAAAACTTTACCAGTTGGGGGGCCTGCGGATCAGTCTGATTACATTAATGGTGCTGCTGCGATCGTTTGCAATCTTGACCCGCAGCAATTGCTTGAAACAATGCGGGCAGTTGAAGAAGAACTTGGTAGGGTTCGTGAGGTTCTTAATGGGCCACGAAC
>DBCB01000132.1:6722-14430 GCA_002303765.1 Planctomycetaceae bacterium UBA969
TTGATCTTGATTTGCTATTGTTTGATGATCAGTTGGTTTCAGGTGAATTGCAGGTTCCACACCCGAGAATGCATACGAGATCTTTTGTTTTAAGGCCATTGTTTGAAATTGCACCTTTTGCTATTCACCCGATTTTCAATCGAACTATTGCCGAAATCCTTTTTGATCTGGAGGGGATTGTTCCGATTCAATCTTCATCCGCCCGAGAGTTGGAAGGCAAGAAAATATTGGTTACTGGATCCACTTCCGGGATTGGTTTGGCCTGTGCGATTGAACTTGCACTTGGTGGGGCTAAGGTTGTTTTTCATGGCAGAAAGCCCTTGGATAAAATTAATGCTTACCTAGACTTTGCAGCCAATTGTTCAGGGTTTTCTCGGTACATTCAAGCGGATTTGAAAACTGAAGAGGGGCGCTCTTCCCTCTTTAAGCAGGCTTGGGATGACATTAATGGTTTAGATGGGGTTTTGTTAAATGCAGGTGCTGATATTCTTACGGGAAACATTTCGCAGATGAGTGTCGATCAGAAATTCAATGAGCTTATTCAAGTTGATCTGCAGTCCACCTTTTTTCTCGCAAGGGAATTTGGAAAGCGAATGAAACTTTCTGGCAAAGGTGTCCTACTTACCACTGGGTGGGATCAAGCGATTACCGGGTTCAAGGGGGATAGTGGTGAAATGTTTGCAGCTATCAAAGGTGGGATCATGAATTTCAGTCGAAGCCTTTCTCTTTCATTGGCGCCAGAAGTTCGGGTCAACTGCATGGCCCCGGGGTGGATAAAGACTTCGTGGGGTGAAACTGCCTCTGAATATTGGCAACAAAAAGCCAAGGAAGAGTGCCCGTTGCAACGATGGGGTGTAACACAAGACATTGCTGGTGCAGCAAGGTGGCTTTTTTCAGATAAGTCTTCATTTGTTAATGGCCAGACTTTGGCAATTAATGGTGGGGTTGTTTAATAAGATACTTATTTAGAAATTAGCTTTTATTGATTTCTTCAAACCGGTGAGCGAGCCTACGGCTATTTATATCCAAAGCTTCTAGGATTTGTACTACGGGATCCATGGGGATATTCCAATCCATGGCCCAATTGATGATATCAAGATTTTCTTGCCCGGATTTTAGTCTATCCAAGATGCGGTCAAGAAGTACGGTATTTTCGTGGAATTTGCGCTGAAGTAACCCAAAATCGCCTCGATCAAGTTCAACCCAGAAGCGTTTGCCCTGAAGATGCTCTAGCCAACGGGCCCTTAAATAGCCCCACCAATGGCATTGGACCCATTTGCGGATAGCAACTTCACCTAAGTCGCAACCTGCTTTTTCGGATTCAATCCATTTAAAACGAAGAGCTTCTTCGTCACCATCGACATAAACACTAGATTTTTCCATGGGTTCTAGCATTATCCAATCGGGTTTAAGCGGTTAAATCGAACACAACAAATAACAAACCAGTTCACCAGACTACCCAATTTAATTATAGAGTAGTTTTCTTGGTATGCAACTTTCATCACGCAGATACCTGTTAATATGATGGAATGCAATAGGGATTATTCAAGGTAAAACCTTTTTAAACTACCAATCACTAGGCGTTTGATTAAAGCTATCTTGACCATTAATCGTTCTAACCTTATTGCTAAAATTCGGGATATTTTGTTTTTTGAGTGAGACAGTAATTTTAATGGGTAGAAAAGCGACTATTATTCTGATGCTCTTTATGTTGGCGGGCTGCCTGCCTTCCGCGGATTCTTTTGTAATTCAAGAGAAAAAGATTGATAACTCGTTGTTAAAAAATATTGATGAAAGTGAATCGATCAGGCTTGATGTTGCTATGGTGCAACTGCCCTTGGTGGAAAAAGATATTCTCGAATCGATATGGGGGCTGGCAGATAACAATGTAATGGGTTTGGAAAAAAAGGCGGTGCTGGAGCAGAACGGATTTCGAATAACAAGCTTTGGGAAAACCCCTCCACCTGAGCTAATTCGTCTTTTAGGCACCGAGAAGTATAGCCCCAACCCGCGCAGGTTTCATGTGAAAATCGGGGGGGAAAAGCTTATCCCGATTGCTGGGGTTTTGGATTCTCTGGATACAACTTTCTCGGATAATGATAAATTAGAGGATATTAACCTTTTGGCAGCACAGCCGTTTTTCAAAATTTCACCTATCTCCGTTTCAGAGAATTCTTATCAACTCCTGCTTGAACCATTGATTAAATCTGGGAAAGAAAAGTTGTTGCCCAAAGCGGTTAAAACTGTTTCGGGAAGTCTCGAGGGGGAAATGCATTCGTTTAAGTCCGAACGCATTTTTGATCAACTTGCTTGTGAACTAAAAATTGAGGCTGGGGATTTTTTGGTGATCGGGCCAACTGAAACTCCCAAAGATGATTTAAAGTTATTGGGTTCCAACTTTTTTTACATGAGAGTTGGCCAAAACATTATTCCCCGGGTCCTTGTTTTGCGCTGTAGCAAAAAAAATGCTCCGTTGCGGGAATCGTTAGGGGAATTTGGTAAGTCTTTGCCTCTCGCAATTCAAGCCTCATGGAAAGATTTCGAAAACGATTAATAAAGGCTGAAATTATCATGCAACTTTTCCTTAACCGATTATTAACTGCGGTAGTTTTTGCGTTGATTGCTACCCCTGCCTTTGCTCAAAAAGAAAACCAGCGTTATGAGGTTGGTAGACGATTAATTAAATTCGAGGTTGATTTTGAGGGAATAAAAGATCCTCTGATACTTAAGGGTATTAGCGAAAGATTGAAGCCCCTAACCTTTTATTTTTTTTCGGGGCAATTGGATCAATGTTCAAAGGCGTTGGATCTCGCACGGTGGAATTGTAAGAACCAAGGTGATCCAAGTGGGATACGTACCTTTGCTGATTCATTAAGCATTACTTCTTCCCGAAAAATCATTGAACTGAAAGAGAAATTGATTGAGTGCGAAATAGCCTCAGTTTATCCGACTAAGGAAAAAGGCTTATTAAAGGGGCGGTTATATTTTAGTCAGATCGATGGCAAAGAAATTCGAGAACTTGCCTTACTTTCAATTGAGCAACTGCCTCATAAGGTTTCGGCGGATATCCAAAGGCTGAAGGAAGGTGATTATCAATTGGTGCTTGAATTGAGTAGTGGGGAAAAGATCGTGGCTAGCCACAAGGTTTTGATCAGTTTGATTGGGGATAAATCACGATTGATAACTGAGATGGGGGCTACAAAACTAAAAAAAGATGTACCATTTTGGGAAGCTGGCAAGCAGAACCTGACAGGGCTTTTAAATGAATTGCTGATGGGTAAAAAATTTGAAGGCGATATGCCAGTGAAGCGCTTGGTTGAAAGCATGGGTTTTCTTGAAAAAGGGCTGGACGCAGTTGATGATAAAAAAGGGAGTGAGTATTTGGTTGCGTTTCCCGGGAGAGTAGCACCCTTGCCTGTTCGTATTTTTATTCCCGCTTGCGCTAAGGTTGCTAAAGTTCCCTTGGTTGTTGCTTTACATGGCGCGGGAGCCACTGAAAACATGTTTTTTGAGGCATACGGCGTCGGAAAAGTTAAAACTCTCTGCCATGAACGGGGATGGATGTTGGTTGCTCCGCGGAATGGAATCACTGCTGATAATTTACGAATGTTGATTCAGGAACTTCCGATAGATCCGGAACAGGTGGTTTTTATCGGGCATTCGATGGGTGCAAGTCAGGCCCTTGGATTTGCTCTTAATCATTCAAAAGAAGTAAAGGCATTGGGATTAATGGGTGGTGCAGGGTCAATTGGGAAAAATCAATCGTTGGGAAACATGCCTGTATTTGTTGGGGTAGGGTCTGAAGATTTTGCTCGGGCTTCAGTTGCAAAGTTTTCGCAAGAAGCTATGAAACAGCCTGAAAACAAGTTGGTTTTTAAGGAATATGAGTCGGTAGAACACAGTTCAATTTGTCAGGTTTGCATGCCTGAAATGTTTGATTTTTTTTCGATGAGCTTAAAAAAGTAGAACGTAATCGGATTTTTCATCGTCTTTCCATAAATTACCATCAGTAAGAATTGTGCGCTTATTACCCTAATCATTTATCAAGGGCAAGGATTCATTCATATGGAACTTTTTGACAAGATTCAGGAAAGCGTTAAAGCTATCAAGGGCCGTTGGAATGGAAACCCTAAGGTCGGGATTATTCTTGGCACGGGGCTTGGTGGCTTTGCTCAAGAAATTAAGCAAGAAGCCTCGATTCCCTATAAGGATATTCCTCATTTTCCTGAATCGACTGCGCCTACCCATACGGGCAGAATGATTTGCGGTAGCATTGCAGGTAAGCAGGTCGTGGCAATGGAAGGCCGGTTCCATTTCTACGAAGGCTACACAATGGAGCAGATCACCATGCCGGTTAGGGCGCTCAAGGCCTTAGGGTGTGATATTTTAATTGTTAGTAACGCTTGCGGTGGCATGAACCCTCAGTTTGAAAGAGGCGATATCATGTTCATTGAAGATCAGATTAATTTGATGGGTGGCAATCCCTTGATTGGAAAAAATGATGATCGCTTGGGAGTTCGTTTTCCGGATATGTGTTTTCCTTATGATCGGGAATTGTTGAAGATAGCACAAGAAGTCGCATTAGAAGAACGCATTCGTTGTCATAAGGGTGTATTTGTTGCTGTTTCTGGACCCAATCTTGAAACTCGTGCTGAATACCGATTTTTGAGGCAAGCAGGCGCTGATGTTGTTGGTATGTCTACGGTGCCTGAGGTGATTGTTGCTGTGCACTCGGGGTTAAAAACCTTGGGTATTTCCATTATCACGGATATGTGTCTTCCCGATGCTTTAGAACCTGTTAAGTTAGAAGAGATAATAGCAACAGCGAATGAGGCTGAGAAAAAATTACGAGTTTTGGTAACAAATATCGTCCGGAAGATTCCAGACTAATCACAAAGAGTAAAATTATGCCACGCCTTGAAGGCGGTAATCCGTTGCGCACAGATGGCTTCAATTCCTTTAATCGTTTCTTACGAGATAAATTTGGAGAGAAGGTATATCGTGTGACCATTGATGGTGGTTTCTCATGCCCGAATGTTGATGGGACAGTAACCACAGGGGGTTGTGTTTATTGTGATAATCGAAGTTTTAGTCCTAACAGAAGATTGCCTCGTGTACCTATTGCTGATCAAGTTCAAAGAGGCATAACTTTTCTTTCCAAGTATTTTGAATGTTCTAAATTTATCGCATATTTTCAAGCTGCAACAAATACGCACGGGAAAATCGAAAAGCTTGAGAGGCTTTATAAAGAAGCCTTAAATCACCCACAAGTGGTTGGTTTGGCAATTGGGACGCGGCCTGATTCCGTTCCTGAACCTGTTCTTGAATTATTGCAGGACATCGCCAAGGATCGATTTGTCTGCCTTGAACTTGGATTACAATCCGCACATGATCGGTCGTTGGTTTGGATGAATCGGGGCCATGATGTGGATAGCTTTACCGATGCTGTCAGGCGATCTAAAAATCGGAATTTAGATTTGTGTGCACATGTGATTTTAGGGCTTCCAGGTGAATCCCATGAAGATATGCTTTATACCGCAGATTATCTTGCAGCTATGGAAATTGATGGAGTGAAAATTCATAACCTTCATGTAGTTCGCGATACGCCAATGGAAGCGATGTATCTTCGGGGCGAAGTTCCGATGATGACCCAACCTGAATACGTAAACTTGGTATGCGACTTTTTGGAAAGGTTGCCTGCAAGTTATACCGTGCATCGTTTGACGGGGGATGCCCCTGGTGAGTATTTAATAGCCCCTGAATGGTGTGTTCGTAAGCATGAGATTCTTGCACAAATAAAACAGGAATTTAAAAAGCGGGGCACCTGTCAGGGCAGCAACTGTGATCCGTCTCGAGTGGCCTCAATTGTTTCGTTAAAAAGAAAAACCTTGCCTATGCTAGGGTAGCATTGGCAAGGTATTAATTAATGCAAAGTGATTAATTAACGAGCAGGATATACATAAGAGTTTGAACCATAATAGTAGAAATAATTTGGATGGTTTTGGGCACCCAATTGGCCATTGCCTTGTTGGTTTGCAGGAGGCGCTTGATAGTTTGTGCCCGGCCAATAAGGGTATGCCATTGGTGCGATAGGTTGATTGATTGCCTCAGATGGCCAATAGGTATACCATGGTGCTAGCGGAGGTATTGGTGGATGCCTTTTGTTATAGTGTGCATGGTGGTGGGGGCTTTGGTACCAATGGCTAAGTAAAACCCCCATTTGGCCTTGGGCAGTGTAAAGCATTTCAGCTTTAACGCTGGGTACAGTGATTAGAGCCATCAAAATTCCTAAAACAATTTTCTTCATGTTGCACCTTTTAATTAAAACACTTTGAGTTTAAACGATTGAGTTAGTAATCCTTGATTATCTACCATACCAATAGCTTGGCATCATGGTATTTGGCATAGCGGGGTAGTAATGATAACCTGCGGTTGGTTGTTCAGCAGAAGTGCCGCCCTGCCCTAGGTTTTGTTGTTGCCAGAAATTAGGGTAACCATAGCTTTGATTGGCCGGTGTGAAGTAGGGCGCAGGCGTATTGAATTGGCTCATGAGCGGGGAATATCGCGCTACATAGCCATAGTGCCTGCCGAAAATATTCGGATACTGTTTTTCCATCCCACCTGAATAATGATATCTGCCGTCTGCAGAAGCAGTCTGGGCAAAGCCCAAGGTTAGTAATCCTAAAGCGAAAACAAAAAAAATCTTTTTCATGATGATACCTGATGCAAGGTTGAAAGTAGTTTTAGCCTATGCATCAAGTGTTCAACATGAATCATTAATCAAAATTTAAAAAAGGCCAAAGACGTGGAAAAATGTGGTGATTCAATTCCTACAATCAACAGGTGTGATAAAGTCGTAACTCAGTTTTTTTAATATAGGATCAAAAATCGATCTTCAGGAGCATAAGGCCGTTAGATTCCGGATAAATGGTAACGCTGTCATCACGAATAGAGAGATCGCCTTGGTCATTATTCTGCAAATCAAGGAAGCAGGCCCGCTTGGGAGTTTTAACGCAACGGATATCACAGGGCGTTGCAAACCCCTCAGTTTCTTCTAAAAGAAGGTAGGCAGATGATTCGTCAGCTTTGAAAGAAATCTGGTGTAATACTAGGTTGGGTGCATCAATGTGAAAAAACCATCCAGTCGGCCCTGCTGGCGGCGCCCCTTTGTTAACTTTTTGTATGTAAATCGGAGAATCCAAGGCCATTGCCATTTGGAATGGGTGATCTCGATCCATGCTCAGTCCGATGCTGAAGTGGGTTTGATTTTCTCCCTCTGTAATTAGGAGAGTATCAATCTTACTGTCGCCTTGTTTTTCGAAATAGGAAAGCCCCTTGGTAAAGAGGAATGTTTTTCTGGGCCCCCACTTCCATTCAATAAAGTCGCAACTTTCCATCCGTAGATTGTGCGTAGATGCAACCCTTCCTTCGTGTCCACGATGCATGGTTACTTGGTCATGTGGCCAAGCAAACCTTGATGCGATGTAATTGGACCAACGATCACCGCGTAAAGGTTCGGTTGGATTTATCTCGATGTTGATTTCCAGCATAGGTCTGCCTAACCATGCTCGGATGGTCTGTTTGAATTTTGCGATGACTTCTTGGTTAGTGCCGGTGATGGTGCCTTCGGATTGTATTTCGCCAAAGAGTGGGCCAGTGGAACTGACACGGATAGTATCGGCTTTCATGGTGCTGCCTAGATTGGCAA
>DBCB01000130.1:0-5717 GCA_002303765.1 Planctomycetaceae bacterium UBA969
TTTCTGCGTTCGCTATAACCAAATCTAGCCCCATACTTTTCTTGATAGCAAGCAGATAACTTTGCAAAATGTTCACGCCAGGAGACCCCACAATATCTCCCAGCATCAACACTTTCAAAATCTTTGGCAAATTATTTTGCGACATCGACCACTCTTAATTCACGAATGACTGTCACTTTGATTTCACCCGGGTAATTCATCTGGTCTTCAATGGCACGGGCAATATCATGGCATGTTTTAATAGCCTGCTCATCAGTAGTGCGAGCTGCACTGGCAATTACACGAAGTTCCCTGCCAGCTTGAATTGCAAATGCCTGCTCAACATCCGGAAAACCACAAGCAATGGCTTCAAGTTCTTCTAATCGCTTAACATATTTTTCAAGTGTTTCTCTGCGAGCGCCAGGCCTTGCTGCACTTATTGCATCCGCAGTTGCAACTAAAACAGTGTAGATATGATCAACAGTAATATCATCATGATGGCCTGCAATCGCATGTAAAACATCCGGGTTACTTTCCCCGTATTTACGCGCAAGTTCAGCACCAATTTTAGGGTGCCCACCTTCCATTTCGTGATCGGCAGCTTTGCCGATATCATGAAGCAAACCGCATTTACGAGCGAGTCTACCGTCTAAACCCAATTCATCCGCAAGCATTCCTGCTAGAAAAGCTACTTCAATGCTATGGCGCAGCACATTTTGACTGTAACTGGTTCGGAATTTCAACCGACCGAGCAATTGAACAAGTTTATCATTTAATGGCCCCATGCCTACTTCATTAAGGGCTTCACGCCCCACTTCCATAATGTGCTTTTCCATCTCTTCTTGCGATTCTTTTACGACCTCTTCAATTTTAGTAGGATGGATTCGACCATCTTGAATAAGCTTTAATAAAGAAAGCCTGGCTATCTCGCGCCTTACACTATCAAAAGCACTTACGACTACTACACCTGGAGTATCGTCAACAATCAGATCAACACCGGTAACGTTTTGAAAAGTTCGAATATTGCGACCTTCACGCCCTATTATTCTACCTTTAATATCATCGTTTGGAATATCAACGGTACTAACAGTGCTTTCAACAGAATGCTGCGACGCATAACGTTGAACTGCCATTGCAAGAATTTTCCTTGCAGACTCCTTAGCAGAATCTTTAAGATGGTCATCATGTTTTTTCAATTTATCAGCAACTTGTTTACTCAGAGTTCTTTCCAAGTTTTCAAAAAGCATTTTTTCGGCATGATCACGCGAAATTCCAGAGATATCTAATAATCTCTTTTCTTGTTTTTCGAGAATCTCTGCAAACTTTTTGTTTTTTACTTCAGTCTCATTTTTGCGATCTTGCAACTGATTTTGAAGCACTTCAGTTAAGCGTTCCCGTTTTAGCATATCTCGGGCTTTATCTTCGATGGCGTCTTCACGCTTTTCGAGGCGTTTTTCTTGATCGCGCAAATCTAAGCGAATATTTTCGAAACTTTTATTAAGTTCTTCTTTCCTTCGAAGGCTATCCTCTTTTGAAAATAATTCAGCATCTTTGATTATTTTGTCGGCTTTAGCCTTGGCTTCATTAATTAGCGAATTATTGTCAGCATTTAAACTATTTAACTTGGCACGGTATAAAACCGTAGCAATGGCATAGCCTATTCCGCTAAAAACCAACCCACTCAGAAAAATATAAACAAGTTGATCAGAATTCACTTTATCACCTCTATTAATAAATAAACGAGGTTTTCGCTTAAAAAATTAGCGAATAAAAAAAGAAAATGTTATTTATGAAGCATAAAACCCAATGAGCCTACGAACCAGTAAACATTATTTTCAAAATTAGCCAAATATTTGCAATTTGTAAGGGTTATTTCCTAAATCTTATAAAAATAAAGCTAAAAACAAAGAAAAACAACCTGTTACAAAACACCCTTATCAATATTGGCCTAATTCATATTACCTTTTAATCTCGTAGAACCGTTTAACTCTTAAATAATAGGTTAATTAGCACAAAAAATCATTAATGCTTCACAAATACAGCTACTTCTTTCTTAAAACCCCACAAAACATAAGTCTTTACCACACAATGAATTATTATGCAAAATGTATGGCTATTTATCCATCATTATTATAAAAAGAAATTAATAAGGTTTACTGATGTAAAAGTGACCAAAGCATTATGAACTATATTTTAATGCTTATTGACATTTTATTTTCTAAAAATAAAATAATTATTTGGTCATTGTGGAGATTATTATGAAGACATATATGGCAAAGCCTTCTCAGGAACCTGAGAAACGATGGTTAGTAATTGATGCTGCGGATCAAGTTGTTGGCAGATTGGCTGTACAAATTGCTAATTTGTTACGTGGCAAACATCGTCCTGAATTTACCCATCATCATGACACGGGTGAATTTGTTATTGTTTTGAATGCATCAAAAGTTCGGTTTACTGGTAAAAAGATAAATACTAAAGTATATCGCTGGTATACCCACTACCCCGGTGGTTTGAAATCTGCTTCCGCTAAAGATTGGCTTGCAAATCATCCTGATAGAATTATCCGCGAAGCGGTAAAAAGGATGATGCCCAAAACGCCTTTAGCCAGACATCAAATTATCAAGCTTAAAATTTACGCAGGTACTGAGCATCCACATCATGCCCAAAAGCCTGTTGAATTCAAAGTATAGCATTTAACTGGAGAAGATATCGTGGCTGAAACTAAGTCGAAGAAGACCTTTTATTGGGGCACCGGAAGACGTAAAACTTCGGTTGCTCGTGTAAGAATTTGCGAAGGTACAGGAAAAATTTCCATTAATAAAAAAACATTGGAAGCTTACCTTACTGAAGAAAAAGATCGCCAATTCGTTCTTGGGCCAATTATTCTTGCGGATATGGTCAAGCGCCTTGATGTTATTGTCACAACCAAAGGTGGCGGTATTTCTGGGCAAGCTGGAGCCAAAAGTCAGGGTGTAGCTAGAGCTCTTAAAGCTATGTTTGGACTCACTGAGGCCGAACAACCAACTGCACCTGAAGAAGAAGGCGCACCTCTAACTTTAGCCAAAAAGCTTAGAGACTCCGGATTCTTGACACGAGACGGTAGAATGAAAGAACGCAAAAAATATGGCCGAAAAGGTGCTCGAAAGAGTTTCCAATTCTCCAAGCGTTAATATTTTTATTAATTATAAAAGAGCATGGATTTCAAAGATCCGTGCTCTTTCCATTTTTCAACTCGTCGAAATATATCGGTACATCTTTGAATTCCAGGATTTACCATCGCATCTGGCATTGGGTTCTGAAACCATTTCAACCAACGATACAAAGAAACAATTGTTCCTAAAATATCAAGCTTCCTACAAACCAAATAATTAATTGGTGAACTCTCTGCGTATGCATTTAATGCTTTAGTCCACATTAGATAATCATCACCAGCAAAACTTGATAACATCCTAGAAACATCGACTTCCCTACAATCTCTCCGCATGGCACAATAATCAATAAAACCCGTAATTTCACTGCCGCTAAATAATATGTTTTCTCGCCTCGCATCACCCCAGCAACATTGAATTTTAACACTTGGATTTAAGGAACCCAGTAAACTGCCCACTTCCTGCCTAGTCCATTTCAAAAGTTCGATCAAATTAAAAAGAGGAAGAAATCCGATTAGTGAAAAGTTAATTGCTGAAATTGAAAAAGAATTAATCTCAATTTCCCGACATTCCATTGCGGGCATTATCCCAAATCCAGATTGTTCGAAACCAACCGCAATATGAAATTGAGCTAATTTGTTAACACATTGAACCAGATTGAAAATCGAATAATCAGGAATATTTCCTGGGACCCAAAAGGAAAGATCCCAGCAAAATCCATCATGATAGACAACAGTTGCATTATCTTTATTACGGACAATTAAAGGAAATAAAACAAACTTGTTCTTTCGTATTTGATCAAGGATGACGTGGGCGTTTTGCAACGAACTAAAAGAAGATGGATTATAAGATTTTAAGGCAAAAACACCATCTGAAGAACTAACTTTATATACGAGAGAATCACTCAAACCACGGTTTATAGATAACACTGTAAAAGGGAAACTAATAGCAAATTTGGAAAGAACAAGTTCAACAGTTTTATCGGTCATCAGTACTGCAATATCACTGGCGTTTAAAAACCACATCAATTTCAGCAGATTTAGGAATATCAATTCCAGATAAAGAAACACTATTTACAGGATGTGCCATGCCTTTTAATATATTTAAATTAAAAACAAGGTTTGGTTTAATACCAAGTACAAGAATTATTAATAGACAGGCAATAATAGGCAAATAACTAGGTCGAAAGGAAGTGTTAAAAACCCTAGGCCAAATAGCAGGTTTGAAATAAATACCAGACAAGATTCTCAAATAAATCCATGAGCCAACTGCAGCATTTAAAAAGGCGATTATACCCAATAAGAAAAACAAATTGTGGGTTCCCTCGCTAAGAGCATCGTCCCAAGTGTAAGGAACACTGACACAGCCAAAAACTATAAAGAATTTAGCAAGAAAACCACCAGTAAAAGGGATACCTATCAAACTAAATAAAAACACAGCAAGGCAAATTGCCAATAATGGGGTCTGAGATCCAATGCCTGCAAGATCGTCCCAATCTTCAATTGGTTTTTCTTTGGTATCCAGTACATCAAGAACTGCAAAAATGCCAAAGGTCCCAAAAAAGTAGGCTATTAAATAGAAAAAAGAAGCACCAATTCCGTCAAGGCCAGTAGCCAATTCAAGCTTTGGGGCAACAGCAATTCCAGCAAGAATGTACCCAGAATGGGAAATACTGGAATAAGCCAAAATTCTACGAAGGTTTCTTTGAAGTAGGCCAAGAATAGTACCAATAGTCATTGTAACTGCAGATAAAATCCAGAAAAGTACATAAATATTATCAAGAGTTTTCGAGGAACCAGGTAACGCACCCTGAGCTAAAGCAAATCCGAAAATACGTACGATAGCTGCGAACCCTGCGACCTTGGAAACTGTCGCAAGCAAAGCACACATTCTATAAGTAGTGCCTTGATAAACATCCGGGGCATAAAAATGAAAGGGAACCATGCTAATCTTAAAACCTAGACCCGCAAGAATGGCAAGCATCGGGATAAGAAAAAGCAAACCGGAAGAGTTATCAAGATCGGCAGCAGGTTTAAATCGATACCCATTACATAAGGCATCAGAGATTGCAGAAATATTTGTAGTGCCAACTATTCCATAAAGATAACTAAAACCCAATAAAACCAAACCCGATGAAAAAATTGAAAGGAAGAAATATTTCATTGCTGATTCGGCAGCGAGATCTTTTTTTCCATGCAAATAAAGCAAGACATAAGTAGGTATGCTGATTAATTCGAGCCCAAGAAAAAGAACAACCAAATCATTAGAAATTCCAACAATTGAACAGCCAGTAACAAGAAACATTATAAGAGCAAAAGTTTCAAAAGCATTTTCAGTTTGGCAATCGCGCCAAAAAAGAAGACTAAAATATAAGCCCATACCTAATGAAAAGTGCCTTATAAAATTCGAAGACATGTCTTCAAGGATGTTAATTGAAAACAAAAGAGAAGGATCTATCGAACCATGTTTTTGTGAAAGCAGTAGAAAATAAGCAAGCAAAAAACCTAAAGAACTAATCAAAGCCCAAGGAGTGTTTTTTTTAACAAATGGCCCAAAAAGAAGTATTAAACTTGCCAACGAGAAAAGCAC
>DBCB01000130.1:5727-7855 GCA_002303765.1 Planctomycetaceae bacterium UBA969
GATCTCAGGCATCATGTATTGAATATAATCAGTAATTAATAACGATCCTATCATTGATCCACCAATACCAATCTAAAAAATAAGAGGAACACTATTTATCCAATTTACCAAAAGGTAACAGGTTATTTGCCTGTAAATTCAGTTTTGCAATCAAATGTATTTCAGGCCGAATAGTATCGATCATTGGTTGAGGGTAAATTCCAAGAATAAGACAAAGTACCGCCATCGGGAACAAGAAGAACTTTTCAATCAAAGTTAGATCAGATACAGAATCTTCTTTCTTAAATACAGGTTCTGAAAGCTTTCCAAAAAACACTTTCATCACCATTGAAATTAAATACCAGGCTCCAAAAACCATACCTAAACTACAAATGGAAGCTATAACTTTACCAGTAATATTTGGGTTCTTAGATTCAAACATACCGAATAAACACATAACTTCGCCAACAAATCCATTAAGGCCTGGTAAACCGACACTACACATGACATAAAAAACAGATATGCCTGACAAAATTTTCAACTTACTTCCAAGTCCTTGAAGATCTTTAAATTTAGTGGTTCCATATCTGTGGCTAAGAATTTCACAAATAAAGAAAAGTGCCCCAACATTTAAACCATGATTAATCATCTGCAGATAACTACCTGTTAATCCAGTTTCATTTAACGCAAATATACCTAAAAGACAAAAACCAAGGTGACTAAAACTACTGTATGCAAGCATTCGTTTTAAATCATCTTGAGCAATGGCACAAGCTGCCCCGTATAAAATCGCTATCATTGCAAGAACGGAGAACAAATAAGTGCCTAATTCCCAAGCAGCAACGGGAAGCAATGGAACGCATAGCCTAAGAAAACCAAACGCACCTAGTTTGGCAAGAATCCCACCCAGCACAAGGGTAACCCCTGTAGGTGCTTCATAATAAGCAGTAGGCTGCCAAGTATGAAAAGGGAATGCAGGAAGCTTAACCAAAAATCCGGTTGCAAGAAGAAGGAAAATCCATTTTTGAGATGAGGCCCAGTAATCTAATCGAGCTTTGTTTGTTTCTAGGTTCGATTTAATTAATGGGTTTAGTAAATCTTTATCGGTTTTAGCTTCATAAACTTTTTTATTAAGTCCCATCTGGGTATCATGTGAAGAGGTGATCAATTCAGGGATAGAAAAAGTAATGGGTAAATCGGTGTTATCATCAAGATGATTTTGATTAAGAGAAGAAACAAGCCCAATAATTCCTAGTAAAGTAGCTAAACCACCACCTAGGGTATAAACAAACAATTTTTTAGCAGCGTATTGCCTATTAGGCCCGCCCCACATTGCTATTAGAAAAAGAAGAGGGATCAAAGTTAATTCAAAAAAAGCATAAAAAAGAATGACATCAAAAGAAAGAAAAGCCCCAATGGTAGAGAATTGAAGTAGGAGCATTAAGCCGTAATACAGATGAGATTTTTCCCGGATTGAATTCCAAGTCGCGAGAACTGACCCGGCAAATAAAATGCAAGTCAAGGGAAGTAAAAACAGGTTAAGACCATCAACACCGATAAAAAAGCGTATTGCCCCGGCATCAGGTCTGCCTTCTTGGGGGGCTTGAAATCGAATTAAATCAAAAACAGTAACACTAACATTCAATGGCACAAATGTAAGTTTTTCGTCCACAGAAACAGCATGTTTCTCAAGGAGGGGTAAATAATCCCATGTTAGCTTAAGAGAGATAAAAAGATTCAAGAGGAAAAAACCCAAGGCAAGTTTTCGTGCAAACTCATACCCAGAATTTCTGAGGAAAAGCGTAACTAATCCACCCGCCAGAGGAACCAATAAAAGAAGTAATACTAATTGACTCATTTTGCACTACATCGATCTTGCTAGGGCTATCAGGAATACAGTTACCGCCAAAATCATCGCAAGGGCATAAAACTGAACCAATCCATTTTGAATGGGTCGAAATAATTGCGCAATCATCTGGGGGATATGAGCAATCAAATCTACGATACCATCAAGAATGTACTGGTCAAAAATTCTTGAACAATAAAAAACTAAATTAAGAGGGGCAATTAAAAGTTTGTTATAAATCTCATCAAAAAAGAATTTGTTTTTACTTAGTTCAATAGCAAAGTTTGACTTACTTGATGTTTG
>DBCB01000130.1:7862-15048 GCA_002303765.1 Planctomycetaceae bacterium UBA969
GCTCAGACAATGTAACCCCACCTTTACCATAAAAAACAAAAGCTAATATCAAGCCTGCAAAACCAGAAGCAGTAGCAAAGCCAACTGTCAACCAATCATGATCATGGTGTTCTAACAAAACATAACCAGGGGTTTTCCCTAAAAATTTCTCGATTGATAAAGGTGTAGAATTTGAAAGAACAAACCCGATTCCAATTGCAAAAACAGATAAAAGCAACAAAGGATATGTCATCGATTTCGGGGATTCATGAACTTCACCATGACATTCCTCAGGAAGTTTTAGGACACCCCAGAATGTAAGAAAATAGGCTCTAAAAGTATAGAAAGCTGTTAAAAAAGCAACAAAGATTCCAGTGGCCCACATTAATATGTAGAACCAAGGATAATTGGAATGCTTTGAAGTTTCATGGATCACACTCAATATCTCATCTTTACTCCAAAAACCAGCAAACGGAGGCAAGCCAGCCAACGCTAACGCCCCAAACAAGAAACCAATATGTGTTAAAGGAAGAACCTTTCTTAAACCGCCTATACGTCTTAAATCGATTACATCATGCATAGAGTGCATAACGCTTCCTGCGCTTAAAAAAAGCAATGCTTTAAAAAAGGCATGGGTTAATAGATGAAAAATCGCTGCACTTAGCGCCAACATTGGCAGAGCAGATTTAACATCAATACCGGCTCCCAATGCCATGAACATATAACCAAGCTGGCTCATTGTAGAATAAGCAAGTATTCGTTTTAAATCGGTCTGAGTTAGTGCAATCAAAGCCGCCAAGAGACTGGTAAAAGCTCCAATGCCAATAACAACCATTTGCACTTCGGGAACTGAAGCAAATAAAGGCATAAATCTAGCAAGAAGATAAACGCCTGCAGTAACCATAGTAGCAGCGTGAATAAGGGCACTTACAGGGGAAGGGCCTTCCATCGCATCTGGCAACCAAACATGAAGAGGAAATTGAGCAGATTTCCCGCAAGCTCCTAGAAACAATAAGAAGCAAGCCAAGCCAACACCAGAATCATAATTCGAAAGTGTTAATAGTCCGTCAAAATCAAGTCGATATCCTGAAGAAACCCAGAGTAAAGCAAAGCCTAAAAACAACGCAACATCACCAAGTCTGGTAACTAAAAATGCTTTTCGAGCAGCCTTGCAAGCTGAAGGCTTTTCAAACCAGAAACCAATAAGCAAGTAACTGCAAAGCCCAACGCCTTCCCAACCTGCATAAAGCAATAGTACATTATCAGCAAGAACAAGAATTAACATGGACCCAAGAAAAAGAGAAACAGACGCAAAAAAGCGAGGGTAACCAGGATCAATATGTCCATGATGGTCTCTCATGTATCCTGTAGAAAATACAGCTATGAGAGTACCTAAAAAAGTAACCATAACTATCATTGCGGAGGAAAGAGGATCTAGCCTAAGGCTGAATTCAGCCTTCAATGATCCTGCTGTCTTAATGTTTTCACCGACAAGATTTGGGTCACCAGTGCGAAACCATTCAAAATAGGAAACAGAAACAGAGGAGGGGTTTGATATATCGTTGGATTCAACAGCCTTAATCACATCGTTAAGAACAACTAAAGATAAAACAAAAGAAATCAAGCCTGCAAAAATGCAAGGTAAATGTGCCTGAGAACGAAGAAGGCTTGGGCCAATAATAAAAGTAATAAATCCCGCAATAATAGGAATTACGGGGATCATCCATAAATACGCCATAGCATCATACATGGCTTGCATCCTCTTCTTTGGCAGGCCTATGACCAGCTACAGGTAATGAAGGCATCGGTTGAATTTGATAAGAATCAACCAACAATATTTCTTGGTCTTCATTTGGCTCAAGATCTTCTTCACGCAAATCCTGCCATTTGCTTACATCAAGGGAATTTTTAGCGCGGTAGAGAATAACAATTAAAGCGAGGGCGATAGCAGCTTCGCAAGCTGCAACTGAAAGTATAAAAAGGACAAATGATTGTCCCTGGAGATTGCCTCTAAATCTCGAGAATGCCAAGAAGTTAATTGCAACCCCTTGAAGCATCAGTTCTGCGCTTAAAAACATTGTGATCATGTTTCTACGAGAAACAAAACCGATGAGTCCGATGCAAAATAATATTGCACCCAAGATCAGATATATTTTTAAATCTAGCATTGTTATGAACTCACTTTCGTTGGCAATTGGCGAACAATAACAATCGCACCAATCGTGGCAACTAAAAGCAACAACCCCGCCAATTCAACTGCTATCAACTGATCGGAGAAAAGTAGTTTACCCAAGAATGTTGTATTATCAGCAGGCATTGCTGGCCTCCCCGATTGATCTTTTCGTATCTTGCCCAGTGGTAAACTTGGATCAGCACCAGAATTACCAGCCATAGCTATAGAGGGCCTTAATAAAGGTCGGTATTTTAAATACTCGGTTCCAATACTAACTAAAGAAGTAAGGGCAGCTTTAATTTCAACAATATCATCTGATTTGTTAACCATTAGTGTGCCATTTTTTTGCACATCAACTTCAATTCTTTCCACCCAAATACCGCTTCCACCTAAAGCATTTTTAAGTTTAGTAACCACATAATTGTCACCATTGATAACTTTGGCTTTTAACTCAGAAAGATTATTAATGCTAAGTGCTTCCTGTGTTTCATTAACAATAAGTTCAATTTCATTAAGATTACTAGGAAGCGACTGGGAAGAAAACGAGGCAGTAAGAATTGAAATCATAGAACCCATTAAAATAAAACCTGTAACTGAAGCAAGAAAAGGTTCACGGCTTTCAGAATCTGCAAGATCCGCATTATGCTGATTAACAAGCATGAGAAGAAAAAGGAAAGTAACAATAATAGCACCAGCATAAACAATAATATTGGCAGCCATAACAAAAGGGGCTGCAAGAAGAAGAAAAATCCCACCCGTGCTGGTGATTGTCAAAGCAAAGCAAATAGCGCCGTGGGCAGGGTTTTGGGCAACTATCATAAGGCAAGAACCAACAATCGCAAAAAATGAAAAAACACAAAATAGCACTAGTTCAGGATTAAATGAGTAAGTGGTAAAAATTTGAATAGCGGAAATAATTAAAGCAATACAACCAGCACCATAACCAATTAATCGACTTGAGCCAGAAATTCTTTTTGGCAAACAAAAGTAAACCGCAAGCCACCCAAAGAGTAGCGAAAGGTTTGTCAGGGTCATCCAAGATTGGTCATTCATTAAAATACTTCCCAGCCAATAAACAAAACAAGAAATAACTATTTGGACAAATTACTAAGTTTGCATTGAGGAAGATCCTGTTACCCCACGAGAGGCTGGTTCACTAGCAACACCCAACCTACCATGAGTTGTACGAACGGGATCAGTTCCCATAGCAACTGTTTTATCAAAAACACTCAAAAGTTTTTCTTTATTGAAAATCATTTCTTCACGGCTATGACCTGTGAGATCATAAAGAGTGGTAAGTTCAATAGCATCAACAGGGCAAGCCTGCTCACACATTCCACAGTAGATACAACGAAGTTCATCAATAACGAATACTTCAGGATATTTTTCCCGATCCGGCCAAGGTGATGGAGCAGCAACGATATCAATACAATGTGCGGGGCAAGCGGTAGAGCACATATAGCAGGCAACACATTTAACACGGCCCTCATCATCCCGGTTAAGGCGATGAACACCACGGTAATTAGCAGGTAAATTTGGTCTTTGTTCAGGGAATTGTTGAGTTACAACATCTTTAGAACTAAACAGAGTATTACCCATATGGGTTAAAGTTGTAACCATACCAGTAAAAATCGCAGGTAAAAAAATCTGGTCCATCACTCCGAATTCAGGAGATTTAACCCAAGATATTTCTTCAGCCTTCATACCAACCCCTTTAAATACCAGAAAAAACTTATCTGCCTAAACTTTCAAATCGAATTTTCGAATCCTGTTGAACAGAATACCCCGCTCCATGGCCTAGGTATGGAACCTTGGTTTTGGTGGAAGCAGCAGATGGCTTAGAAATCCTTAAACCAATAAATCCGGACCCTAGCAAAACTGCTAGAGATACAGGACACATCAACCAAATTGATTCCTGACCAATTGGTTTAAAATGAATAATAAATACTAACATGGTGAAACTAGCTAAAGAAATCGGAAGCATTATCTTCCATGCAAGGTGCATAAGTTGATCGAACCGAAACCTAAGTATCGTCCACCGAATAAGCATGTAGAAAATTATAAAGCCAACGGTCTTACCAGCAGCAATTGCAAATTTAAGAGCAATTCCAAAAACAGAAAAGTCATTAGGATCGGTAATAAACGGCAAATGCCACCCACCAAAAAATACAGCCATCATAAGAAAGCTAGTTGTAATCATGTGGGTGTATTCACCAAATAGAAAAAGAGCAAATTTCATTGAACTGTATTCAGTGTGATAACCACCAACTAATTCTTGCTCAGATTCAGGTAAATCAAAAGGAAGGCGATTACATTCAGCAAAAATTGAAGTTCCAAAGAGAACCATTGCCAATGGTTGAAACAAAACATTCCAGCCATGATCTACCTGGTGCTGAATTATTCGTTCAAGATTAAGTGAACCCGTTACAAGAACAACCCCTAGTACAGATAACCCTAGAGGAATCTCATAACTGATTAACTGCGCACTCGAACGTAATGAACCCAAAAGACTATATTTGTTATTAGATGACCAACCACCAAGAATCACACCATAAACCCCTAAACTACCGATTGCAAAAACCAAAAGTATCCCAATATCAACATGCGGAGCAAGCACAAATTGAATGTGAGAATTATAGTTTTTAACCTGATCTTCAAATGAAACAGATTTATTTTCCGCGGCATGATTCCTGTCAGCAATCATCACAGAATCATACTCAACTTGGGTGGATGGCCAAACCGCAAGTTTATAAGTGGGAGAGTTTTGACGATAATCAACAAGGATCGGGGAAGGACTCGTCGGACCAAAAGGCACCACCGCCAAAGCCATAAAAGCGGTAATTAGAGCGATAGCTGGAGCAATCATAAAAAAAAGCTTATCAACATATTTTGGGATCATCTCTTCTTTTAGAAGCAATTTAACCCCATCGCATATAGGTTGCAGAATGCCATAAAATGCACGATTAGGGCCAACTCGATCTTGAACCCAAGCGGAGATTTTACGCTCAACCAAAATAAGGTAGGCTACCCCGCCGTTCAAGCAACCAAGAACTGCAGAAATCAAAATAACAGTAATTAGAAGCGAAAATTCCAGACTCATTCCAGTCCTTTCAAAAACCATAAACCTAAACTAGGCTATGTTTTCCAAATGTACGCCATCTGATTCGAGTTTACCACCAGCCAATCGAGAAAAATAGGGAATTGATTTAGCAATTTCATCCCTAACATTAGCAGCCTGAAGCAACCCTTTTCTTTCAAGCAAATCTAAATAAACCTGACCGTCAGTACGAACTTGCTTTAACGGAACGCAAGCCCAGTGCAATTCCTGAGCTAAACCTGAATAGTTTACAAAAGTACCTTCTTTTTCTGAAAAGGCAGCAGAAGGTATAACATATTTTGAGGCATCTGTTAAAGCGCTAGGAAAAAGATCCTGCGTGATTAAAAGCTTTACTTTCTTAAATAACCCAAGAAGAGTATTATCAAACCATGAAACCTCTTCGCCTTGATACCCTGCAGCAATAAATAAAGCCTCGGGTGTATTTTTACTTAGATAATCAGAAACTAGAATTACATCACCTTCAAAATGCTTGATAATTTGCTCTATACCTTTTTTGTTCGGACACTTTTCATTGCGAATGGTAAATTTCACCTTTGGAGCAACCGAACCTCGAGTTTTTGGATAATGATCATCTTCACCAATCACCGGGACGGGCCCTAGCACCAACTTCGACTTAGGAGAAATCGATTTAACAAAAGTAGCAAGTAAAAAACCTTCCTCAACTGTGAGAAAAGGCGAAAGCATCACTGCAATTCCAGCGGGATTCTTTGAAGCCACAGCATTGAGCTCAGCGCGCAAAGCCGGCAATATATCTTTCCAAGAAGAAATATCGGCACCAGACTCTGACTTCATGTGTGGTTTAGAAATACGATTGGAAGAGTTAACATAATGATAACCCAGACGGCCATCATCGCACATGAAATATCCCTGAGCATTTGGGTTTTCACGAGGGCGAAGCCTGTAAACAACATTCTTGTTTGTATCTAAGTGAATACTGCAACCAGTAGAACACCCAGCGCAAACGCTATCCTGAGTTTTCAAATTCCAAACGCGGTGAGTATAAAGAAAATCTTTGCTAGCCAAGGCACCTACCGGACAAAGATCAACAACATTGGATGCAAGCTTATTGTTTAAAGGCTCAGTAGGAAATACATCAATCTCAGCGTGACTTCCACGATTAACAATATGCAACTCGGCGGTGCCTGATATTTCCCGAGTAAATCGAACACAGCGAGAGCACATGATGCAACGATCGGTGAAAAGATTTATATTATTGCCGAGATCAGGCTTATTCGGTGGTGTATTTTTTTCATCAACCATACGGCTTTCAGAGTTGCCGTAATTATAGCTGTAATCTTGAAGCTTACATTCTCCCGCCTTATCGCAGACAGGGCAATCCAAAGGGTGATTTAAAAGAATGGATTCAAGAGTTTGAGCTTGGGCTGATTTACTTTTAGCAGTAGCAGTCTGAATAACAGTGTTATCTTTGGCGGGAGTTTGGCAAGCTGGAATAACCCTAGGCTGCATAACAACCGTACCATCCGGTTTTTTCTCGCCAACTTCGACAAGGCACATTCTGCAACTAGCAACCACTGAAAGGGCAGGGTGGTAGCAATAATGAGGAATGGTAACACCAGCCAACTCAGCGGCTTGAACAAGATTTAATTTCTTGTCGCCGATGTCAACAGCTTTATCATTTATGTAAACAGTGGCCATCCAAAAGCTCCGATAATAAATAGGTCAATTAATGGTGAGACATTTGCAAATTCAAAGTTCTAACTTTCTTATCACCATTTTTAATATAAGACTCAAACTCATTACGATATTTTCGAATAGCATTTTTAACAGGCCAACCTGCACCATCAGCCAGCCCACAAATTGTAGTGCCTGGCATGGTACCAATTTGATTTCCTACCTCTTCAAGAATATTAAGGTCTTCAATCCTACCATGGCCTTTGCGAATTCGATCGATGATT
>DBCB01000130.1:15127-15607 GCA_002303765.1 Planctomycetaceae bacterium UBA969
TTGGCCACAAGATTCATGAGCAAAGAATCTGCAAATATTGTAAAGGACATCGACAATACTTGTTTGATCATCAAAAACAGTAACAGCACCAGTACCAAGACCCAGACAACCAACTTTACCAGGCCCATTAAAATCCAGCTTAGTATCAAGTTCAGCTTCGGTCATAAAGCCCATGCTGTTACCACCAGGAATAACTCCCTTGGCTTTACGATTTTTCCAAACGCCTCCGCCATGCTCGGAAATCAACTCGCGAACAGAAATACCCATCGGGAGTTCAACAAGGCCAGGGCGATTAACATGCCCGCTAACACAATACAACTTTGGCCCATAACTTCCGGCATCTCTGGGATTTGCGGGATCAGGTGGAATACCTATAGATTTAAACCAGTCAGCACCTAAATCGACAATATTCTTAACACAAGAAACAGTTTCAATGTTATTGACAATAGTTGGCTTACGAAAAGCCCCCTCAATAGCCGG
>DBCB01000130.1:15687-32606 GCA_002303765.1 Planctomycetaceae bacterium UBA969
AGTTTCTTCACCACAAATGTAAGCTGCTGCACCTTTATGCATCACCGCTTCAAGACTAAAAGAAGAACCTTGAATATTTTTCCCTAGTAAACCTTTGTCATACGCCTGTTGCACGGCGCGTTCCATGGATCGATATGCATCACCATATTCATATCGCACATAGATAAAAGTTTTACTTGCTCCAACAGCATAACTCGTAAGGATAATACCCTCGAGAACTTGGTGAGGATCTTTTTCCATTAAAACGCGATTGTTAAAAGTGCAAGGCTCACTTTCATCAGCATTAATGCAAAGATAAATTGGCCCAGGATGGTCTTTAGGAAGAAAAGTCCATTTGAGCCCTGTTGGAAAACCGGCACCACCTCTACCTCGCAAACCCGAAGCTTTCACTAAATCAATGAGTTGAGTAGGAGCCATATCCTTAAGGACTTTTTTCAAACCAAGATAACCACCATCCGCAATGTATGAATCGATATAATCGCTATTATCTTTAGCAATTCTTTTCAAAAGTACTGGCTAGTATTTTGCCATACAAAAAACCCCTTTAGCTTAGAATAATTACAATCTAAAGCTTTTTCGAATATCATCAATTAATCTGTCGGCATCTGAAACATTGTGACAATGTACATCGTTAATTAAAACACAAGGAGCGCCTTCACAAGCTCCAATGCATTCCGCTTCTTCAAGTGTAAACATGCCATCTTTGGTTGTTTGCCCCGGTGCAACACCCAATTTATTAATCAATTTATTGAGCAAATCATCAGCCCCACGGAGATCGCAAGCAAGGCTGCGGCAGACCCAAAGCCTGCATTTACCCAAAGGGTTTAATTCAGTTTTAAAGAAACCATAAAAACTCATGGTGTCATGAATTTCTGCTGGGCTAAGTTCAAGGAGAGCAGCAATTTCAACAATCGCTTGCTGAGAAACACAGCGCTCTTGATCCTGAACAAGATGCAAAGCAGGAAGAGTTACAGCTTGCTTTGCAGGATAAAGAAGTATCAAACTTTTTATTTTCTCAACAATTTCAGGCTTAAGTGAGCTCATCGGTCCAACTCCGCTGCAATGATATTGATACTGCCTAAAACTGCTGGAATATCACTAATTTGATGACCAACAATCAAATGCGGAAACAAAGAAAAATGAATAAAAGATGGCGGCCTTGTTCTTGCTCGGTAAGCAACCCCAGACCCATCGGAAACAATATAAAATCCCAACTCACCATTCGGGGATTCTGTGGCAGCATAGATCTCTTCTTTGGGAGTTTCCAATTGTCGATTAGTCATATGAAGTTCAAAATGTTGAATCAAACCTTCAATACTTCGATAAACCGACATTTGGTTGGGAACCACGAATTTCGAATTTACATCAATGTTAATTGGGCCTGAAGGAATGTTCTCGATGGCTTGGGTTATGATTTTAATACTCTGAACCATCTCTTCCATTCGGACGAGAAAGCGAGCATAGCAATCACCCTCAGTGGAACAAACAACTTTAAAATCAAAATCTTTATAAGCAAGATAAGGCTGATCTTTTCGTAGATCACGGGTAACGCCACTTGCTCTGGCGATTGGGCCTGTAGCACTACGATTAATCGCTTCTTCTTTAGTGAGAACACCAACGCCCCTAGTTCGGTCAACAAAGATTCGATTTCTTTGAAGAAGCTTCATTAAGTCAGCATAGGCTGCATAAAACAATTTAATAAAAGCTCTAACTTTTGTAATCCAAACATCATCCACGTCACAAAGTAAACCACCAACTCTGGTGTAACTAGGGTGAAACCTCTGCCCACTCGCAACTTCAGAGATATCATTGATTTTTTCGCGCAAATTGAATGCGTACAAGAAAGCAGTGAAGGCACCAAGATCTAAAGCTGCTGCCCCACAGCATACAAGGTGATCATGAATCCTCATTAATTCAGCAAAAATCGTGCGAATGTACTTGCAGCGAGGAGTCAGGTCTATGTCCAATAATTTTTCTACTGCATGATGCCAAGATATTTCATTGGATACCGGGGAAATATAATTCATTCGATCAACTATGGTTACATATTGATTAAAATCAAGATGCTCACCAAGCTTTTCAAAACCGCTGTGTAAAAAACCTATATCAGGAATTGCATGAACTACTACTTCGCCATCAAGAGTAAGAATTAAACGCAAAGTAGTGTGGGTAGCAGGATGCTGCGGACCGAAATTGAGTGTCCAGAGAAACTCTCTTTCAGGCGAACTTGTATCAGGTATGGCATCAGCCAAATTTAAAGGCATTTAATCCTACTCCAATATCACGATTCAGAACGAATAACGGACTGAAAGTTATGCCTTTCACCCATCCCACGCAAAGGGTAATCTTTACGCAGAGGAAAAGCTACAAATTCATCAGGCAACAAAATCCTTCGAAGATCGGGATGCCCTTCAAATTCAATCCCATACATATCGTAAACTTCACGCTCCATCCAATCTGCACCCTTCCACAAATCATAAACCGAAGAAAGCCTAGGATCGGGGTCATCAAGGTGGCTTTTAACAATCAATCTTTCGCCATTTTCAACATTTAAAAGAGCATACCAAACCCCATAACGATGGGTTGCGCCTTGCAAATGAAGATAATCAGCTGCAGACAAATCGATGAGCATATCAAAACAAAAAGTTGTTTTAAGGTAACTTAAAATTTCAAAAAGATCAGAAGACGGAACAAGAACCCTATCATTGTCCCTGAAGGACGAAAACTCTAGGTTCAAATTTTGAAACTTAGCATTCAATTTTTCTTTGATATCAGCAAAACTCAAAGTAAACCCCTTTAAATCAAGCTAAATTGTTCTAGTAGAACTTCTGAAATTTGCAGGAGCTTGTACGCTTTGATCAGGTGATAAAAATTTACTGAGCGGCCTTGGCCCTTCGTAAACATTCCTCTTACCGAACTCTGTCCCAAAAATAGTTCCAGTATTTGCGATTTTTTCCTGCAGATCGATGATCCCTTGCAACAACTGTTCAGGCCTAGGCGGGCAACCAGGCACATAAATATCAACAGGAATAAATCGATCGATCCCTTGAACCACAGCGTAAGTGTCAAAAACCCCACCACTGGATGCACATGCGCCCATAGATATGCACCATTTTGGTTCTGGCATTTGTTGCCAAATTCGCTGCATAACAGGAACCATTTTCATCACAACTCTGCCCGCAACGATCATTAAATCGCATTGTCGAGGAGAAAAGCGAAAGGCTTCTGCACCAAATCGAGAGATATCATGTTTGCTGGCACCAGTTGCCATTAACTCAATGCCGCAACATGCAGTAGCAAAAGGCATGGGAAATAAGCTGTATTTTCTGCACCAGCTAGCAAGATAATCTAATTTAGTAACAACAAAATTATCTTTCAAAAATTCTAGCGCCATTGAAAGACTCCTGCTTTCCAAGCATAAATATAGCCAATAAAAAGAACAAACACGAATAAAAGTACTTCAACAAAAGCAGGCCCAAGAAAAACTGAGGGCAAAGTAGCCATCCCTGGGGCATAAGCCGAAACAGCCCATGGGTATAAAAATAAAAGTTCAACGTCAAACACAAGAAAAAGAATGGCGATGAGGTAAAATTTAACATCAAACTGTTTTTTTGCATCACCAAAAGGGTCCATGCCCGATTCATAAGGCATGTTTTTGACTGAAGTCTTTTTATTTGGGCTCAATATGTGAGAAACGGTAAGTGCAGAAATTGCAAACCCGAATACAAATACTGCATAAATAAAAATCGGATAATATGTTGAAAGATCAAAATCCATGACCTAGAAACCTTTTTATTAGTCTAAAAACACCATGCTCCATCATTAAAAATCATTATAGTTAACCATATGATTTAAACAAAGAAACATCGATAAAAATTGAACTAAGTATTTAATAACAAATTACAAAGTAAAAATCATTCTATTTTTTATTTCCGCGGGGATGAAATTTGGAATGAATTAATTTAAGCCTATTTCTGTCAACATGTGTATAAAGTTGAGTTGTCCTAATATTCGAATGCCCCAACATATCCTGAACAGCTCGAAGGTCAGCCCCGCCAGACAAAAGATGTGTAGCAAAACTATGCCTAAGAGTATGGGGGCTAATTTTTCCGTTTAAGCCTGATTTTAAAGCATATTTTTTAACTTGCTTCCAAATAATAATCCGGTTTAGCGGTTTACCAGCTTTGCTCACAAAAACCATACTTGTGCTTGCTTGAATCTTCACAAGCAATGGTCTTAAATTTTGAAGATAATTCCTAATTGCCAAAATCGCTTGTTTTCCCAGGGGAACAATTCGTTGTTTTCGACCTTTTCCCGTGCATGTAATAAAACTGGAATCAAGGTGAAGATCTTTAAGTTCCATATTTACGACTTCAGAAACCCTGCAACCGGTTGCATAAAGGCATTCCAAAATAGCACGATCTCTCAAAAAATAACGGTCTTCCAAACTGGGAGCTTCTAATAATGTTGTTACTGACTCGGGGCTTAAAACGAAGGGTATTCTTGTCCAAAGCGCAGGAGCTTCTAGCAATTCAACAGATTGATTTGTACTTTTCTCTTCCATTCGAAGAAAACGGAAGAAGTTTTTTAATGAAATTAAATGCCTAGCTATACTTGAATGGGCTAAAGCCTTTTCTTTCAAATACTCAACAAAATTTAAAAGATCATCCAAAGACGGATTCATGCACTTGGTTATTTTGCGCTCCAACGACCACTCAAAGTATTTTTTAAGGTCTCGCAAATAACTGACATAAGTGTTTTTTGATACCGAACGCTCAGTTTTTAAAAAAGAACCAAATAAAGTTATTTGGGCGTTAAGATCAGCAATTGTTTCTTTAAAACTAGCCATATGCATCCTATTGCTAATGTTAGAGTTAAGAAGAATAGCTATTAAAAATACCCGTCCTTCTTAACCGCTAATGTAAACTTAAATCAAAATAAGGTCTCAAGAACCTTAGAATCCAAATTGGTTTGGTTTTATCGCAGTAAACACCGTTAAAACTCGCACAACCGTAATTCCTTTGAAAGTATTTGCCTTAATGGCAAGTATTTCAAAAAAGAAAACTATTGTTTTTTGGTTTAATGGTAGTTCCAAGACAAACGGAGCTATTTATGAAATATTATGTGATCACGATAACCGGATGCTTACTTCTAACGGTTGGCTGTAATCAACAATCTCAACGCCCAAGTTCGGGAAGCTTCAAGCTATTCGGAACCTTGCGCAGCCCCAAGAACCTTAACGATAGTCCCCCAACCGCACTACCGATATCTACTCCAGCGCCAACAGGAATAGGCCCTGCGCCTTCGGATCCATTACCACAATACTATCCCAACCCTAGTGCGCCCATTCCTAACCCATCGCCAGCTTTAAATCCGGTACCAAATGGGACTATTTCGCAAAAAGTGAAAACACCTCAGTATTCAAGTTCGATTAAACTTCTTCCTCCAGAATCAGCAGCAGGGCATGCAACCTTAAAGCCAACTGAAGAAAAGCCAACTGAATCAAAAGAGCCGCCCATTTCAAAAACTGAAACGGATCCTAAAAACCTAATCGGGAAAATCCAGCCTTTAGATATTCCTGGCTATTCATTAATGAGTAACTCAATTGCAGTAGGATTATTACCCTATCCGGACGGCATAGATTGGCTAGTTAAAGAAAAATTTAAATCCGCATTATTCATCCACTCTTCAACACAAGAAACAAAAGCAATCACGTCTTTATTTGAAAAACGAGGAATGAAATTAAATTTATTATTAGTGGAAGAATCAAATATAAGTGCAGAAAGATTTAACATTGAAATTTCAAAACTACAGAATTCATCGCTACAGCCGATTTATGTTTTTGATCTCGATGGTTCAATTGCGGCATCATTTTGGTATGTATACCTTCAAAAAACCACATTAAAATCTGAAGATGAAACCATGAACCAAATTACAAAGCTAGGTATGAACCCAAACAAAACGGAACAAAGTAAGGGAATATTTAAAGCCGCTAAAAAACTAGTGTGGTAACAATGCTACAAAAATCAAATACACTCGTTCCATCCATCTACCCTGGATCAGTCTACAAATTTGCTGATCTTGACAAGTACGAAGAAGCAATTCTAAATCCTAACGAAGAATTTATTTACGCAAGAGATGGCCATCCAAATGCAGTAATAACAGCCAACGAAATTACAAAATTACACAATGCCGATTGGGGAATAGTTACAGGCAGCGGAATGGGTGCGATTTCTTCAGTTTTCATGGGTTTACTATCATCAGGCACTAGAATCATTGCAGGTAAAAGGCTTTACGGAAGAACCCTAAAAATCCTAGAAAAAGATTTCACCCGTTTTGGTGTGCAATGCAACATCGTGGATGAATGCAACCTAAACGAACTTAAATCAGCATTATCAACGCCTGCATCAATTCTTTTCATTGAAACCATTACCAACCCAACTTTACGCGTACCTAATCTTAAAGAAATAAGCTTACTTACAAAAAAGAACAAAACACATTTGGTTGTCGACAATACTTTTGCAACGCCCTTACTATGCAAACCTTTAGATCATGGGGCAGATATCGTAATTGAAAGCCTTACAAAAATCATGTGTGGTCATAGTGATGTAACCATGGGATATGTGGGCGGAAATCAAGGCATACAAGAAACTATAACTAAAGCTGTAAAAGATCTAGGTTTCCATGCAAGCCCATTTGATTGTTGGCTTATATCACGCAGTTTAGAAACATTGCAATTAAGATTAAATCAAAGCTGCAAAAACGCTTTTGAATTAGCAAACTGGTTAAAAACAAGCCATAAAGAAATAAGAGTAGACTTTCCAGGCTTACAAAACCACGAAGATTTTGAAATCGCGTTAAAACAATTCGGTAGCTTGCCAGGACATTTAATTGCTGTTGAAATTCCTAAGGGCAGGGCGGGAGTGAACAAGTTTTTACAGGCTGCAATCAATATCCCTTTTTGCCCTAGCCTTGGCCACTCAACAACCAGTGTAAGCCACTCCTGGAGTACATCTCACAGACAATTGACTTCGGATCAAAAAAATGAACTCAAAATAACCGAGGGACTGCTTCGCGTATCGGTCGGCCATGAACCAATTGAGGAAATCATAAGTTCATTTGATAAAGGTTTAAGAGCTGCACAACAATTTTAATCAGAGCCATTCTTCTTTTTATTAGACAAATAAATCTTTGTGATTTTATCAGTCAATTCTGGCAACTTATCCATCAGCCTTCTCAATTTTCTTGGCTTGCATGATTGCTGTGCATAAAGCGACAGCAAAGGCATGGCTATAGTTGAATCCACATAGGCAGTTACCGTATCAGGAAGCTGCGATTCATCGACTTTACCCCATGTCATAGCTTCCTGAGGAGTTGCTCCACTTAACCCGCCAGTATCGGGTCTGGCATCAGTAAATTGAATAAAGTAATCATGCCCTTTTTCTTCAAGGCCAAGGACTTCCTGAATTTGTGGTTCCGTTTGCAATATAAAATTCTTTGGGGATCCGCCCCCGAAAATCAGAACACCGCTTTTTCCTGTAATTTTAGCTTCATATACTATTGCGGCTGATTGATTAACATCCAATAGCGGATTAATGGCCAAACCATTCCCTTCAAGTTGTAGGGCCGCAAGATTCATCCCTATGGAGCTATCACCTGGCGAAGAAGTAAAAACCGGAACCCCGGCTCGATATGCAGCAGCAAGAAAACTTTTTCCTACATTTTTTGTTTTTTCTTCATGAGCAGAAAGATACTTCCCAGCAAGATTGTGAAATTCCGCAGTACCCATTGTTTTTTGAAAGGCTTCACCACGACTTAACTGACGAAAAAACAAATCCGTACCAAGTAAATTCTCATAATCGAAAACAATATCATAAATTCTTATCACTTGATGCGCTTTAAGTTGGTGATCATCCAAACCAGGCCGGGACTGATGCAACTCCATTCCGAGAGCAAAATGGGTATCATGATAAATATTTGCTCCCGTACTTACAATCCAATCAATAAAGCCAGCTTCAATCAGAGGAACAAGACAAGACATTCCTAAGCCCGCTGGAGTAAGAGCTCCGCTTAGCGCAACTCCCACAACACAATCAGATGCAAGCATTTTATCGGAATAGATTCGACAAGCTTCACGAAGTCTTCCGGCATTGTAAGAAAGAAAAACATCATCAATAAGTCTTTTACAAGAATAAGAATCAACTAAAGCAGGGGGTTCTATTTTCTTATGACTTATTTTTTTAATGTACTCTTGGCACTTTGTTCTTTTAATAGTCATTCATTCACCTTTTAAAACAACAGCCTTATACATCTAAATCGATATATTACTTTTTAAAATCTAACGAAAACGCTTCAGCACTCAATGGTTTATCAGTTGCAAACTTAACTAATTCATCCCACGGCAAAGACTTCCCTGATGAAAAAATTTTGTTACGCATAAAGTCACCTACCTTTAAATTGCCCTCATAAATAACTTCCGAGGGGGATTTCCCTGGATATAAGTCCTTGGTGATGGCGTGATGTACTTGTGAAGCAAATAATTCGCCAAGCATGTAGTTATGATAATAGACAGGGGCACTTACAATGTGAATCTTACTAGCATAATCAGGGGAATTCCGATTCACAGGCATAGAAATACCTTGGTATTTCTTCACCAAAGTCCACCATAACAAATTCAAATCTTGCTTTGGATCTTCATACATCCCTTTTTCAAAACGAAGCATCACTTGGCACCATCTTGAAAAAATCAACAAACGGTTTTTAAGATTTTTCGATGCAGCAGCATCAAACCCTTCAGAATCTTCAACTTTTAAGCCCATTGCTTTTAAAAACGAAGACCTCTTTGTCAAACGTTCAAACATCATTGCCACACCTTCAGTTGTCAAAATATGACACTCAGACCTTAAAAGATAAGGCAAGGAAGCGGGAATATTATTATTGTTCGAACTATAAACTGCATGACCAAATTCATGCAAAAGAGTGGATGCCCAATAATCATCTGGTTTAACATTTGCAAGAACCCTTACATCCCCTGATCTATCAATATCAGTACAGAATGCATGCGGGCTTTTACCCTTTTTTTCATACAAATCGCTATTGGCGATAACACGATCAATAGGAAGTCCAATTCCTTTATAAAACTTCTGTGATAGCCCAAGTAAATCAGCCTTTTTAAACGGACCATCCAAATCTAAACCAAAGATTGCAGGTGCTTCTTGAAAAAAAGGATCATGGTAATGCCATGCTTGCAATTGTTCTTTTTTGATTTTGTAATTTAACGCTAACTTAGAATCAATTTCGTCTTTAATTTGCTGGAAAGGTTCACGGGTAAGATCATCGAGTTGATCAAAAATCTTAATTAAATCATTAGCCTTTTGTTCATTTAAAAAAAGCTGCATTTCGTGATAATTCGAAAATTTCAAATGACGAGCTATTTGATTTCGAGTGGCTACAAGTTCCTTCAAATCGTTCTCAAGGATATTGCCAACCTTTTTGCCAGCTTCCCAAGCTTCTTTACGAAGATTGGAATCAAGAGAATTCTTTAAAATGCCCCTGACATCATTTTCAGTGCTGTCTTTTCCTTGAATTACAGGCCTGAAAGAATTAAAAGATTGTTCAACCTTATTTGATAATGCAGAAGATTTTTTAAGCAAATCTAAAGAAACTTGTTTTTCAAGATAAATCAAAAACAATACATCAACACTTCGGGAGAGGATCGGGTCAGTTATTTTTGATTTATTATCTTTTAAAGATTTAATTTCTTGAAACAAATTAGCATTAGATAAGGCCTCATCAATTTTATTTTGGGCTTTTTCTTTTTTATCAAAATCGGATGAACTTCCCGTGGTGTTTGCATTCCACCAAGCAAGGTTTGCTGCGATTTCTAATGGGCGCATTGCTAATTCGTGTTTATCAAGAAAAATTTTAGCAGCTTTATCCATGTTCTGATCACCAAAAACATTATTTTTCATTAAAAGCAAAATCAAAAGAATTGAGGATAATTGTTTAAATCCCATGTTAACCCCTAATTAAATTTATTAATTGCTTTATTATTATTGTCTAAACATTAATATTCATAAAGCCTTATATTTTAATTTCTTTAACAAATTTAAATCCTGTAGATTAACCCTAATTCTGTTCAAAAGGCCAATTATGCTTGAATCAGAAAAATCAATTTTGCTCGTGGAAGATGATACATCAACGCGGCTAATAATTCAAAAAGGCATATCTTAATGGGGTTGCAAAATTTTGTCTGTTTCTTCTGCTGAAGAAGCAATCCGTGTAGTGAATATGATTACACCAACTCTGGCATTAATTGATATTTCATTACCTGGAATTGACGGGATCACTCTTGCCGAAATGTTGCTCAAAAAAAATATTACTGCAGTTGTTTTAATGACGGCAGATAAAAGCCACGCAATGAATACTGCATTAAAAAATCACAAGGTAATTTGCAAGCCTTTTAATAATGACGAATTGAAGGAAATAGTGATGCAAACTTCGTTTATATTCGATTAGATAAATTTAAGAATTAAATTTTTGTGAAAGATATTGTTCGAAATACACTTTATCGAGTTTTTGCCCTGTTACTTTTTCACAAAGTTTTACGGGCAGATATCTTTTACCCTGAACATGAATGTTTTTTTTAAGCCACTGGCGTAATTCAAAAAGGATATCAGCGTTAAGTGCATTTTCATTCCATGATATTTCCTTTTTAGCTTTAGCAACAAATTGTGCAGCATAAAGGTTTCCTAAAAGATAAGTAGGAAAATACCCAAAAAGGCCAGCACTCCAATGGATGTCCTGCAAGCATCCCATTGCGTCGTTTTTAGGCTTCAAACCCAAATATGTTTCCATTTTAGCATCCCATGCTTCAGGAAGGTCTTTAATGGAAAGGCTTTGTGAAATCAAATCTTTTTCAAGTTCATAACGAAAGATGATGTGAAGATTGTAAGTTACTTCATCAGCCTCCACCCTGATAAAACCTGGTTGAACTTGATTAATGGCTTTATGGAAATCATTTAAAGATAAATGAGCTAATTGTGCAGGGAAAAACTTAATGGCAAGCGGGTAAATAAAACGCCAGAATTCCAAAGATCTTCCAACCTGATTTTCAAGAAGGCGAGATTGTGACTCATGAATACCAAGAGAAACAGCCGTTCCAGTCGGTAATCCAAAATGATCCGGATCTAAACCTTGCTCATACAAACCATGTCCTGCCTCATGCAAAACACCAAATAGACCTGATGAAAAATCTGAAGGGTTAAATCGAGTGGTAATCCTACAGTCACCTGGTCCAATACCACAACAAAAAGGATGCGCAGTTGTATCAAGCCTGCCTGCATTAAAATCAAACCCACAATAGCCTGCAACGATTTCACTAAAAATCTTTTGTTTTTCTTCAGGGTAGTTTCCCAAAATCAAGCTGCGATTATTTTCTTTTGAGCAATTATTTAATACTTTAATAATCGAATCTTTTAACGGATAAAAAATCGAATCTAACTCGATAGAAGTAGCGCCAGGTTCATAATCATCTAGCAAGGCATCATAACTTGCCTGACCATTCGCAAGGCATTTCGCTTCCTGCCTTTTAAGATTAATTATTTTCTCAAGCCAAGGTTCAAACAAGCTGAAATTTTTTTGAGATCTAGCTTCCTGCCAAGCCTGTTGGGAATATACAAATGTTGTTGATAGTTCTTGAACCAAAGAAACAGGGATTTTATTTGCGCGGGTAAATACACGAAGCCATTCTCTTGCATTAACACTCATTTCGGAATCTGCAGGAAAGGCAGCAGATTCTGAAGAAAGTGCCATCAAGGCCTCGCCAAGCCAAGAATCAGTAACTAGTTCGTGATGCAATTTTGAAAGAGCAGAATTTTGAAGGGCACGAAGGTCTGCCCCGCCGGGGGGCATATTCGTTCTTTCATCCCAGCCTATTAATTCGCCACAAGATTCAATAACCCGGGCATTCTTAAAATGCGCTTTTAATTTCAGGTATTTTGATTCAAGATCCATCTGATATCCTGGCGAATTAAGCCATGTTCATATTCATAAGAAATTCAGCATTTGTTTTGCATTTCTTAAGCCTAGATACCATCAACTCCATCGCATCAACTGGGTGCATATCCGCTAACACTCTGCGAAGAGCCCGGACTCTATCCAGTTCATCAGGATGCATAAGCAATTCTTCTTTTCGAGTACCAGACCGATTAATATCAATTGCCGGCCATACTCGTTTATCTACCAACTTTCGGTCGAGATGAACTTCCATGTTGCCAGTACCTTTGAATTCTTCAAAGATAACTTCGTCCATCCTGGAACCGGTATCGATTAAAGCTGTTGCAAGAATTGTAAGGCTGCCACCATTTTCGATATTTCGCGCAGCACCAAAAAATCTTTTAGGTTTTTGCATTGCATTAGAATCAAGACCACCGCTGAGTAATTTACCGCCGGATGGCGCTTCGGAATTGTGAGCCCGAGCAAGCCTTGTGATTGAATCCAAAAGAATGATAACATCCCTGCCGTCTTCTACCAATCTTTTTGCTTTTTCCATTGCGATTTCACTGACATGCACATGATCCGTAGAAGGTTCATCAAAAGTACTAGCTACAACTTCAGCGTTTTTACTAGCAACAGAACGAACCATTTCTGTAACTTCTTCAGGGCGTTCATCAATAAGCAAAACGATCAAATAAGCATCTGGGTGATTCTGTTTGATTGCTTGAGCAATTCGCATCAAAAGAACAGTTTTACCAGCTCTTGGCGGAGAAACAATCAACCCACGCTGACCTTTACCAATTGGGGTAATTAAGTCGACAACTCTAGTTGAAAGCTCCCCATTTGAAGTTTCAAGAAAAAGTCTTTTATTAGGATGAAGGGGGGTTAGATCTTCAAAAACAATAGGGCGGGCTCGCTCATCTGGAGCACGACCTTGCACTAGTTCAACTTGCATCAAAGCGAAGTTGTCCTGCCCTTCAATCGGCAAGCGAATAGGTCCTTCAATCATAAGGCCAGTGCGTAAACCAAGCCTGCGGATTTGACTTGGGGAAACATAAATATCTTCTGGAGAAGCCAAGTAATTATGGGCTGCACTACGAAGAAAACCATATCCATCCGGCAGCACTTCTAAAGTTCCGGAACCTTTAACGGCATTACCACGCTCAATTTGTCTGCGAACTACCGATACGATTAACTGTACACGAGTCATACCGGTGTGTTCAGCAATACCTTCTTTTTCGGCATGCGCAAAAAGTTTAGGCATTGGAAGCCTATACAAATCGTCAAGCCGTGTGCTGGTTTGCACCTTAGCAACTGGAGTTATTGGTTGTGACGGTTGACTTGATTCAATACTGCTTGAAGGGGAAGCTTGTTCTGGAGATTTGCGAACTACTCTTTTCCTAGCTAGGTTACCCATCCCTTCGTCGCCGCGTGCGACGGACATAATCAATCCTCCAATGGGGACTTTAAAAAAATAAAAAGTGATCCATGATTAAACAAAAAATTAAACCTGGAAGGCCATTAAAACTAGCTCAATAACTACCACTGTGCTTTGTTGCTTGGTTAAATAACCAGTTAAGGTGGTTTATCTTGAACAACTATAAATAAATCTAACAAATTTAGATTATAAAGTTATTTGAAAAAATGCAAGTATATTTCTTAGTGTTTTCCGTATTCTTGACACACAATAGCAAATGTTCTTTTATATTTTAATATGTTTAACTAATCATAATTTCACTGCAATGGCAATATATCAACAATGACTCCATTAAAACTATCACGTGGGAAATGCCTTCCTCTTGGTGCAACGCCATTAAACAATGGCATTAATTTTGCATTGCTATGCAGGCACGGAACCGAGGTTCATCTTGCTTTATTCACACTCGAATCCAAAGAGCCAATTGCAGAAATAGTTCTCCACCCAAGAAAAAGTAGAACAGGGGATCATTGGCATATTGCTGTTGAAGGCTTACCCGAATCATTTTGCTATGGATGGAGAGTTAATGGTCCCCAGTCACCTATACATCGATTTGATCCTGAACATCTCCTTTTAGATCCTCAATGCAAAACTATTTCTGGGGGATCGGAATGGGGAGTCAATGATGAATCCATGGCACATCACACTTCCAGGCTAAGTATTTTTACAAATAACGAAATCCCCCAAATGGAAGACACGCATCTATGCACTCCCATGGAAGACAGCATCATCTACGAAGTTCATGTCCGCGGATTTACATGCCACCCAACTTCTATGACTGTCAATCCTGGAACTTTTGATGCATTGATAGAAAAAATCCCATACTTAAAAAATCTAGGTATAACAGCAATCGAACTTTTACCTGTTCATGAATTTGATGAGAATGATTGCCCCTTTTTCGACCCCGCTACTGGTAAAAAACACCGTAATTTATGGGGATATAACACTATTTCATTTAATGCCCCTAAAACTTCATACGCAAGTGTCGGAAATATAAACCAACACATTGTTGAATTCCGAAAAATGGTTCATGCATTTCATATGGCAGGAATTGAAGTCATCATGGATGTGGTTTTCAACCACACCGGTGAAGGAAATCATCGCGGTAGGACTTATAGTTTTCGAGGGTTAGATAATTCCACCTATTACATGGTAGACAAAGATGGGAATTACTTTAATTTTTCCGGATGCGGCAACACCTTAAATTGCAATCATCCGGTCGTCCGAGAAATGATTACAAACAGTCTGCGATTCTGGGTTGCAGACATGAATGTTGACGGTTTGCGTTTCGACCTCGCATCGATACTGGGCAGAGATTATCTCGGAAATGTTTTAGTGGAACCACCAATCGTAGAAATGATTGCCGAAGATGGCGTTCTTGCTGACACCAAATTAATTGCTGAACCATGGGATGCCGCAGGGTTGTATCAGGTTGGACTTTTCCCTTATGGTAGAAGATGGAGCGAGTGGAATGGCCAATATCGCGATGACATTCGCAGATTTTGGCGTGGAGAACCGGGGATAGCTTCTTTACTAGCTACTCGTATTTGCGGAAGTTCCGATTTATACGAATCTTCAGGGCGAAAACCTCGCCATAGCTTAAATTTTATAACCTGCCATGATGGATTCACACTCTGGGATCTTGTAACTTACAATGTAAAGCATAACTTTCGAAACGGCGAAGGAAACAATGATGGTTGTTCGGAGAATTTCAGCTGGAATTGCGGGGAAGAGGGCCCAACAAATGATCCATATATCCTAGGTTTAAGAAAAAGACAGGTCAGAAACTTTTATGTCACATTGTTTATTTCGCAAGGTGTTCCCATGATGCTTGCGGGAGATGAATTTCTACGAACGCAAAAAGGGAATAATAACGCTTGGTGTCAGGATAATGAAATCAGCTGGACAGATTGGTCCTTTCTGGAAAAAAACTCAGACTTCCATCGCTTCACTAAAGAAATAATCAAATTGCGGCTCGCACATCCAGCTTTAAGAAGACGTACTTTTATGAAGACTGGAGATATTATTTGGCATGGAATCTCACCTCTAACCCCTGATTTTTCAACCGAAAGCACATTCCTTGCTTTTGCATTAAATGGTTTAAAAACAGGCAGGGAAACCGATGCGGACTTCTTTGTCGCTATGAATTCAGGAAATGAACCCGCTGAATGTAAAATCCCTGCTTCACCAACAGGAAGGCCATGGCGCCGAATTATCGATACCGCCAAAGCTTCGCCTCTTGATATCGTAAGCTTCCACGAAGCACCAAACATAGCTTTTGAAAGCATATATCCTGTAGAAGCAAAGTCTTGCTTGGTGTTGTTATCAGATAAGTAAAGCCAAAAAAGTAGAATTACTTTCTGTTTAATTTGGAACTTGCACGAACAATTGCACGGGCTCGATCTTTAAGCTTTGACCGTTCGCTTGAAGTTTTACCTTCAAGATTTGAATCAATAATAGCTTTAGCAGAATTAACATCTAATGCTGATAGTTCTGTGGCCCTTGGGGTCAACAAAGTTACAATATTATTAGAAATTTGTACCGTTCCACCTTCAATAAAGAAAAAAGAATCAGTGGAGCCATTACGAATACGAAGGGAACCAAATCCCAGCTTCGAAACTAATGGAGCCCTATTGGGAAGGATACCCATTTCGCCATCAAACAAGGGTATAACCAAGGAATCAGAATCTTGGTCAACCAAGGCCTTTTCAGGTGTCACAACAACACAATGAATTTTGGAGTTATTTTCTGCCATGGTTTACTTACCTGCCGCCATTTCTTTGGCTCGCTCAGCCGCTTCTTCAATCGCCCCTACATAAAGGAAAGCTGATTCAGGAAGATGATCCCATTTTCCTTCGCAAAGCTCTTTAAAGCTTCGGATGGTATCTTGCAAAGAAGTAACTTTACCAGGCTTACCGGTGAAGACTTCAGCAACGATAAATGGCTGGGATAAAAAGCGTTCAATTCTTCGAGCGCGGGAAACAACTTGCTTATCTTCTACGCTAAGTTCTTCAACACCAAGAATAGCAATAATATCTTGCAATTCGCGATATCTTTGAAGAATTTGCTGTACCTTGCGGGCAACCCCATAGTGTTCAACGCCAACAACATTTGGATCCAAAATATTGCTATAGCTGGCAAGAGGATCAACAGCAGGGTAAATACCTTTTTCAGATATTTTTCTTTCAAGATAAATAAACGCATCAAGATGCTGGAAAGCATTTGCAGGAGCGGGATCGGTTGGATCATCAGCAGGAACATAAACAGCCTGCACGCTGGTAATAGCGCCCTTGGCTGTGGATGTAATTCTTTCTTGCAACTCGCCCATTTCAGTAGCGAGTGTAGGCTGGTAACCTACAGCACTAGGCATACGGCCTAGCAATGCAGAAACTTCAGCACCTGCCTGAGAAAACCGGAAGATATTGTCAACAAACAAAAGAGTATC